>NZ_CAIZIZ010000358.1 GCF_903933125.1 uncultured Lamprocystis sp. | reverse complement strand
CTGCGCTTATCCACCCTACGAAAACCGACTCCGTTGTAGGGTGGATAAGGCGCGCCGCTCGGTGTCATGGACCCGGCACGGTGGTTGCGCGCGCCGCATCCACCAGGGGGCGCGCGATGCCGCCCAAATTTGGAATTGCTGATAAAGATCACCTGGGGTTGCCAGGTTTCCCAGATGGTCACGGCCTCCCGGCCGTCCGCGGCCTCCCGAAACTCCAGCACCGGCGGTTGCGGATTGAGCCCCTCCAGCAGCGTCCGCAACGGGGCCCGATTGTCCGCCAGGTCATCGACAATCAGGACCCGGCAGACCGGTTGTCCCAGTTCCAGGCCAACGCTGGTAGCCGCGGTCCGGTCCGCGGCAGGTGCGACGTCGTTGGTCGCCGGGAGTGGCAGGGTAAAGAAAAAGCAACTCCCCTGACCCGGCGTAGTGACGGCGGTCAAGGTCCCGCCCATGAGCGGGACCAGATGATGGCTCAGGTTCAGGCCGAGTCCCGTGCCTCCCTGGGATTGCCGGCCGCTGGCGGTCTGGGTGAAGGGATCGAAGATCCGCGCCAACTCCTCCGGGGCAATCCCCACCCCGGTGTCGCTGACGCTGAAGCGGATCGCATCACCACCGACGGATTCAATCCGCAACGTCACGGACCCTTGAGTGGTGAACTTGACGGCATTGCCGACCACGTTGATCAGGACCTGGCGCAGCTTCATCTGATCACCAGCGACCATCCGCACGCGTACCGCGGACTCGGTGTTGAGCGTAAGCGCGCGCTGCCGGGCACTTTGCCGGAAAAATGCTTCGGTCTCCGCGATCAGCCGCGGGAGATCGAAAGGGGCCATCTGGAGGGTCATCCGGCCAGCTTCGATCTTGGCCATGTCGAGGATGTCGTTGATCAGGGTCAGCAGGTGCTCACCGCTGCGCTCGATAGTCGCCAGGCTGTCGCGTTGCATGACACCCAGCGCGGGGTCGCGGGCCAGCACCTGAGTGAATCCGAGGATCACATTCAGCGGAGTGCGGATTTCGTGGCTCATGCCGGCCAGGAATTCGCTCTTGGCGCGATTGGCCGCCTCGGCCGCGTCCTTAGCCTGAGCCAATTCACGGGTACGCTCACGGACCTGTCGTTCCACCCCCGCATAGGCGATCCGGAGCCGGTGTTCAGCCAGGCTTTGTCTTGCGATCTGATGGGAAAGCCCCACCAGCAGATTAAGAATCGCGGGCACCCGTTCCTCTTCGAGAATCGGCACCTCACGCAATGCCTGAAAATAGGCATCATGGTCGAACCCGAATTCGGCACACTGCTGCTCGAACTCCTCGATAACGGGCGGTTTAAGGAAAAACTGACCGATGAACAGGTTGGCGATGTGCTGCCCCTCAATGATGATCGGCGAGGCGCAATCGGTCAGCCCATTGCGACACCGATAGATGGCGTATCCCTTCCCCTCCTGCATCTGACGGGACAGGCAAGTGTCGCTCTCCAGGCAGCGGGTCAAGGTATCCGGATGAATCCGGTGAAACTCCATGCAGATCCGCTGCCAGCGGGAGGAGGCCAGCACATGACCCTGAAAATCGATAATCGCGACCGGCAGACCAACGACCTCGAGATAGTTGGCAAAGACCTCGTTCATCTGGCTGAAGTCGACGAGCTGTGCCAGATTGAAGTCGCTTGCGTCCAGCGGGTTGGCGTCGGCAGCGGGCTCGGGCGGTGGGGCCAGGGCGCAGTTCCAGAGCGCTTTCAACGGATCGCGCATTTGCATGAGCTGGGGCGAGCGCACAAACAGGATCGGCTTGGTCTCTCGGTTCGCATCCTTAGTCATGATAGGGCCTTAAGCGCCTCCAGGTCGTATTCACATCTATTGAGCAACGTTGAAAACGCATCCGCATCGAAGTTGTAGGCCCACTGGCTCAGCACCTCGCGCAGCGCCGGATCGGCGTCACCGAGCTGCTCGACCAGGCTGGTGATCCGATCGAACTCACCGAGCGCGACCGCCTGGTGCAGGGCGGCTTGCCAGTCCAGGGGGCAAGCGGCCAGGCGTGCCGCCAATGCGGCGGTAGACAACCGGGTGCCGGCTGGCCGCACGGCCGCCGCTCGGACGAAACGCAGTCCGGCATGGCGCTCCAGGATGTCAAACAGGTTCTCGGCCTGGAAGGGCTTGCGGGCAAAGTCGTCGCAGCCGCCGGCCAGAAACTGGTCGCGGTTCTCGTCGAAAGCGCTGGCGGACAGCCCCACCACCACGGACTGCACCGCGTCGGGCCGAACCGCCATCCGTGCCTTGATCTGCCGGATCGCCTCTTGTCCCGACAAGACCGGCATGCGCATGTCCATGAAAATCACTTGGGGTTGCCAGGCTTCCCAGACCGCGACCGCCTCCTGGCCGTTGGCCGCTTCGCGGAATTCCAGCACTGGAGGTTGCGGGTTCAGCCAGTCCAGCAGTGCCCGCAGCGGTTCCCGGTTGTTCTGCTGATCGTCCACGATAAGAACCCGACAGGCTGGCTGATCAGACTCCAGGCCGGTGACGGGCGGGCGCGGGTCAACGGTCGACGTGGCACCGTCGGCCGGCGGGAGTCGCAGTGCGAAGGAGAAGCAACTACCCTGACCCGGCGTACTCCGGGCCGTCAACTCCCCACCCATGAGGCGGACAAACTGGCGGCTCAGAGCCAGGCCGAGACCGGTGCCGCCCTGGACCTGCCGGCCACTGGCGGTCTGGCTGAAGGGCTCAAAGAGCCGTTCCAGCTCATGACCCGCGATCCCCACCCCCGTATCATCGACGCTGAACCGGACCTCGCCGACGGCCGCCGCGACCCGCAGCGACACACGGCCTGCCTTGGTGAACTTGATCGCGTTGCTCATGAGGTTGATCAAGACCTGGCGCAACCGCATGGCATCGCCAACCACCAGTCCGGGAAGCAGCGCGGCCTCCACCGTCAGGGTGAGCCCGCTGTCAGTGGCCCGCTGTTGAAAAAACGCCGCCGTCTCCGCGACCAGTGCGGTCAGATCGAAGGGGGCGGCCCGGCAGCTCATACGGCCGGCCTCGATCTTGGCCATGTCGAGGATGTCGTTGATCAGGGTCAGCAAATGCTCACCGCTGCGATGGATGGTGGTCAGACTGTCACGCTGGGCGGCGTTCAGGCTCTGATCCCGGACCAACACTTGGGCAAAGCCCAGGATCGCGTTCAGCGGGGTGCGGATTTCATGGCTCATATTGGCCAGGAATTCGCTCTTGGCACGGTTGGCCGCCTCCGCCGCTTCCTTTGCGCGGGCCAGGTCGTCCTCCGCGTGCTTGCGCTCCGTGATGTCCTGACCCTGGGCGATGGTGGCCAACGGGGTCTGCCCGTCCGGCGCAAAGAGCGTGGCCGAGTTCCACAACACGGTTCGCTGAGAGCCGTCGCGATGTTGGATCTTGATCTCGACCACCTCCCAGCGCTGGCCGTTTAAGGTCTGGCGGATCAGCGCCATCGAATCCTCGCACAGCGCGGACGGAAAAAGAATCGCCAGCGATTGCCCAAGCACCTCCGCCTCGGTGCGTCCGCTCAGGAACTCGAAGGCCCGATTGAATCGCGTGATGCGGAATTGCGGATCCCAGACAATGATGGGGGCATTGGCATAATTGATCAGATTCTGCAGGTAGGCGTTGGTCTCGCGCAACTTTTCCTCCGCCTGCTTGCGGTGCGTGAAGTCAATCAACTGGATGAGCAGGTGATCCTCGCCATTGAGGCGAATCGGCAGGATGCGGGAATCAAACCAGACTTCCTTACCGACCACGTTGATCAAGTTGATTTCGCGCTGCTGCGGTTGTTGTTGACGCAGCGCGGTCAGGCAGGCGTCCAGCAGCCCGGATTGCCGCCAGGAGGGTATCGCGTGGAAGTTCCCGGCAAGCAGCGCCTCGCGGGGAGCACCAACCAAGTGGGCTAACTCCTCATTGGCCAGCACGCATTGACCATTGGCGTGATAAACCGCCATGGATAACGGCGAGTTGAGCAGAATCGTCTGTTGGAATTCCAGCGCCTCGGACAGATGCCGGGTGCGCTCCGCCACCGTCCGCTCCAGGTTGGTGTTGAGCTCGCGCACGGCCTGCTCGGCCCGCTTGCGCAGGGTGATATCGCGCGCGGCTGCGAACACGCCGGCAATCTCACCCGCGTCATTGCGATAGACGCTGGCATTGTAGAGCACGTCAGTGACGTGACCGTCCGCATGGCGGATCGCCAGCGGATAATCGGTCACCGAGCCTTCCGAAAACACCTGCCGATAACCGGCCGCGGCGCGCATCGGCTCGGTGAAATACTCCGAGAAATCGCTGCCGATGAGTTCCTCCCGCGGACGGCCCGTAACCCCTTCGGTCGCGGCGTTAACGTCCATGATCCGGCCGTCGGTGCTGATGGTGACCAACGGATCGAGACTGGCCTCGATCAGCCGGCGGGAGTAGTTCGACAGACCGTCGCGGGTGGCGGCCATGCCCAGCCGCAGGCGCTCTTCGGAGCGGGCCAGATCGATGGTATCGGTCGTCATTGTAGTGCCTCCAGCCCCCCATCTTCCGGTCCGCCGTCAGCGCGAACCGCTTCATGCGCGTTCAAGAGCGCGACAAATGCATCCTGATCGTAATTGTAGGCCCAAGCGGAGAGCGCCGCGTAGAGCGCGCGATGCGTGTCTTTGAGCGTCTCCAGCAGCGTGGTGATCCGGATAAAATCCCCCAAGACCACCGCCGCACCCAAGTCGGTGCGCCATCGAGCCGGACAGGCTGCCAGGTGGATGGCCAGGGTCTGGAGGGACAACCCGCGGTCGGTTACTGACGGCGCCGCCCCGCGGATGAACCGGAGCCCGGCACAGCGCTCCAGGATGGCGAACAGGTCTTCAGCCCGGAACGGTTTGCAGGCGAATTCATCACAACCGCAGGCCAGGAACTGCTCGCGGTTCTCGCCGAACGCACTGGCGGTGAGCGCCACGATGGCGGATCGGACCGCATCGGGTCGGGCGCTGATCCGCGCCTTGATCAGCCGGGTGGCCGCTTCGCCGGAGAGGATCGGCATCCGCATATCCATGAAGATCACGTGCGGTTGCCAGGTCTCCCAGACCGCGAGCGCTTCCTGACCGTCGGCCGCTTCCCGGAACTCCAGCACCGGGGGCTGCGGATTCAAGGTGTCCAGGAGCGCCCGCAGCGGCTCCCGGTTGTCCTGCTGATCATCCACAATCAGCACCCGACACACCGGCTGGCCCGGTGCCAGGCCGACCGCCGGGAACAATTCACCGCGGGCCGCGTCTGGTTCGGCAGTGGTTGCCGGCGGCAGCGCAATCGTGAAGGTGAAGGAACTCCCCTGGCCCGGCGTACTGTCTACGGCCAGTGCTCCCCCCATCAGCCGGACATACTGGGAACTCAGGGCCAGGCCGAGTCCGGTGCCCTCGTGTACTGCTCGACCCGTGGCCGTTTGGGTGAAAGGTTTAAAGACCTGCGTCAGATCCTCCGCGGCGATTCCAGCCCCCGTGTCGCGGACGCTGAAGCGGACGCTGTCACCGTTCGCCCGTTCAACACGCACGGTCACCTGTCCTGCCGGCGTGAACTTGACCGCATTGCCCACCAGGTTGATGAGGACCTGACGCAGGCGCAGTTTGTCTCCGACCACCACCCGGTGCAGCCCCCGGGTCTCGATCGTCAGCTCAAGCCCCTGGTCGCGGACACGCTGCCGGAAAAACGCCTCGATATCGGCGATGAGTCGCGGCAATTCGAAAGGCGCCGCCTGTTGAATCATGCGTCCGGCCTCGATCTTCGCCAGGTCGAGGATGTCGTTGATGAGGTTCAGAAGGTGCTCGCCGCTGCGCTGGATAGTGACCAGACCATCCCGTTGGATGGCGTTCAAGCCGGGATTGGGCGCCAGGACTTGTGCGAAACCGAGGATGGCGTTCAGCGGGGTGCGGATTTCATGGCTCATATTGGCCAGGAAAACTGATTTGGCGCGGTTGGCCGCTTCCGCCTGGTCTTTGGCGGCAATCAGCGCCTCCTCGCCCCGCTGCTGTTGGGTCAGTGCCCGCGCCAACTGAATATTGGCATAGCTCAAGCGGGAGATCAGCTCCGCGAAGCGCCTGTAATACCGCATCACCGTATCAACCTTATCGCGGCTCCAGCGCGGCACCTGGGCGTAGGCAGTGAGGTAAGCCGCTTCGTCGAATCCGTAGCGGCGCGCCTGCGCCCGAAATCCCTCCAGGTCCAATGGTTCGTCGTCAAAAAGAAACTGACCGAGGAACAGATTCCCGATGTGCTTGGTGCCGACCGTGATCGGGGTCACCATCTCCCACATGCCGTTCTTGCACCGGTAGGTACGATAGGCACCCGGCGCCACGCCTTGCGACAGCAGCGTGTCACTCTCCACGCAGTTGCCGGCGGTGACCGGATGGACCCGATGAAATTGCGTGCAGATCGCCTGCCAGCCAGTGCCGACCAGCACCTGACCCTGCAAATCGACCATGCCCAAGCCGATCTGTGTGAGTCGGTAAAACTCGTCCATGATCTCTTGAATCGCATGACAATCCACGATATCAGCCAGGTCCAGCGTCTCCAGATCCCCGGCCGGATCCAGCAGCGCGGCCAGCTTCGCCCGGACTCGCCCCTCGCTTTCGGCCAGTTCGCCGGTCCGGTCCGCCATGGCGCGATTGGCACGGCCGGCTTCGTCGAGCGCGGCGGCAACCCGGAGGTGGTTGCGTGTCAGCAGGTACATGGACAGGGCGAGTGCGAGGGTCAGCAGTGACCCAGTCACCATGACGATGAGGCTGACTGCATGTGCTCGCCAACCGGTCGGGTGGGCCACGAGCGGCGCGACCCGGAAGATCCAGTCGCTCCCCGCGATGGTGATCGGACGCACGATTTCGAGGTGATCGAGTGCGGCATCCAGCTCCGGATTCAGGGTATAAAGCAAGGTCTCAGTGGCCTGGGACTCCGTCGAAAAAATCTGTAGCGAGAGGCGCTTTGACAACTCGCGATAGTCGCTGAGCAAAAACGCATTGACCGCATCCTGGATTCGGAGCGCCGCGTAGGCCCAGCCCCGCAGGGCCGACCGCCGCTGCGCGACGGTATCCAGTGGGAGACCGGTATGATAGACCGGCACGAAGAGCAGGACCCCCGCCGGCACCTCCCCGTCCGCTTCCTGTTTCAACGTCACCCGGTCGGACATGGCCGCCCCGTCTTGGTCGCGGGCGCGGGCCGCGGCCGCGGCCCGCACCGGCTCCGTCAACAAGTCGAAGCCAATGGCGCGTTGGTTGCGCCAATCGAAGGGCTCCACATAGATCACCGACGAGTAAGGATCGCGGTCGCCGGACGGGCGGATATCGTAGTCGGGGAGGCCCTGGGCACGCATCAAAGCCACATGGCGCGCCTTGTCGGCGGCCGGTACCACCGCGGCATAGCCGACCCCCTGGATGCCGGGATAATACTCAGCGAGCTGCAGGTTCTCCACGTAACGGCGGAAGGCCTCGCGGCTGACCTCGCCGGTACTCTCGAACAGACCGGCGACCCCCCGCAGGATCTGGGCGTCGGCCGTCATGCGGTGCTGTAAACCGCCCACCACCTCGTCGACGCGCAGCGCGAACTCGGCCCGCTCGACCGCGGTTTCGTGCTGACGCAACTGCGATCCCAACAGCCCGGTGAGCGCCAGGCCGCCGGCCAGGATCAGCCAGGGCAAAACCTGAAACATCCGCCGCGCGGACCACGGATCAGTCACTTTGGACAGCATGGACCACCTGCCTTGTTCGGGCGGCACCGGCGGGTCACAGGCCCGCAACGGTGGAGCATTGATGCGAAATCCGGCGCCATGAGTGCGTCGTTGAGCGATATGATAGGGCGATCGGATCGCCCACCATGCACCCCGCTGAAACGCAACCCTTGGAGCCGCGCGTGCGCATACTGATCGTAGACGATGTTCCGGACAATATCCGGGTGCTGAGCCGAATGCTGGCCGACGAAGGACACCAGATCTCCGCCGCCACCAACGGCCGACAGGCGCTGAAACTGGCCGAGACCTGCGCCCCGGACCTGATTCTTCTGGACGTGATGATGCCGGAGATGAACGGGTACGAAGCCTGCGCGGCGCTCAAAGCCGACCCGCTGCTCCAGTCGATTCCAATCATCTTCATCACCGCCCTGGCCGATGCCGAAGACGAGACCCGCGGACTGGCGCTGGGCGCGGTGGACTACGTGACCAAGCCGTTCAAAGAAGCCATCGTCAGATTGCGCGTGCGGACCCACCTGGAACTCAAGCGCCAACGGGACTTTCTTGACCAATTGTCCCATATCGACGGTCTGACCGGCATCCCCAACCGACGCGCCTTCGACCTGCGACTCGACCATGAATGGCGACGGATGCTCCGCTCCGGTCAAACCCTGGCGGCGGCGATGGTCGATATCGACCATTTCAAGGAATATAACGACGCCCACGGTCATCTGGATGGGGACGATTGTTTGCGTCGGGTGGCCGAGGCCTTGACTCAGCAGATCAAACGGGCTGGGGACTTCGTCGGCCGATATGGCGGAGAGGAGTTCATCTGCCTGCTGATCGGGCCCCATGCCGAGGGGCTTTCGGCGGTAAGCGAGCAACTGCGTGCCGGCATCGAAGCGCTCCAGATCCCACACGGCGCGTCACCCGTTTCCCCGTGGGTCACGGTCAGTCTCGGTGCCGCGATCTGCCAGCCGGTGCGGCACGAGCCGCCGGCCAATCTCATCGAGGCGGCCGATCGCCAGTTGTTCACGGCCAAACGACTCGGCCGCAATCGGGTCAGCCTGACGACCATCTGAACGTGCTCAGGACCGCCGCGCCCGCACCGGCCGTTCGTCCTCGTGCAGGTCGTCGTCGATGCTGAATACCGGTCCCAGGTCGACATCCCCGTCGCCGACCAGGGTCGGTTCGCGACGGGACACCACGACCTCGAGCGGCGTACCCGGCGGCGGTTGCGTGGTCCGCTCCTTGGGCTTGGCCGGCACGGGCAGCGGTTTGATGCGCGCCGACCGACCGTCATCCGCCATGACCTGGGACAACCCATGCAGAACCTCGCGCAATTCGCCCGGAACCTCCGTAGGCAACGGCACTTCGACCGCTACAGCGGCCGCGGCCGGCCGTCGGGACGCAATCGCCGCCAGGACCGGTGCGGCGACCTCGGCCGCCCGATAGGTCTCGGCCTCGACAAAACGCACGAAGGGCAACTCGGCAGCGGCACAGATCTGATCCAGCGCATTGTGGGGCGGCCCGCGGCGCAATCGCGAGTGCGGCGTCAGATTGACCGCGCAGAGGATAGCACCGGTCTGCGCCGAACAAATCAGGAAATCGAAGTGCCCGTCCCACAACCGCTCCAGGGCACGCCGTCGGCTGCGGCGATCCAGGCGCGGGCGACGGCGCAGGCCGATCACATCGACCGCCCGCACCCGGCCGTAAACCCGGTAGTCACTACCTACCGCGCGTTCGAGCACCACCAGGAAGGCGCGCTGTGCCGGAGTGAACAGCGACTCATCCACCACGTAGGGCAGCCGATAGCGACGCCCCAGGCGCTTGCGCAGGCTGAGTATGAAGGCCAGGAGCACCAGTCCCCCGAGTCCGAGCAAAACGTAAAAATATCCCAATTCAGTCGCCCTCGGCCGCGCCGACAGACCCGCGGCGGGTGATGTTCAAGATGCCGAGACGCCATTCGACGAAACAGCGAAAACAAAGACTTGAAAGCTTACACGAACCACCCAAGGCAAGTCACGTGCAATGACATCGAACCGCCCCGCGCCCTGACGGCCGCCGCCTGCCGGCAGCGCGCCGCGATCCGCCAATTGACACGAGTCATTTCGACGGGGTAGCTTTCCGCTGATGTATCGCGCCCCTACCGTCGTTCTTCCCGATGCACACTCGGATGACTCACCGAATGCGCTCCCCGTTGCGCGCATCCTGAGCGCGCGCGTCACGACCCTCGGACAGGACCTGCTGCGGCGTTATGGTCAGCGGGTGCACAAACTCGCAATCAATGCCGGCTTCACCTGCCCCAATCGGGACGGCGCCAAGGGGCGCGGCGGCTGCACCTTCTGCAACAACCAATCGTTCAGCCCCCACGCGCAGGAAGCGCCGTCGGTCGCGGACCAGATCGCCGCCGGACGCGCCGTGCTCGCCCGCCGGACCGGAGCGCGGCGCTTCATCGCCTACTTCCAGGCCTATACCAACACCTACGACGATATCGAGCGGCTGCGTGAACGCTACGACCAAGCCCTGGCGCTGCCCGACGTGATCGGGATCTCGGTCGGCACCCGCCCGGACTGTGTTCCGGAACCGGTGCTGGACCTGCTGGCCGGCTACCGTCGCCAGGGGAAGGAAGTCTGGCTGGAACTCGGTCTGCAATCGGCCAACGACCGCACCCTGGCGCGGGTCAATCGCGGCCACGGCTTCGCCGAGTTCCGCGCCGCCACCCGCGCCGCCCATCGGCGCGGCTTGCCGGTCTGTGCCCATCTGATCATCGGGCTACCCGGCGAGGGCCGCGACGCCGCCATGGACAGCCTGGAACGGGTGCTGGAACTGGGGGTGGAAGGGCTCAAAGTGCATCCTTTGCATGTGGTCCGGCACACCCGCCTGGCCCTGGAGTGGCAGCACGGGGACTACCGCCCGCTGGACCTGGACGACTATGTCGCCATCTGCGCCGACCTGATCGAGCATACGCCGCCGAACGTGATCTTCCACCGCCTGACCGGCACCGCTGCCCGCTCGATCCTGCTGGCGCCGGACTGGTGCGCCCTGAAATGGGCGGTGTTGAACCGCATCGAGGCCGAGCTGCATCGCCGCGGCACGCGCCAGGGAGCACGCTGCGCACCGCCGGCGCAGCCCCTGCTGGCCCGCACCGCCTGACTATCCCCTTCATCGAGAGAACCGAATCATCATGGAACTCGTCTGCCCCGCCGGCAATCTGCCCTCCCTCAAGGCTGCCGTGGACAACGGCGCCGACGCCGTCTATATCGGCTTTCGCGACGACACCAACGCCCGTCACTTCGCCGGACTGAACTTCGGCGACAAGCAGATCCAGGAGGGTCTGCGCTATGCCCGTGATCGCAAGGTCAAAGTCTTCGTCGCCGTCAATACCTACGCCCAGCCCCAGGGCTGGGAGCGCTGGACCAACGCGGTCGATCGGGCGGCCGACCTGGGCGTGGATGCGCTGATCCTGGCCGATATGGGCGTGCTTGACTATGCGGCGGAGCGCCACCCGGAGTTGCGGCTGCACCTGTCGGTGCAGGCGTCGGCCACCAGTCCGGCGGCGATCCGCTTCATGCACCGGCACTTCGGCATCCGCCGCGTGGTGGTGCCGCGCGTCCTGTCCATCGCCCAGGTCGCCCATCTGATCAAAGAGAGCCCGGTCCCGATCGAAATCTTCGGGTTCGGCAGTCTGTGCGTGATGGTCGAGGGGCGCTGCTTGCTGTCCTCCTACGCCACCGGCCAGTCGCCCAACACCTTCGGCGCCTGCTCGCCCGCCGCGCATGTGCAGTGGAGCGACACCCCGGCGGGCCAGGAGACCCGCCTGGGCGGCATCCTGATCGAGCGGCGCGACCGGGACGAACCGGCGGGCTACCCGACCATCTGCAAGGGCCGCTATGAGGTCGAGGGCGAGACCCGCTATGCCATCGAGGAACCCACCAGCCTCAACACGCTGGACCTGCTGCCGCAGATCATGAGCGCCGGGGTCGCCGCCATCAAACTGGAAGGACGCCAGCGCAGCACGCGCTACGTGTCGGAAGTCACGCGGGTGTGGCGCGACGCCATCGATTCCTGCCAACGCAACCCCGCGGCCTTCAAGCCCAAGGCCGACTGGATGGACGCCCTGGCGCGCGTTTCCGAAGGCACCCAGACGACCATCGGACCTTACGAGCGGACCTGGCACTGAGGCCGAGCGTCCAGCCGCTAAGCAACGGCGAGGCCAAGCGCCTCGTCGAGGCCGGACGGCCCCCCGCTAGATTCAAAGTACAGTCAACATCGAGCGAACGCCATGCCGACGGACATCAACCCATCCACCCCACAGCGTCCGCGCCTGTCGCTCGGGCCGCTGCTCTACTACTGGCCGCGCGAGCAGGTTCTGGATTTTTACGCGGAAATGATCGAGACCCCGGTGGAGGTCATCTACCTGGGGGAGACCATCTGCTCCAAGCGCCGCCTCCTGCGCCCGGAAGACTGGTGGGACCTGGCGGAGCGGGTGGCCGCGAGCGGGCGCGAACCGGTGATCTCCACCCTGGCCCTGATCGAATCCGAAGGGGAACTCAAGACCCTGGAGCGGCAGTGTGCCGACCGCCGCTTCCTGATCGAAGCCAACGACCTCGCCGCCCTGGACTTCCTGGAGGGCCGTCCGTTCGTCACCGGCCCCTCCATCAATCTCTATAACCAACGCACGCTGAGCTTCCTGGCCGCGCGCGGGCTCAAGCGCTGGGTACTGCCGGTTGAACTGGGCCGCGCAACGGCGATCGATCTGCTCAGCGTCCGGCCGGTCGGCGTCGAGTGCGAGGTCTTCGCCTTCGGTCGGCTGCCCCTGGCCTACTCGGCACGCTGCTTCACCGCCTACAACAACGGCCAAGGCAAGGACCAGTGCGAGTTTCGCTGCGGCGAACACCCGGACGGGTTGCTGATCAGCACCCAGGAGGGCAAGCCCTTCCTGGCACTCAACGGCATCCAGACCCAATCAGCAGCCACCCACAGCCTGCTCGCGTCACTCGATGACGTGACCGCACTGGGCATCGACCTGTTGCGCATCAGCCCGCAATCCCACGACACCGCGGAGATCGTCAGAACCTACGCCGCCTGTCTCAGCGGCGACCTCGCAACCGCCAACGGCCTGGCCAGGTTGCGCGACCTGGCACCGGGCGGTCTGGTGGACGGCTACTGGACCGGCGCGGCGGGCATCGCCGCGACCGGGGCACTGACGGGAGTCTGAGCCCGCGCCCCGGCGCGGTCGCGGCGCCGACGGATCTCACCCTGATCGCTGACTGACTCGAACACAGACCATGCAACATCGTGACTTCAGTCGATTGCCGGAAAAGTCGAGTCCATCGATTGCGCTCAGGCGTCGATGCAGATCCTCGCTTGGCGCGCTTGGCGCCGTCTCTCGCGTGTCGGGGACGCTGTGATCGCGTGGCGGCAGCCACTTCATGAGCACCGCGTAGAGCTGATCCGGTTCGACCGGCTTGGCGACGAAGTCGTCCATGCCGGCGGCCAAACAGCGCTGCCGGTCTTCGTCGAAGGCATTCGCCGTCATCGCGAGGATGGGTGGGCGCTCGCGACCCAGCACGGCGCGAATCGCGCGTGTCGCCTCGACCCCATCGAGCTCGGGCATCTGCATGTCCATCAGGATGAGGTCGTAGTCGTTCGCGCGCGCCTTGTCGACGGCGTCGCGGCCATGGCCGGCAATGTCGACGCGCAGGCCGACCGCGCGCAGGATCTCGACCGCCACCTCCTGGTTGATGAGGTTGTCCTCCGCCAGGAGGATGCGTGCGCCGGCTCGGGCGCCGGCCAGTTCGGCTGCGACAGTACGAGCCGGCAGGGCCGTCGCTTCCAGCGCCGGGGGTTGCCCACGCCTCAGCCGTGCCGAAAACCAGAAGCGGCTGCCTTGGCCCGGCTCGCTGGCGGCACCGGCGTCACCACCCATGAGGCGGGCGAGACGGCGGGTGATCGCCAGGCCGAGTCCGGTTCCACCAAATCTACGCGAGGTGGAGTCGTCGGCCTGCTGGAACGCCTCGAACAACTGCGCCAACTGCGCTGGCGCGATGCCGATCCCGGTATCCTCGACCTCGAAGCGCACTAAGAGCCCAGCCTCATCTTCATGCTCCACGCGCGCCCGCAAGACGACCCGGCCGCGCTCGGTGAGTGTCATCATAGTCCGTGAGCTTGTTGCCGACCCCAATGAGGATGCGCACCAGCCCGTCGTCGATCACGGGAACCCCGATGTGGCGGACGAGATGCGCATGGCTGGCGGGGTAGCCGCGACGCCCCTCCAAGTGCTGGTAGTCGTTGTGCATGACCGCTCGCCTGAAGCGGACGCTATCCGCCCAAACACCGGCCTCGCTGATGGGGTAGTGCTCCTCATGGTCGGCCTGGCAGGTGGCCAGGGTCCCGCTCGACCAGGTGGCCAGTCGGATGGATTCCTGGTCGTCGGCGACGAAATGAAGATAGCCGATCTCGCTCTGCGTGAGCCGCACCGCCTCGTCGATCCCATGCTGCAAAAGGCTCTGCTCGTCCAGCGTATTGGCCAGCTGGCTCATATCGAACATGGCGCTCAGACGCTGGTCGCTCTTGGACAGGGCTTGGTTGGCCCGCTCCAGCTCGGCAGTACGCTCCCTGACCAGCGTCTCCAACTGCGCGCGGTGCTGCTCCAGCGCGGCCTCCGCCAGCTTGCGGGCAGTGATGTCCCGATGCAGACAGAACAGAAAGCGTTGGCCCGCCCATTCCACACAGTTCACACGCACTTCAACGTCGTACTGGGTCTTATCCTTGCGCTCATGGCGGGTCTCAAGGGTGATGTGCCGTGCATCGAAACGCCGGAACTTGTCCAATAACTCGTCGCGTGAAACCCCAACGTCCCAGTCCCACACATGCATACCTTTCAGCTCATCCAACGAGTAGCCCAGCATCTCTGCGAAGGCCGGATTGGCCTCGACCACGGAGCCGTCGTCAGGGTGTAGGACAATCCCGTCACTGGACTGCTCGAACAGGATGCGGCGTCGCTCCGCTTCATCGCGTAGCGCATGTTGGGCTTCGAGACGCTCGATCGCGAATGCCACGGCGATCAGGGTGTTCAGTAGACGCGGTGCCTCCGGTCGCTGGCGCGTGTCGGCGAGCAACAGCAGGCCGAGCACCCGCTCGCCGAGCGTCAGCGGCACGCTGAGCAAAGTGACCACGCCCAACGACTGCAAGGGTAGAGGCAGCGAATCTGCGGGAAGCGGCCCATCCGGCTCCACCCGTGCCAGACCGCCCGCGGCGACCAGTCCGGCCAGGCCCGCCGCGAACGGGACCCGCAGACCCGGGTGCACGCCCGGCATGCCGACGCTACCGGCGAAGACCAGCTCGCCGCGATCGGAATCCAGGAGCGCGACGGCCGCCATGGGGAAACCCAGCCGAGCGGTCACCAGGTGTGGAAGTTCTTGACGGAAGCGCTCCAGCGATTCGCAAGTGCCAGCGAGCCGCGCCGCGGCGCTCACTGTCTCGCGACCCATCTCCACGGAGACACGCTCAGTGATATCGCCATAGGTCACCACCACGCCGCCGCCAGGCGGCGGCAGCGCGGCGGCAGTGACTGCGAGCCAGGTCAAGGTCCCATCGGGCCGGACGACGGCCAACTCCCCAAGGTGCGGACCGCCACCCTCCCTGAGCGCCCGCATACTTGGAAACTCTTCCGCAGGCATGGCTGTACCTTCCGGTCGTAACAGCTGCCAGGCGGAGCCGTCCAGGCGGCGGCGCAGGTGCTCATCGCGGGGAACGCCCAGCAGGGTCTCAGCGATGGCGTTAGCCTCCTGGATCTGTCCCCGGTTGTCGGCCACCGTGATCCCGAGCGGAAAGCTCTCGAACAGCGTTTGATATTTTGCGAGCGTCAGGTCGCGGGTCTGCTCGGCGCGCCGGCGCTCGGTGATATCGATGTTGAATCCGAAGATGCCTTGAATCTGCTCTCCCACGCGGATCGGGGCAACGATGTTCTCGAAGATGCGCTCTTCCCCGTGCACGACATAGTGGACCTCGTCGTCCACCACCTCGCCGGACAGCGCGCGGGCATTGTTGCGCATCCACAGGGCCAGCTCGTCCGCATCCACGGCCTCGTCCTGCGGGCGTTTGCCGAGCAGGCTGCCCCAATGCCGGACCAGTACGGCGTTCTCCATAAAACAGCGGCCGTCCAGATCGCGCGCCCAGAATTCGAACGGGACGTTTTCGATCACCGCCCGCAGCATGGATTCGCGCTCGCGCAGCGCCGCGGCGGCGGCCAGGACCTCGGCGGTGCGCTCCTCGACCTTGCGCTCGAGATGGGTATTGAGCTCGCGCACCTCATCCTCGATGTGCTTGCGCTCGGTGATGTCCTCGGCCATGCCATTGATACCGATGACCTCACCGGCCGCGCTCCGCAGGGGATAGTATTGCGCCCGCCAGAAACGTCGGCCGCCCGGGCAGGCTGCGCTTTCTTCGGTCACCTCCAGGTTGAGCATCGGGACGCCGGTGGCCATGATCTGGCGGAACAGCGGCTCGATGCTGTCCGCGAGGTCCGGCAGCAGCTCGCGCACGCTGTGACCGAGATGCGCCTCCACGGGTATCCCGTTCATCTGCGCCAGCCGACCGTTGATGCGCAGATAGCGCAGCTCGGCATCCAGCACGAATAGCCCGACGGGTGCCGCGTCGTAGAAGGACTGGATTTCCGCCAACTGCCGCTGGACCAGCGCGTCGCTCCCGCGCAGCCGCTCCTCGACCCGCTGGCGCTCGCCGATCTCCAACCGCAGCGCGGCGGTGCGCTCCGCCACCCGCTGCTCCAGTCCCGCATTGAGCGACTGGATCTCCTGCTCCGCGCGCTGCCGTGCCTCCAGTTCCTCGGCGAGCTGGACAGCGCGAAGGCGCGAGCGCATCAGGGCCTGGAGCAGACCGGCCACCAGCAGGCTGATGAGGCCACCGCCGATCGCCACCAAGAGGACGGGAAGGGCGCGATTGAGAGGAAGATACCCGGGCGGACGGGCGACAGAGAGGGTCCAGCGGTGTCCATTGAAGTCCAGGGGCAGAGTCGTCGCGCGAGGCGCGGCATGATCGTTCGCGGCCCCGGCGGGGCGGCTGTCATAGAGCAGGGTCTCCGGGGCGATCCGATCCCCGTCATAGATGGCCAGTTCTGCACTCTGACTGTCGTGCCGATCCGCCCCGCCGAGGATGCCCTGCATGAGATCCGTCATCCGGTAAGGACTGTAGACCCAGCCCAGTAGGGCCGTCCGACGCTGCGCGTCGGTGCCGGTGGGCAAACCGGACCGGTAGACCGGCACATACATGAGGGTACCGGCCTGGATATCTTCCGCTGTCTCCTGAACCAGGCGGACCTTCCCCGACAGCGCGGCCACGTCCTCATCCCGGGCCTGCTCCATAGCGGCCCGGCGCACGGGCTCGGAGAGCATGTCGTAGCCGAAGGCTCGCAGGTTGCGGCCGCTGAAGGGCTCCAGGTAGATGATCGAGGAATAGACCGGCCGGTTCCCCTCCGGCCAGACGCGATAATGCGGAAACCCCTCGGCGCGGATCGCCTCCTGGTGTGCGTCGAGGGTGCTTGGCGGGATCAGCAGGGCGAAACCGACGCCCTGGATACCGGGAAGGTTGAGACTGACCTTGCTCTGCTCGACGAAGGTCCGCCACTGCGCGCGCGTGACGGTTGTCTGCACTTGGACAAACCGGACCGGCAGCGTTCAGGGCTAGTCAGTGTTGACGCGAAACGCTCATGCGGCCAGGAGCCACGGCGGCACCAAGGGAGCTTACGACCGACTCGTCTTGGTTCTCGCTCCTGGGCCGGCTGTCCGCAGTTGGAACGGAACTGCCGCTCGTCACGTCAGGCTGAATATCTCTTCCGGGTCGTGACCTGCCTCTACCCGACGTTCAGCGGATCGATCAGCAGGCACAACGGGGGCCCATCAAGATTACCCGGCGCGGCCGGCCGGTTGCCTACGTCGTCTGCGAGCACGAACTCAAGGCGCTACACGACTTAAGGTGATTTCCGGGAAACAATGTACCAACGTGTAGGGGCGACTTTAGTCGCCCCTAAGGCGATTTCCGTGAATAGGCATCCCGACTGCGCATGCGCAGAAAGCCTGTTGGGTTGTAGGGGCGAATGAATT
>NZ_CAIZIZ010000357.1 GCF_903933125.1 uncultured Lamprocystis sp. | reverse complement strand
CGGTCACCAAGACCTGCACGTGGCGCCAGGTCGGCGCGGTGAACAAGGGCGCAAACGCAAATCAAACCGGTACAATTGAGGCTGGCAGGTGGGGCATCCGCGGGTACGTCCGTTGTCTTGGTCGATCGCGGACGGTACTCCATTGGTGGCTCGCCTGCCTCCCCCTGTGCAGCGCCGCGGGCCACGCCCGCCGGCTGGTCGCGACGATCGGCCGCCGCAATCGCCGGCTCAGCACACGCTTCGGCACCGCCGTGGCGTCACGCGCGGGGCCTGCGACCAGCTGCGAAAATGGCCAAAGTCGAGTTTATAAGTTATGGCGTATTTATTGCCTAGTCTAGCGCGCCGAACGATTTATACGCATTAAGAGTGAACGCCATGCATCCGAAGCTCCTGGGAATCCTCGCCTGTCTCGCCTGTCTCGGCTGCCTGCTGGTCGTCGCCAATGCGACCGCGGACCAGCCGATCGCCCCGGCCGTCGACGCCGTGCCGGTGTTGACCTTCGGAGTTGTCCCGCAGCAGGCGACCAGTCTGCTGGTGCAGCGTTGGGTGCCGCTCCTGAACGCGGTCGGTCAAGCGGCGGGCGTGCGCATCGAATTCCGCACGGCGCCGGATATCCCGGCCTTCGAGGCGCGCCTGGCCGAGGGGCAGTATGATCTGGCCTATATGAACCCCTATCACTACACGGTCTATCATGCGGCACCCGGCTATCAGGCCTTCGCTCGGGAGCGCGGCCCTGGTATCCGCGGCATTCTGGTGGTCCGCAAGGACGCCCCGATCACCGACATCGCGGCGCTTGCCGGCCAGCCCGTCGCCTTTCCCGCGCCCGCGGCCTTTGCGGCGTCCATTCTCCCTCAGGCGGCGCTCCGTCAGGCCGGTATCACCGTCCAGCCGCACTATGTCCGATCTCACGAGTCGGTTTACCTGGCGGTCGCCAAGGGGCTCTATCCGGCCGGCGGCGGCATCGAGCGGACCTTTGAGAATACGGCGCCCGAGACCCGCGAGCAGCTCCGGGTGCTGTGGCGAACCCAGCCTTTCACACCACACGCTTTTGCTGCCCATCCGCGGGTCGACCCGCGGCTGATCAACCGGATTCGCGCGGCGATGACGGCGCTGGCGGACGCGCCGCCGGGTCAGGCGCTGCTTGCTGCCATCGAGTTTAAGGGCATTGATTCCGCCGTTGACGCTGACTGGGATGATGTGCGCGCGCTCGGCATCGACATCCTTGCCTTCCCCGCGTCTGACGCGCCGCCATGAAGGCCTGGTCCCCGCTCGGGCGGCTGTCGCTGCGGTTCAAGACCGTGCTTGGTATTGCCCTGATCGAGATCGTACTCCTGGCCGTGCTGGTCTGGCTGAGTCTCGATTATCTGGCGTCCACCAAGGCCGACGCCATCGCGGAACGGGCGCGTTCGACGGTCGATTTGTTCGCCATCCTGGCCAAGGATGCGGTGCTCTCCGACGATCTGGCCTCACTCGATACCTTTGCCGACGCGGTGATGCGCAACCCGGACGTGGCCTATCTGCGGGTTACCGGTCACGGCCGGCGGCTGGTCACCCGTGGTGAGGCGGCGGTGGCCGACGCCGCGGCCGACGGCCGCCAGGGGGTCGCGGTGGCCGGCGGTGTGCTGCACGCGCGCGCGGAGATCCGCGAGGCCGGGACCGGGTTCGGTCTGATTGAAATCGGCTTGTCCACCGCCGCGCAGGTGCAACTGGTCGATCAGGCGCGGCGGCGCCTGCTCGGCATCGCGCTGCTGGAGATCGCGCTGGTCGCCCTGTTTTCACTGTTGCTCGGCAGTTACCTCACACGCTCGCTGTGCATGCTCAAGCGTGCGGCGCAGGAACTCGCTGCCACGGGGGTCGTGGACGGGGGACTGAGTCACCGCATTCCGGTCGAAGGGCGCGACGAGTTGGCCGACACGGCGCGCGCCTTCAACCAGATGGCCGAGCGGCTGCAACGCAGTTATGACGCCTTGGAGGAGGCCCGCGCCGGTGCCGAGCGCGCGGCGGCCGAGGCACAGGCGGCGTCCGCGGCGGCTGATGCGGCCAATGCGGCCAAGTCCCGCTTTTTGGCCCACATGAGTCACGAACTGCGCACGCCGCTGAATGCCGTGCTCGGCACGCTGGACATGACGCGCGACTGGGTGCTGTCAACGGAGCAACGCGAGCACCTCGTCATGGCGAATGAGGCTGGACATGCCCTGTTGGAGTTGATCAACAACGTCCTGGATCTGTCGAAGATCGAGGCCGGCGAGATGACGCTGTTTGCGGAGCCGACGGCGTTGGCGGAGCTGGTCGAACGGGCGGCCGCCACCGTGCGTCCGCTCGCGCGCGCCAAGGGATTGGACCTGCGCATCGCGTTGGCCGCCGATCTCCCCGCCGCCGTGCAGGTCGACCCCTTGCGGCTGCGCCAGGTGTTGATCAATCTGCTCGGCAACGCCGTAAAGTTCACTGACTCCGGGCAGGTGAGTCTGGGGGTGCAGACTCTGTGCACCGGCGCGTCCTGCGAACGGTTGCGCTTCGAGGTGCAGGATACGGGAACAGGCATCCCCAAGGACCGCCAGGCGCGGCTGTTCGATGAGTTCAGCCAGATCCACGATGGCGCTGTGAAGCAGTCGGGCGGCACCGGACTGGGGCTCGCCATTTCCCAGCGCATCGTCAACTTGATGGGAGGGCAGATCGCGATCGACAGCGCGCCTGGGCAAGGCAGCCGGTTTTCCTTCGAGCTGACGCTTGCGGTTGCGCAGCGGGCGGTCGTGCCCGTCGTCGCAGCGAAGCCTGTGTCCGCCTGTCACTTACCAGCCGGGATGACCCGTCGGGATTTGCCCATCCTGTTGGTGGATGACGTGAAAACCAACCGGATGGTCGCCGCGGCGGCCTTGACCAAGGCCGGCTACGTGGTGCGCACCGCCGACAACGGGGTCGAGGCCCTGGCGGCAGTGTGCCGCGAGCCGCTGGGGAGCGTGCTGATGGACGTCTCCATGCCGGTGATGGACGGGCTCGAGGCCACGCGGCGGATACGGTCCCTGGCCGGGTCGGTGCGGGCGTTGCCGATCATTGCCATGACGGCCCATGCGCTCACGGAAGAAGAAGACCGCTGCCGCGCGGCGGGTATGGACGATTTTATCACCAAGCCCTTCGCCCGCGAGCGTTTGCTCACCGTGGTGGACTTCTGGCATGGAAGCCGGCATCTGCGGACGACGGAATTGGACGTCTCCTGATGGCTGTTATCCTAGAAAGAGCAGTTGCACCACAAAGACACAAAGGACACAAAGGACACAAAGGACACAAAGGATTTCAATGTGTTGCGTTGAAATGATGGATCACCAGCCAGGTGAGGCGCATCATGACAATAACCCATTGTCTTTTTCGCTCATGGGGCGAATTGTGTGGCACCCTCATGTGCCAGGAAAGCCCCCAAGATGAATCAACCACCTGTGCTGGCCAAGCGTAGGCCAACCACACAGTTAGCCCTATAAGCCTCTAACTTAAGGTAATTTCGGCGAAAAATCCAACCCGTAGGAGCCCGCTTGCGGGCGACGGGTGGGGGCACAATGACGCGATTCCGGCAGGTCACGTCGCCCGCAAGCGGGCTCCTACGGAGGTGCTTGCTTCTTGATAGCGTCTTACTCGGAAATCGCCTAAAGTCCGACAGGCTGCTAGGGGCGGGTTCCAAACCCGCCCCTACTCCGGATCGCGGGGCGCCCGAAGCGATGACCGACAGAGATCGAAAGTGGGCCGATTGGCCGGCGGCTGCCGCGTCCCTAACGACAAGACACCGCGGCCGGTCCCGTGAACAACGCGCCGATCACCGCTGCTTGCGCGAATCCGTCCGCACGGAAGCGCTCCAGCACCGCTCCGGCCGTGTCCGGGGCGCAGGCCACCAGCAGCCCGCCGCTGGTCTGGGCGTCGCAGAGCAGGCGTTGGGTCCAGGCGGGCAGCGCCGGGTCCAGGACCACCTCAGCCCCATAGCTCGCCCAGTTGCGCTCGATGGCGCCGGGACCATGCCCGGCGCGCGCCAAGTCCAGCGCGGCGGGGAGCACCGGCACGGCGGCGACCTCCACGCGGGCGCCAACCCCCGAGGCCCGGCAGACCTCGAGCAGGTGCCCGAGCAGGCCGAAGCCGGTCACGTCGGTCATCGCATGGACGCCGGGCCATTCGGCAAAGGCGATGCCGGGTCGGTTGAGTCGGGTGGCGGTATCGAGCAGGGCCTGGTAGCCGGCCTCATCCAGCAAGCCTTTTTTCAGTGCGGCGCTCAGGATGCCGATCCCCAGCGGTTTGCCCAGGATCAGCAGATCGCCGGGGCGGGCGTCGGCGTTGCGTTTGATCCGATCCGGATGAATGGTCCCCATGACCGCCAGTCCGTAGATCGGCTCGGGCGCGTCGATGGAGTGGCCGCCGGCCAGGGGGATACCGGCCTCATGACAGATCGCCGCGCCCCCGGCCATGATTCGCCGCACCTCGGCCATCGGCAGGGTGTTGATCGGCATCCCGACGATGGCCAGCGCCAGCACCGGTGTCGCCCCCATGGCATAGATATCGGAAATGGCGTTGGCGGCGGCGATGCGGCCGAAGTCGTAGGCATCGTCCACGATGGGCATGAAGAAATCCGTGGTCGCCACCAGCGCCAGATCGTCGCGGAGCCGAAACACCGCGGCGTCATCCGCCGTGGCGTTGCCGACCAGGAGATCTGGGTGGGGGAAGCCCATGGACAGCCCGGCCAGGGCCTCCTGTAAGACCTTGGGCGCGATCTTGCAGCCGCAGCCGCCCCCGTGGGACAGTTGGGTGAGACGGATCGGGTCGGTGGGGGGCGGCGTGGTCATGGGGTCGGGACCTTGGGGTGATGGCGGACGGGCGTGGGAGTCGAACTCACCCAGGGCCGCCTGACGGCCCCAACTGGATTTGAAGTCAAGCTCATTCAACATTCTACAACAAAGGACAGCAAGAAAAACAGGCTGTTACCCCGTCTCGATTGTTGCGCTTGCTGGTGGATAAGTGCCGTTTTTCGCTGGCGAGTGCGCCACCAGTGCGCCACGGGTGCGGCTGGCCCTTTCGGTCTCGTCTGGTCGTTCGCGGTGAGCTGATGTCCATCGGCAAGGCCCGCCCCAAGGGGTTTTCCCGTCCTGACGTAGTAACCTTGTGTCATAGCGCGGTAGGCAGAAGCTGAGCTATAGTGATACTTGTGAAACAATTGGTTGCGTGATCCATATATTGTGGTTTCGCATTTCGTGGACCACTATATCTAGTACCCCCATAGCCGAGAACACCTAGATGAACACTCAAGCACTACATGCGCAAGATGCTAACGGCTGGCACTTGGCAGCACCGGGAAACCTGCGAGTTATCGTCTGAAAAAAACAAGATATGAGCGTAAACCAATGACAGAAGACCACGAGCAAGCGCAATCGTTATTCCCGGCAAACTGCCCGACAACCTACTTTAACGGGTTTGCCATCATGGTGGGAACCGGCGATGTAGTCATTGCGCTACAGCTAAACGGAAGGCCGACCCAGGTCATGAACACATCTTATACTGTCGCCAAGACGCTTGCTGAATCGTTGACTAAAGCAATTGACGAACTTGAGCGCAAAACCAACACAATCATATTGACCACTAAGAATGTGGGAGACGCCATCACAACAGAGATAGACCAGAACTCGCCATGAACCACTCAGCGTTACTTAAGATAGAAGGCTTCCTAAACCTAGGCAATGGATGGTGCTACGGTGAAGGAAGACCATGTTTGCCTTCGACTGCAAACAATGCTAAGCAGCTTGTCGTCTTCTTTCTGGCAAACGGATTTACCACAATTGACGCCTTTCCAGGAATCAATGGAGAGGTTCGGGTAACTGCGTACACAAGAAATGACTACATTGAGTTTACTTTTGAAAACAATGGTTTATTGACCTTTCTGCAAGAAAAGAACAACGAAGAGATAGAGTATGAGGAAAATCTGAGCCTAAGCGATTGTTATGAGAAAATAAGAAGCCTGAGAAGCCTATGCAACTTATACGAGTCATTCATGACAAACATTACGACAAAAACAAAAAACGATTCCAAAGTCTTGCTTTTCGTAACTCCTCAGAAGGGGGTATCTCGGTCGTCTGTAATCAGTGCGCCATGGAGTATACTGGAGAGATATGTAGACACCTTCATGACTACTACCCCCATGTCATCGGATCGCCAATCATATTCTGGATGTTCGATACATCCATCTTGCCAAACACTCACACAATAGCGGTAACGCCCAGCGACACCGGAGATCCATGCCATCGTGACATCATGGAAATATCGAACAGAGATGCTGAGCGTATATTCAAGAATAATACTTCGTTTCCGTCATCGTTTCGCGTCTGCGATCCATGCGGAAATCATCGACCCATGGCGAGAGAGGATCTAGCCAACTCAACGATCTAGGCCCGCCCTCGGCGGCCACCTCCGCCAGCTTAACCACCCTGCCCGACATCAAGGGACGCCCCACCAGCAAGGAGCCCCGTCGGCAGGATCGCGCGGGCCTTGAGCTGCGCCCGACCTCGGCAATGGTGCCCGGCCAAGTGCCGGCACGCACAAGCCAGAGCCTCACCGTCTGATCCACCGTCACAACGGTAACACTATCGCCGGTCAGTCGCCCGGACTTTGATCCCGGCCGCGGCCCCCCGACAATCATCGCCAGCCATCGGGCTCGACACCAGGTGGAATCCGGCGGCGACCCTGGGATGCTCACCGGCAGACGGCGAAGCCTGTGCCCGGTCTATCCCGGACCTGACGTTTGGCTTGGCCCTTGTGCTTCGGTACGATGCCCCATCGGTGCCCCCCGCGGGGTTTACCCTCCCTACTCGTCAGGCAGTCAACGGACACCAAATGGAAACGACCGCCCATTTCGAGAAGATCCCCCAAGAGATCGCCCGGCGGTTGAACGCAGCGACGCAGGAAATCGTCGTCGCGGTCGCTTGGTTCACCGACCGCGATCTCTTTGATGTGCTGTGCCGACAGGCCGGGCGGGGCCTGCGGGTGCGGCTTGCGGTCCTGCACGACCGGATCAACGTCGGCGCCGGCCGGCTCAATTTTGAGCGACTCAAGGACATTGGCGGCGAGGTCTTCCTGATCCCCGCGGGCGACGACCGCGACCCGATCATGCACCACAAGTTCTGCGTCATCGACCGCGCCACCGTCATCATCGGGTCCTACAACTGGACCAAGCGGGCGCAGGCCAACGACGAGAGCATCACCGTCATCGCCGCCGGTGCCGACGACCTTGAGACCGGCATCGCTGCCGACTACCTCAACGCCTTCGACGCCCTCCTGGCCAAACACGGCCAAAGCACGCCGGCCATCGACCAGGCCCAGATTCGCCGTCGCCTGGAGATCGTCCGCAACCTCCTGTTGCTCGACGAGTGGGACACCCTCGCCCCGCAACTGGAGAAGCTCCGCCCCGCGGGTGCCGCGGCCCGTCTCGAACCCCTGTTCACCGCCCTGCAAGGCCGCGACACCGCCACGGCCGTGGCCTGGATCGCCGACTACCTCCAGCGCGCCACGGCCCTCACCATCGCCACCGACCAGGACATCGCCGACCTGCGCCTGACCCTGCGCGGCCTGGAATATCAGGTCACCGCCCTGTCCGACGACAAGGCCGAGATCGAGCGGCTGATTCATGCCTTTTCGCTCCGCACCAGTCACGAGATCGGCGACCTGATCACCCGCTACCTGGAACTGTGCGCGGACAAACTCCGCCGTCAGGCCGCGGTCGAGCAGGAGGCCGCAGCGGAGGCCGACAGCGCCCGCGCCGATTACGAGGACTACCGCGACGCCAACGAGACCGCCCGCGACACCCCGGCGCCCCCGCAACTCCCGCCCGACTCCGTCAAGGAACTGAAACGCCTCTACCAACAGGCCAGCCAGAAGTGCCACCCGGACAAGGTGGACGCGGCCGACCGCGCCGGGACGGCTCGATGGAAAACAGTAGCAATAGCTACTACGATCGGACCAGGAAGTACTGACCCATGGCAAACGTCGAGAAACTCAGCATTGCCCTCACCCCCCAGATGGCCGGCTTGGTCCGGGGCGCGGTCGAGAGCGTAGAGTATCTCGACTTTGGCCATTTTTGCAGCTGGGCGCAGGCCCCGCACGTGACGCCACGGCGGTGCCG
>NZ_CAIZIZ010000356.1 GCF_903933125.1 uncultured Lamprocystis sp. | reverse complement strand
TCGAAGGACACATAGAATTCCTTTTTCTTCCCTCTTGTCATTCGTGCCTTTGTGGTGCATAATTCTTCCCCGCAGACATGCAGATGCTTACCGATAAGATTCACCACAAAGGCACGAAGGACACAAAGAATTCCATTTTCTTCCTTAGTGTCCTTCGTGCCTTTGTGGTGCATAATTCTTCCCCGCAGACCTGCAAGTGCTCACCGAGAAGATTCACCACAAAGGCACAAAGGGCACAAAGAATTCATAATTCTTCTTTGTGTCCTTTGTGGTGAACCTCTTCCGCCCTGTCGCTCGATCCGCCACTGTTCCGCCTGCTCGCGAATGGCCCGGCGCAGACCCCGGCCATTGAGCCCCAGGGTACGCACACCGCTGATCTGGTAGCAGGCGTCCGAGAATTTCGGGTGAACCCGATAGAAGCCCTGCTGACCGGAAAGCCCCTCCTGGAAGCGCCAGACCTGGCGCCGTTGCAGCTCACCGATCAGTGGCGACAGCCGGGCGTTCAGTGCGGCCTCCGTCAAGGGTGCCGGAAAGAGCGCCATATTCAGGCGGCTGAGCAGCCCAAGCACGAAGCCGCCCAGTGACCCGCACAGCACCTCGGCGCCGTCGTCCCCCGCCACCAGCACCGCAATTTCCGTCGGATGGTGCGGGTACTGGCCCGGCGGCAGTTCCAGGAGCAGCCCCCCGCGCGCCTCCGCCGCCCACGAATCCTGCACATAGCCGATGGCCGCGAGCAGCAACGGCCATGGGCCGCGCTGCACCCAAGCGAGCGGATCGGCCCCCTCCTCGCCGGGCCAGCGGCCGCCAAGAATGAAGTCCTCGTCCGGCCCGGCGCCATCCGGATGGGCCACCAGGCGCCCGGGGCACCAGTTGGCATCCACACGCTCGCCGGTCCGATCGATCGGGCTGATCCCTGGCAGCGGCCTCTGCTGCCAGTGGGCAAGTTGGCTTGCCGCCGCCATGACGCGCGTCAGCACCGGCGTCGCCTGCGCCTGATCCGCGGTGTAGCCGAAGAGTTCGCGCTCCAGTGCCGACGCCGTGGTCGGGTCCAAGGTCGCCTGCGCCATTGCGGCCTCGACCCAGGCCGCCGCCCCGCCGAGGCGGCTCACCAACTGTACCAAGGCATTGGCATCCGCGAGCTGCCCCGCCTCCCGGCAGCGCGCCGCGAGTAGCCGCACCCAGGGCATGCGAATCTCAAGCTGGGTGGCCAACACCGCCGCGATCACCTCCTGATCCCCGCTAAGCGTCTGTCTCAGGCCAAGCAGTTGACGACTGATCACCCAGCGGCCCCCATCCGGGCTCAGGTGCGCCAGACCGGTCAGCAAAGGCGCCAGAGCCCCATCGTCCGCCGCACAGGTGCCGACGCTGAACAGCCGTTGGAGCGTCTTAATCATCGTCATGACTCAATCAGCTTCCGGCATCCGCCGCATGAATAAGAATTCACCACAAAGGCACGAAGGGCACAAAGAATACAATTTTCTTTCTTTGTGTCCTTTGTGCCTTGGTGGTGAATCTTCTTCGGTATCGCTGCACCAAAGGAATTCACCACAAAGGCACGAAGGACACAAAGAATGCATTTCTCTTCCTTTGTGTCCTTCGTGCCTTTGTGGTGCATCTTCTTCGGCATCAGCCGCCGCCCCCTGGCGCTGGGTCGTGTTGCTCCTTCTCCAGGATCTCCAGATAACGCTCCAGGCTCTCGATCAGTCGCGCTGTCATGAAGGCCTGCCAGGGAGCGGTGTCCCCGCTGACATGGCGGGTTTCCAGCGCGTCCACATAGTCCGGCCGCTGTTCCGGCGCAATCACCACGGGGGGAAATCCGGCCTGCAACAGGATCAGATTCATCAAGAGGCGGGCGGTACGTCCATTGCCATCGGTGAACGGATGAATGGCGACCAGTCGATAGTGAGCCTCGCCGGCCGTTGCCGGGTTCGCCGGCGCCGCCGCCAGCCAGCGGGCGAAATCGCCCATCAGCGCTGGCACCTCGGCCGGCGATGGGAGCACCGCCAGGGAGCCGGTGATCATGCGCTGGCGTTGACTGTAGCGGCCCGCCTCGTCCCGATCGCTGCGCCCGAGCACCAAGGCATGGATCTGGCGGATGTCGTACTCCACGATCGGCGCCCCACGTTGCGCCAGCTCCCGCACCAAGCGCCAGGCATCCTGGTGATCGATCGCCTCAAGATGGTCCTTGAGCGGCTTGCCGCGGACCGTGATCCCCTGCCCCAACACCAGCGCCGTCTCCTGGCGTGTCAGGGTATTGCCTTCGAGCGCGTTCGAGGTGTAGGTCTCGACTTTGGCCATTTCAGGGAGTCGAGGCCAGTTGATTCAGCACGCGTTGCCAATCCTGGCGGGAAATAACGAGGGCGTCCGGGTCTGCGGTTGAGTTGACGAAATTCGCCGCCGCCCAACTGGTGCGGCGC
>NZ_CAIZIZ010000355.1 GCF_903933125.1 uncultured Lamprocystis sp. | reverse complement strand
GCCATCCGCAGCTTATAGGGACATGGAATCTCTCGATCAGGCGCTTAGCGATATCCTAGGTTCGGTAGGCGAAAAGTACAGTATCCAATTCGCTCATTACTGATAGAGGGCTACAGATATTTCACTTGAAGTACTTACTTCGTAAGGAGGCCAACTCTTCATCGCTCACCCGATGGCGCAGTTGGGGGCGCCGCCAGAGTGAGCTGGTTCCGGACCAGTCCGATTAGGCAATGGCCATCAAATTCCGACTAGGCCGTACGTCCCGCGTGGGTTGGTTGGTCTGCCTGGCAATGCGCTCATGCTCTCAAGAAAGCATTGCCGCTGCGATCGGACCGTTACAGGTGGGTGCCATAGTGCTTTCGCCACAATTCTATCTGCACAAGGGCGAAGAGTCGCTCACCGTTGTTGAAGCCGCGATCCTGCAGTCTGAACAAATAATTAACCGCGCTTCGATCAAACAAGCAGTCAGTACTGGTCAATGTGTCGAAGAAGAGCTCACGAAATGGTCCTTTCCTCAACCATTCCGCCAAGGGAATGGAAAAGCCTTGTTTGCGGTGCCGATCAAATCCAGCCGGCAACACCCGATCGGCGAGACGTTTAAGCAAGATCTTCTTGTGGCGGTCCGTCGCCTTGAGCGTCGAGGGCACTTTTGCAAATGCGAATTCAATCAAGCGGTAATCCAACAGCGGGGCGCGAATCTCGAGCGAGTTAAGCATACTGGATCGATCGACCTTGACGAGCAGGTCTTCTGCCAGATAGTTATTGAAGTCCATGCGGGTGGCACGCTGCAGGACGTCCCGCGAAACAGGAGTCAGCGCGAAATGCATACCTTCAGCAAATGCGCTAGGGTTTGGATGATTGCGCATCAACTTGTGCCTCGTCTTTCTGTCGAACACTCCGTTGATTTGCAAGGGCAATCCCTCACGCAAATCAGTGCCCAAGCCCTGCAAATAATTGCGCCCCTTCATGCCCACCGGCAGCCACCGGTCTGCCAGGAGTGAGACCGCACTGCACAAACTTGTCGGGACATGCGCGAGCCGCCGGCGAAGCCACAGGAGTCGCGAATAGTAAGGATACCCTCCGAACAACTCGTCACCCCCATCGCCACCCAATGCCACTTTGCAGTGTCGTCGCACCAGATGGCTGACCAACCAGGTGGGAATCATCGATGAATCGACCATCGGTTCATCGAACTGCTTCGCAAGGCTCGGCAGGATATCGGCAGTGGTGGGTTCCGCCATCAGCTCCGTATGCTCAGTGCCAAAGTGGTGTGCGATCAATCTTGCGTGAGGCGTCTCGTCCATGCTCCCATGCCCTGGAAAACCAATGCTAAAGGTCCGTACCTTTTGCGAGCGGCGAACCGCCATGGCAGTGACCAGGCTCGAATCGACCCCTCCGCTGAGCAGGACACCGACCGGCACGTCCCCCATCATTTGCTGCTCCACTGCGCTCTCGAGCAGCTGCTCGAGTTCATCGAGAAGTGCCGTTTCGTCCAGCGACGGACTCATTGAATGCGTCGACAATTCCGGCAATGACCAGTAGCGCGACACAGCGATCGCGCCGCCTTGCAGATCAAAGCAGAGCGCATGGGCCGGTGGCAGCTTGTTGTAGGTCTGCAGAATGCAGTTCCGGCCCGGCACGTAGCCCAGTGCCAGGTAACAGTCGAGCGCGTCCGGGTCGATGCGACGTGGCATGGCCGGATTCGCCAACAGCGCCTTGAGTTCGGACGCGAATTGCAGCGTGCCATCAGCGAGACGATAGAAAAGCGGCTTTTCACCAGCCCGGTCCCGTGCCAGATACAACTTCTGTTGCCTGGCGTCGTATAAAGCGAAGGCAAACATGCCATTCAAGCGCTTCAGACACTCCATTCCCCAAGCAGCATACGCGGCAAGCAGCACTTCCGTATCGCTATGGGATCGAAATGCAAAACCCAGAGCGCTCAACTCTTTGCGCAGATCTTCGTGGTTGTAGATCTCGCCGTTGTACGAGATCGAGAGTCCTCGGGCATCGTCATGCATAGGCTGATGTCCGAGCGGCGAGAGATCCAGAATGGACAGACGCCGATGGGCCAAGCCGACCCGCCCGTCCTGAGACCACCATTCGCCCGCATCGTCTGGCCCTCGATGGAGCATAGTGTCGCGGCCGGCGGCCAGCCAGGCACGATCACCGATACAACGCGTTGAGGCGATCCCGATCAGTCCGCACATGCTCTAAGCCGATCCCTCGGAGCGCGCGCAACGCCTCCACTTAAGCCAATCCGGATTCACTGTTCGTTTCTCAACGTTTCCCGCCTGATTTTGGTCGCTTGAATTCACGAGCGCGGAGTCGAACCGTCCGCGGATGTCATCGCCGCCACACCTGGGCGCATCAACACACTCATGTAGGCCGATGTAACGCGAAGGGGAGAGAAATCGGCCGCCCGCAGTCGGCCATCCCGGGGATCAACATCGTCAAGCGTCTCCAAGATAGCGTCGGCCATGCCGTGGATATCTGCGACAGGCACGAGCCTTCCCCACTTGCCCTGCTCCAGTAACTCACCGGTACCTCCGGGGCAGTCGGTTGCCACAATCGGAATGCCGAGCGCCAGACCTTCAAGTATTTGATTTGGGCAGCCCTCCGTGAGCGACGAGCTAACCAATACCGCAGCGTACCTCATCCAGCGGTAGGGATTTGGATCGAATCCACAGAGCCTAACCTGTTCGCTGAGACCAAGTTCCGAAATCAGGTTCACGACCTTTGCGTGCTCTTCGGGTTCATAGCTTGCCCCGACGATGGCCAGGCGGGCCGCGCGTCGCTCGCTGACCAAAGCGAACGCCTTGATCAATGTTAGCCGATCCTTTAGATGAGTAATACTGCCGACCGATAGGATAAGTGGGGTGTTCTGGCCGAGCAACCAGCGATCCGTCAGTTCTGCGTTCGCCAAGCGGTTGATCCGCTCACTATCCACGCTGTTGTGAATCGAGATCACGCGGTCGCGACCCATTCCAAATAGTGCGCACACCTCATCGGCGGCAGCAGAAGAATTGCAAATCACCACATCAGCGCACGGATACGCCAGCCGCATCGCCGTGAGATACACGGTCTTTCGAACATAACCAAATCGCTCGTATACCGGTCCAATCGTAGCCCGCTGACCGATTGCAATCAGCCCTTTGTATCGAGCAAGGCGCGCGGCGGCGACCAGCTGAACGTTCGGCACGTCCAAGGATGACATCATCGAACGGGGGCCGCACGTTTTCATATAACTAGCCAACCGAAAAATAGTGCCCATCTTGCCCGTCGGCCCGGTCGCAGACAGATTCTCTACACGTACTGCCGGCGATACCGCCGCCAGGAACGGCCCTTTCGCATTGCTCAGTACAAGAGAGACGTGCAGACCTTGTGAGGCAAGGCTATTCGCCAATGCGACGATCGCGCCTTCGGCGCCACCTGCTTCCAAGTTGGGCAAGAAGAAAGCAATGTCAACATTTAGATTTTGATGCATTTGTGTAGTCACGGTCAGCTTCATGTTCGAGTGGCCCAGTGTGTACACCTCGTATATCGATGGCCGGCTACCTACCCGAAGGTGGTGGGAGAAACCGAATACAGAGCTTCGAGAGCCTAACGGCTACGTAACTTCTTAAAAATTAGTGGCGACGAAACCAGTAAGCTAAGGGAATAAGCTGTAATTGAAGACGAGCTTGCACCCCTGAGCGTTTCATTTGTTGAGTATGGCTGACTCGATTCCACTGCCGGTGCTGAGTGAAGCAGAGCGTACGCCGCTGGTCGAGGCGTTGCTGGCGCGGATCGAGCGTCTGCTTGAAGAACAGCGCCGGCAAGCCGAACTCATCGCGCAGTTGCGCGACGAGATCGCGGTGCTCAAGGGCGAGAAGGCGAGACCGAAGTTCAAGCCGAGCGGGATGGAGCAGCAGACCGAACCCGAGAGCTCCGAGGGTGACGCCGACGGCGACACCGGGGCCGGTGACGGAACCCGTGGGCCGCCCAAGCGAGCGGGATCGGCGAAGCGGCCCAAAACCGCGCAACTCACCATCCACGAAACCGTCGGGGTCTCCCCCGGCATGGAACTGCCGGCGGGATCGCGCTTCAAGGGCGACCGCGACGTCGTCGTTCAGGACCTGCGCATCACTGCGCACAACACCCGGTATCGCCTGGAGGTGTGGCAGACCCCGGACGGGGAGTGGCTGGTCGGGACGTTGCCGAGCGATCTGTACGGCGGTCACTTCGGTGCCGAGCTGCGCCGCTATGTGCTCTACCAACACCATCACTGTCAGGTCACCCAGCCGTTGCTGCACGAGCCATTGCGCGAGTGGGGCATCGACATCTCCGTCGGGCAGATCGACGCCCTGCTCACCGGTCACACCGGCGCGTTCCTGGCCGAGAAGGACCAGTTGCTCACCACCGCACTGGAGGTCAGTCGCTGGATCAGCGTGGATGATTCCGGTGCCCGGCATCAGGGCCGCAACGGCGACGTGACGCAGATCGGCAACGACTGGTTTGCCTGGTTTGCCAGCACGTACAGCAAGAGCCGGATCAACGTCCTGCAGCTGCTGCAGGCCGGCGAGCGGTACTACAGCCTCAATGCCCATGCCTTGGAATACTGGTGCGAGGAGGGCCTGCCCGCGGCAGCGCGCCGGCCACTGCAGAGCCTGACCACGATCACGGGCACGCCCGCTTGGGAGGCGCATCTCGACGCCCTCGGGATCACGCGCGAGCGCCATCGGCGCATCGCCACCGAGGGCGCCTTGCTGGGTGGACTGATCCAGATGGGGTTCTCCCTGGATCTGGCGATCATCAGCGACGGCGCCGGACAGTTCGCGATCCTGCTGCATGCCCTGTGCTGGGTGCACGCCGAACGGCTGGTGCACAAGCTCATCCCCCTCAACGAGCGCCAGCGTGCCGATCAAGCGCGGGTGCGCGGCGAGATTTGGGATCTCTATGCCGATCTCAAAGCCTATCGTCGCAACCCCGATCCGGCCCTGCGCCCGGCCGGGAGGCGCGCTTCGACACGCTCTTCACCCAGCGCACCTCCTACACCACCCTCGACCGCACCCTCAAGCGCCTGCAGACCCACAAGAGCGAGCTGCTGTTGGTTCTCGAACGCCCCGATCTGGTCCTGCATACCAACGGCAGCGAAAGCGATATCCGCGGCTATGTGAAATGGCGAAAAATCAGCGGCGGCACCCGCAGCGACCTCGGCAAGGACTGTCGCGACGGCTTCGCCAGCTTGAAGAAGACCTGCCGCAAGCTGGGCATCTCATTTTGGGACGATCTGGGCGATCGCATCAAACAGCTCGGGACGGTTCCGCTGTTGCCCGACCTGATCCGCGAGCGGGCGCAGGCCGCGTCGGCGACGCCCTGAGTTTCTGAGAAGTTACCTCTCGGCGACCTCTCCGGTGTGCCGCGCAGCGCACTGTGGAAGGCCATGAACATGATCGGCATGGTCGAGTCCACGCGCGAGAGCGACGGGAAGGTCTCGCGGGAAACGCGCTTCTTCATCGGCAGCATCGGTACCGGGGTGGCCGACTTCGCGCCCGCTGTACGCGGTCATTGGGGCGTGGAGAACGATCTGCATTGGGGCCTAGATGTGGCCCTGCGCGAGGACGACTGTCGCGTGCGCGAGACGCAAGCCCGCGAGAACCTCGCGGTGTTGCGCCACATCGCCGTGTCGCGCCTGAAGAACGACAGCACCAAACTCGGCATCAAGACGAAGCGCCTCAAGGCGGGTTGGGACGACGCGTACCTGGAGAAACTCCTCTTCGAGGCTCCTCCGACCTTGCGGCCGACCCCTCCATCGGACGCTTCGAATATTAGCCGAGGTTGATGCGATCGCCCTGGCACCCATCCACATCCCTCAGACGTTAAACAGGAAATGCGACAGAAAAGCCGCTTCATAGCTTTATTGCTGGCGGTCAATGATCAATTTCATACCCTGTATTATACCCAGTTTTTATTTTTTGTATGGCTTGCCGCCGCCAGGGCCGACTCTCAGGTCCCTCCGATTTTTTTAGATCGTTTGAAGGCCCGCCTCCGCCCGCTTGTCCCCGCGCCGCTCAGTCACGGCGCGAGGGTGTTGTTTCGCTCCGCCGGCGCTTCGGGTGGAGACGAGTCTGCGAGCAACCGTCAGTTCCGCACAGCCATCGAGGCAAAGATGCTGCACCGGAAAGCAGCCTTCCACCGCTCAGCTTCTGGCAGGGTGTTTGCATCGAATGAGTGATCTCGCATATCTAGTCGCGCCCGGACCAGATCGGTAGAGCGATTCGCCAATCCGGGAGGCGTCGTGTGCCACTGTGAGAACGCCTGAGAAACTTCCTCGAAGCCGTACGGTGCGATCTCGGCACCAAAGCTAAGAGGATTCTTGCGCGTGGCATTGTTCGGGCGTGGCGCCTTCGCTTCTGTCAGAAGCTCCACCACATCGAGCCCGAAGTGTTTGCCGAAGAATGCCGAAGTACCGGCGTTCAGGGCGAACACATCTAGAAGCTCGTTCCCGTACATGACGACGAGATGGCCGCCTGGTTTGATGATTCGCGCCATGTTCTTGTAGAACACGTCCAGTTCGGCGTCGTCCAGATACCCAAGCACGTCGATCGCGAGCCCTAGGTCGAATTGACCTTCCACGTCGGCGAGCGCCTCTGCTCCGCCGATTCGTCCGTCGAAGACACCGCCGAGGTTCTCTCTTGCGAGTTAAACCATTGCCGCCGATATGTCGATGCCGACAACGCAATCCAGGCCGGCAAAAGCTTCGGTGATGTACATGCCATCACCGCACCCGAAGTCAACCACCGAACGCGGCATGGGTATCTTCGCAAACAGGTGCCCCAGCGCACGCATGCGGTCGGCGTGGTATTCGGGGTTCGTTTGAGTATTACCGTGAAGGTAGGCTTTAGCTGTAGCAAGGTCGGGGAAGTGCCCGCCGTCGTCTCCGGGAATATGCATGGTCATTTGCTGGCGATCGTTGGGTTGAAGAACTCGTTGAGCTTTTTATGATAAACGGATCGCTCTCAAAAAAGAACAGGAGGGGTGCGGCCTGTGAATAATGTTCTCACCCGAAGCACTCGGCGCCGAACTGGTCGATCTTCTGCCAGAATTGTGTCCAGCGGCCGACGGTGTGGGTCAGCGCACGCAGGCTCAGCACGCTCTTCGCACCGGTGGTTTTCCAGCGCATGCCGGAGGCACAGAGGCGTTGCTTGACGAGGCTCTTGCAGGCCGCCTCGGTGACGCCTGAGCCGATCGGCAGGTGCTCGGCGAGGAAGCCGGGATAGTCCATCCGCTCGCGCTGATTCTTGAAATAGGTCCAGGCGCTGTGCGCGGTGTCGCGGGCGGACTGCGAGAGGGACGCGCGGCGCGAGAGTGTGGCCGCTTCGGCGATGAGCTCATCGAGCACGCTGGGGTCGTGCTTGAGGCGGCGACACTGCGCATGCTGCCAGGCGGCGCGTTTGTCGTCGGCCTGGCGTTTGGGATGGCGCACCTGCGCGAGCTTGGCGATGTACTCCGTGGCGTGGAAATAGTCGATCAGCTGGCGACTGGTGTGCTGCTCGAGGAAGGTCCAGTTGCTCGCTGCACCGTCGGCGATGCCCACGTAGAGGGCGTCGGGGAGGTGCTGCTTGGCGCGTTGGATCTCGCGCTCGAAGCGCTCGAGAAACGCCTGTTTGCCATGTTCTGGTGCGGCCGCGAGATAGATCGAATGCTGGCGCTCGCCCGCATGGTCATAGAACGACAGCGTGCCGACCATGGCTTCGCGCCAGCCGTCGCTGTCGGCCATCGGGATCATCGCCCCGTCCAGGCTGACCGCCACCGTGGCGATGGGTACCTCCAGCGCTGGCAGGGCGTATTCCCAGGTTTCCTCCTTGACGGTGGCCAGGGTGCCGACCCACTCGGCGACGTTCTGGATGTACGACCGGGCGACCCGGCGACCATGGTTCAGCTCCAGATCCTGCTGCACCGCACGTTGAGTTGCGCATACTGATGACTGAGCTGACTGGCGAACCGCGGGGTGGCCCCGCGCACGATCCGCCCCTGCTGCTCGAGCGGACAGAAGATCCGCCCGCCGCGCGGGATCTGGTAGACATAGCGCTCGACCTCGACCACGCCATACGGCGTCTGGTACTCCTTGGAGTTTCGTCCCCGTGCGGTGAGTTTGGTCTCCCCGACCCGGATCGGGCTGCCGTCGGTGTCGAAGTACCGCAGCGCCTTCTCGGTGGCACAGCGCCCGACCGCGTTGGTGGCCTCCAGAATCGCCTCTTCCATCTCCAGGAGGCTGCCCCGCAGCGTGAACTGCACCCCGACCTTGACCGTGTCCCCGTCCCGCTCCACCACCGGCGTCATCGCTGCAACCCTTCTCTCAGCGTCTCAGAAGGTTACAGCATACTCGTCAACCAGACATCATGTCGAGGCCGCACCCAACAGGAGAAGATCGACCAGTTCGGAGCCGAATGCTTCGGGTAAGAACATTATCGAGAGGCCGTACCCAACAGGAGCTTCGCCAGCCCGAAGAAGTCCTGCCGCAAGCTGGGGATCTCGTTTTGGGACTATCTCGGCGACCGCTTCAAAGAGGTCGGGACGGTTCCGCTGTTGCCCGACCTGATCCGCGAGCGGGCGCAGGCCGCGTCGGCGACGCCCTGAGTTTTTGAGAAGTTACACGGCTACGCCGGACATCATGCGCTAACCCAAAAATGTAGAGAATTGCAGCGAAGGGGAGTATAGCCCACCAAATTGTCCACAAGATTGCACCAGTGGTATCTCTGAACGTCCAGTACGTTGCAAAACACAGAACGGCGTAGAGAACGGCAGGCAAAAATTTGGTATAGCGACGTTGATACCAAGAGTGTATTTGAGCGAGGAACCAACCAAGGACGATGCCCCGGATCACAAGTTCGATCAACCCAAAGCCAATCAGCGACTGCGTTACCACGCCCCACATGAATCCTATGCCGCGGCCCTGTTGTCCAATCTGTATGAGATACCACTCCGCTCCGGAGAGCTTTGCAAACGGCCACAATTGCTGCGGGGGCAACATTGGCGTGACGTCATTGAATGCCAGCGCGAAAGGCGGAGTGACGCCGTCCTTTAGCATTTCATACACGTGATACGCAGTCCCGAGCATCGCTTGAAATTCATTCGTTGCCGACATCAAAGTCTCGAAGCTGTCCAACGCGCTTGTTAGATTCTGGAAGTCGAGAAATGAACGCAGTAGCCCGAGAAACATGAACGAAAAAAAAGCAGTTTGTAGGAACACAAAATTAAATCGCCATGGTACGCCATGAAATTTATTCCAGAAGAGGAACGTCAACAGCAGCAACGACATCAACTCCCCGCGCGACCCTGGTTGGGTGAAAGCAGTCAGAATATTCCAGGCGATAAGTAGAAGCAGTAACAAGCGCGCGCGAATATCGTTCTTTCGGAACACGAGAATTGCCAATACAGTAGATTGGAAGACGAAGTTGATCTCCGCTACTTTGCCATTGATCTGTGCCAGCCACAGGGGACCTGCGGAGATATACTGCTCTTCGCCATACCCGGATCGAAAGCCGATGTCGAGCAAATACCTCAATGCTGCAAAATACGTAGTTAGGGCCAAAAAGCCAATCACGATAACCTTTACCGTTCGCGCTCTTGGTGGTTCTACGCCAATGCGGGGTAGCAGACGATTGTCTCGCCTGAACATTACGTAACTCGACGCCAACGCCGCCAAGTAAACAATATGGTTGACGAAGAACAGGCCTAATTCGTCTGCGGACGGTGCGAGCCACTGCAAGCGCCCATCGGAGAGCACGCCAAACTCGAAACCACCTAAATAGAAATTAAGCAGAGGAATTACTGTGTAAAGCGTTGTGAAAAAGACGCAAGACATCCCGATATCGAGAATGGGAAGCTCGCCATCCCTATTCCAGAGCGCCGACACGAAGAGAGTGCATATCCAGATTGCGGCAAATATCGGCAGAAAGATATAGAGTGCGTCAAGACGCCTATCGCTGAGCAATATGACGACTGTAAAGACGAGAAGTAGCGACGAAAAAAACGTGCTTTTCGAGATTCGCATTGCTGTCGTTGCCTATGCGCCGTGCCGATAGGCAGTCGCAGAGTTTGTACGGAGGGTGCGTTGCTCACGTGCCAGACGTTGGTCGCAAGCTGTGGCGTGACGCAACTGCCTTCAATCGTGTTCGGCGCGCGCGTGTTCACCCGATGATTCGATTTCCCGGCGGTCGTTGCCGCGTAATCATTATCTACTGCGAGGATAAATAGGCCACGGCGCATCGCCAATCATGTTCGGTATCAATATCCAACGCTTCCTTTGCGCTATCGATGATGATCGGGGCGGCGCCTTCGATAGCGAAACTGTGTTCATGCCGAAGATCATGCGGCGCGATAAGATACAGCACGCCGTTGACGGCATACACGGGCGGTAGTTCTTGCGACCGCATGGTGAATCCGTTCGGCGTCATGAACGGGACCAAGTTATCATCTTCAATCCGAACGCACCACATTGGATGAGGATGGGCCGGTGATACAGCCACGACTGGCCGAAAATTTCCCAACCTGAAGATTTCGAGCCCCCGTTGAATCGTGTCGCGCGTTCGGAACGGTGATGTCGGCTGCAGGAGCAAGAGTCCGTCTACGACCCCATTTTCTTGTTCGTACCAATTCAGGGCATGCAAGGCAACGTCGACGGACGTTGCTGTGTCGGTCGCAAGATCGCTCGGCCGCATCCAAGGCACCGATGCACCCGCGCCCGTCGCGATGGCCGCAATTTCAGGATCATCGGTCGACACAAGTACATCGCATACTGCTTCGATTTCCTGGATACATTGGATCGACCAGCAGATGAGAGGTTTGCCGCCGAGCGCACGCTTATTTTTTCCTGGCACCCGTTTCGATTGGCCACGTGCGGGGATGAGCGCTAGAACTCTCATAGCTTCAAGAAGCGCTTAATGATCCTCAGCCCCACATCGCCGCTCTTCTCAGGATGAAATTGGCAACCGATTACATTGTCTTTCGCAACGACTGCGGACACTTTGTGTCCTCCATACATGCAGTCGGAGACACGATGCTCGGCGTTTGGCTGTGCCATGAAAGAATGAACGAAATATACGGCTTCGCCGGGGCGAATGTCGGACAGTAGTGAATTGCTCCAGTCGGCATGCTCTGCCGGGTGCAAGCCATTCCAGCCGATATGGGGGACCTTCAAAGATTGCCCGTCGGAAGCAATTCCAGGTATTGCGCGAACTTTACCGGGTATCAGCCCGAGTCCGATGGTCGTTCCAAACTCTTCGCTTTCGTCGAGCAGGAGTTGCATGCCCAAGCAAATTCCTAACAGCGGCGTACCGCGAGCTGCAACTTCTCGAATAACTGGCGGCAATTGCATTTCGTTCAAGACTTGCATCGCGGTTGGAAACGCGCCAACCCCAGGTAAAACGACTCGGCGGCCCGCAATGATTTCGCTTGCGTCGCCTGTCAAAATCACATTGGCACCGTAATGCTCCAAAACTCGCCGCACACTCAGCAAATTGCCGACGCCATAATCGATTACGACTACATCAGTAGTGGACATCAAACGATTTTCCGGTGAAATTCTCGAACGCCAAAACCTGCGCTGCGTGCGACGCTGCGTATCTCGTCAATCGTGGCGCGTTTGTAGTGCAGGATATCGGCCATCGCGACAGCGTCCGCCTTTCCTTCATTCACAACCGATAGCAAATCCTCGGGCTTGCCCATTCCACCACTCGCTATTGCCGGCACTGAAACCGCATCGGTCACCGCCTTGACCAACGCGCAGTCGAACCCCCTGCGCGTTCCCTCCCGATCCACTGACGTCAACAAAATCTCTCCTGCGCCCAACTCGACTCCCCGCCTCACCCAATCGATCACATCGATACCGCTGCGTTCGCGACCGTTATCCGTGTAGGCCTCCCATTGTTCGTCGCCGATCTGCTTGGCTTCGACAGATAACACCATGCACTGACTGCCGAAGCGTCTAGCAATCCGAGTGATCAAATCTGGATCGGCTACCGCGGCCGTGTTGATGGCAACCTTGTCCGCACCGGCACGCAGAATCTGAGCCGCGTCATCGACGGATCGAATGCCGCCGCCGACCGTCATGGGAATAAAAATATCCTCGGTAGCCGCGCTGACGATGTTCGCCAAATGGTTTCGACCGTACAGGCTCGCAACACAATCCATATAGATGAGTTCGTCTGCGCCTTGCTGGTAGTAGCGCAGCGCGTGCTCGGCGGGCGAACCAATCACGCGCAGACCTTCAAGGTGAACCCCCTTGATCAGGTTCGGTCCCTTGATATCGAGCCGGGCTATAAGTCGGAGGTTACGCACTGTGATTATGCGGCTTCTTCCCAAATTGGTCGGCGCAGCTTCCACTCGTTGCCTTCGCGCTTCCAGATATGATCCGATCGCCAGCTATCGATGATTTCGTGAACTTCAGCATCGTTAAGCGAGCAGAACTCGAGGAATTCGTTGTAATAGCGGCTCGGAAACTCATGGTCGTAGCGCTTGACGAGAGCGACGCCCTCTTCGCGGTTAATTTTGCCGTCGCGAATCTCGTGGGCTGCATCAGAGGTTGCCCGACCGATGCCGAATTTTACGTACGCCAAATAATAATGAAAACCATCGATCTGATCGTCCAGGCTGGCGTATTTCGAGTAGGTACCCTGCGAGCGCTCCGGATTCGGTGTAAATCCGGTGTGCTCTCTGCAGTAATAGAAGTTTTCTTGTGGATCCCAGAATTGGTAGTAACTCAAGAAATGAATTTCGGTCTTGTTGCTCTTGATCTGTTCGAAACGTGGTGCCATAAATGGATACAGATCAGCCAGCGATACCCCGTGATCAGCCCAGAACTCTGGAGGCAACCCAGAGAAGTAGTGCTTGTCATGATCTTGTACTTCGCGAGTTGGGCGATTTGCATTTTTCATGTCGCCGCCATACTCCACCTCGCCATTCTCACCGTACATGATCAAACTGACCTTGTGCTTCACGGCCATGTGTAGCGGAAAATTTGTTTGACCGTAAATGAATGGCTGAAAAGGGTCGCCGAGGTGCTTGAACGCCAGATTCGTGAGTCGTTTTGTGACCACCGGATTCGGCGTGCCGAGCACATGGTTGAAGCCGGATTCGATGAAAGCATCCAAATTCTGCCGGCCGATCGCCGTCGCTTTGAGTGGCGCCCAGGTCACCGCCAACGGGTTCATGCCGTACTTGTATTTGAGTTGATGCGCAACGAAGCTGCCGTCCTTCCCACCACTGCACGGAACGATGACATCGTACTCCCCGTTGCTCTTCCGGAAGCGGTCGCACAGGGCCACCAACTCCGCTTCACGTGCGGCCCAATCGATCTTTATGCGCTTGTGCTCTGCAAAATTGCATGCTGAACAGACGCCGTCAGCATCGAAGGTTATTCGAGGCCGCTGATTTGAAATCGTGCACTTCTTGCAGAACTTGATTTCGATCGGTAGCTTGTACAGCTCAATAAGGTTTCTGTTCATTGTGATTGACGTTCTATGTTTCCAAATGAGTCGGTGGCGCGCGCCAGATCGTCCGGCCTCCCTACGTCCAGCCAGGGCTCGTGCATGGGGTATGCAACTATACGCTTGCGCAAGATTTTCAGCTTGTCAAACAACGACGGCATATCGCAGTGCTCACCTTGAACCAGGCAATCGAGCGCGACTGGACTGATGGCATACACACCGGCGTTGATGTGTCTTCTCGTGATCGGCTTTTCCACGAAGCCCACGATCTCCACCCCGTTCATTTGCACGACGCCGAACGGGTGCTGCCATTCGTAGATTCGAACCGCCATGGTGGCTGCGGCTTCGTAGCGAGAGTGGAAGTCTAACAATTCCCCGTAACGGATATCGGTCATGACATCGCCGTTGGTGACGATGAACGGCAAATCGGAACGTGGATCGAGGAGTGAGAGGGCACCAGCTGTACCGAGTGGCGTCTGCTCGCGCAAATAGTCGATGCGCACATCTAGGCGGGCGCCGTCGCCGAAGTGGTCCTCGATCATGTGGCCTAGGTAATGCACCGCGAGCACGAAGTGCTTGAAGCCTTCGCCCTTGGCCCGTTCGATGATGTGCTCCAGCATGGGCTTGCCACCCACCGGCAGCATGGGCTTGGGACAGTTATCGGTGTGCGGACGCAACCGGGTGCCCTTGCCGCCAGCCATGATGATCATAAGGTTGCCGCGCTGCGGCATGCCTTGCAGTTCGTCCCAGAGATGCAGGCCCACCACCCGGCGCAACTCGTCCACCACCGGAATCTGCTGGACCCTGTTCGCCACCATCAATTGCAGGATGTCTTCCCGCTCCATGCCCGGCGGCACCACCAGGGCATTGCGATGAATGAGGGAGGTGATCGGGCTGGTCAGATCGAGTCCACGCAGTAGACCGCGGCGGATGTCGCCATCGGAAATGGTGCCTTCGAGGACGCCTGCGGGATCGACGATCAGGACGATCTTGATGGCGACCTGATCGAGGTTGCGGATCGCCTCCTGAATGCTGGCGCTGGCCGGCAATATGGCGCGGCGCCAAAGGGTTTCACTGGCTTCGAGAGTGTGGCTGATGGACATGGTCAGACAGGTTCAGGAACGTTCGCGCAGCAGTCCGAAACTTTCCGCCGCCTTGTAGCCTGCCGCCGCACCGCGCAGTGTCGCCAGGGCGCGCACGGCTTCGTGGCTGCGGGGAAAGGGGAAGGCGCCCAGTTCGGAGGCATAGAGGTCGAAGATGGCAAGCTTCTCCTCGAGATGACCGCCGATGTCCACGAACACGTTAGGACGAAAGGCCTTTTGCGGGTCCAAGACGAAGTCGGTTTCGGACAGGGTTTCGTAAGCCAGAACCCGGTTGACGCTGGGGTAGCGAAACCATTTGGTGCAACCGGCCACGGCCTGGAAGACGATGCGATGGTCGCTATGCACGTCACTTGGGTGCGGGACGAACACTTCTTGCGGCTGGAATTCCTTGAATATGCCGGAGAAGGCGCTCACCAGATCGGCGGTGGGCACCTGGTCGAGGCGGGTGGTCGGAAGGCCCATTTCGTAGAGGGCACTGAAGCGGTAGCGTTCCGCCACCCGGCGGATTTCCTCCGCCCGCCTGGCCACTCTCGCTTCGTCCCAGCCAGTCGCAACGGAAATGCCGGTGACGATGACCCAGGCCACTTCCGCGCCCTCGGCTCGGCGGCGCAGCAAAGTGCCACCGAGGCCCAGGGTTTCATCGTCGGGGTGAGGGGCGACAACCAGAGTTCTCATAGGTACGCACCACAGACAGGGGCGAATTCGGGTTCAGTTTCCACCAGGCACAGTGCCTCTTCGCCGCATTTAATGATGGGTTTTCTGGCTTCGTCATGGCCGATCACCTTGCCTGGTTCGATATTGGCCGGGACCGCGGCAACCACACGCGATTTCCAGACCTTGCAGGTCTGGCCGGCCAACTGGAATTCCGCACCGACGTAGGGATGGGTCAAACCGCGCACCAGATTATGAATCGAGCTGGCGGACATGCGCCAGTCGATCAAACCATCGGCCCGGCCGCGCTTGCGCCAGCTGTTGGAGCGGGCTACGTCCTGTGGAATGCGGGGATTGGCATGTGCGGCCAGTTGAGGCACGAATTCTCCGATCTGTTGCAAGGCGGTTGCCACCACCTTGTCGTAAAGCGAACGTGCATCGTCCTGTGGGTCGATCACGATGCTGCGTTGCGAAAGAATGTCGCCACTGTCCGCCCCTTCATCCATGAAAAAGAAGGTGGAAGCGGTTTCGCTCAGACCCAACACCAGTGCCCAGATGATGGGGTGGCGGCCGCGATTCCGGGGTAGGGCGGCCGGGTGAAAACCGACCACGCCCAGAGGTGCCAGTTCGAGCACGGGTTTCCTGAGCAGCCGCGACCAGCCGAAACAGAAGATGACATCGGGCTGGCAGCCGGCTATCCACTCCAGCGCAGCGGGCGCATGGATGTCTTCCGTATGGATGCAGGGAATGCCGTGTTCTGCGCAATGACCGGAGAGATCGACATGATCCGCATTGAAGGCCGACTGGCGCAGCGTGCAAACACCGACCACCGAAGCGCCGATCGCACCGAGATGTTGCAAGGTGCGCAGGGAGAATTCGACGGCACCGATGAAGACTATGCGCATGGCAGGTCGTGAAAGCGCTTTTTCAGCAGGCTGTCCAGATTGCATGTACGAATGGCCGCGACGACTTTGTCGCTTGCCCCGCCTTCACCATAAGGGTTGCACACCTGCGCCATACTCGCCTGGAATGAAGGCGAATACAACTGTTCAAGGGCCAGGCTGATCGCCACACGTTCAGGCGCACAGTTGAGGACGCTGGCTGCTTTTAGCCGGCCGCGCTGGCGGTCACCGATATTGATGGTGCCCTTGCGGAAACTCGGCACCTCGAGCAGGCCGCTGGAGGAATTGCCGACAACACCGTTGACCTGGGCGATGCAGGACAGGTAACGCAACTGCCCGAGGGAGGTATAGGCCCGGGCGTTGTCATGGCGAGCCACGAAGTCCTCGATCTGCCGGATCAACATGCGGCCGTCGGTGTCAGCATTGGGCAGAGTGAATATCAGCCGGGTGTCTTGCAGTTCGGAGAGCGCAGCCAACAATTCATCCATCTGATCCTGCGCAGTCGCCGTTTCCAGCGTCACCGGGTGGAAGGTGACGAGGAGATTCTTCTCGCCCAACGACCAGCCAAGGGATGCCTCGAGGTTGGCGCGGTCGAGCAGCGTGAGCCGTTTGATGTTGTCGATGCCTAGGCCTCCGACCAAAAACACCCGTTCGGGCGCCTCACCCAACTGGATCACCCGCTGCCGGTATTCTTCGGCAGCGACGAAATGCAGGTGCGACATCTTGCTGATGGAATGCCGGATTGCCTCATCGATCAAACCTTCGGTCGCTTCGCCGCCGTGAATGTGGGCGACCGGAATGCGGGCCACCATCGCCGCCGCCACGGCAGCGAAGATCTCGAAGCGGTCACCCAGTACCACGATGAGATCAGGCCGCAGTTCGTCCAGGGCATCGGCGAAGCCGATCATCCCGAGCCCCATCGCCTTGGCGATGCCGACGGGGGTATCGGAACTGGTCAGCATTTCGACCTTACGGCTGATCGTGTAGCCATCCTTCTCGATCTCGCGCCAGGTCAGGCCGAATTCCGGCGAAAGATGCATGCCGGTGGCGATGATCTGGAGTTCGAGATCGGGCGCCTCCGCGATGCCCTGGATGAGCCAGCGCAGCAGACCGTATTCGGCACGCGTGCCGGTGATGACGCAGATCTTCCGGTTCATGGTTCGATCAATTCGTCAGCCGAATAGTTGCGCACGGCGACGCGACCCAGCAGGCTGTCATAGTGCATGGGTGAAATGCCCGTTCCCGGTCGCTTCACCGCCAAGTTGTCCTGACCGAAGACATCGCCCGCCGTGATGGCTCGCGCGGCCACCAGCGACTTGCGCACGATGGGCCGGTTTTTGATTTCGCTGGAAGTCAGGCGCTTGACCCCATCCCCCAGGGCCATTTCGATATTGCGGATTGCCGCCACCATTGCCTTGAGCTCGGCCGGCTCCAGGCTGGCCTTGTGGTCCGGACCGGGCAGATTGCGATCCAGGGTGAAGTGTTTTTCGATGACCGATGCCCCCAGGGCGACGGCGGCAATTGCGACCTCGATGCCGGGAGTATGGTCGGAGTAGCCGACGCGCACGCCGAAGGCTTGGGCGATGCTCTGCATAGCACGCAGGTTGACCTCGTTCATGGGGGTGGGGTACTCGGTGGTGCAATGCAGAACCGTGATCCTACTGCGCGGCGTGCCGGCCTGCTCCAGGGCTTCGATGGCCGCTTCGATGTCGCCCAGGGTGGACATGCCAGTGGAGAGGATGATTTCCCGGCCATAACGGCCCATGTTGCGCAGAAAAGGCAGATTGGTGATCTCGCCGGAGGGAATCTTGAATTTGTCCAGGCCGAGAGCAGCCAGGAAATCGACACTTTCGATATCGAAGCCGGTGGAGAAGAACGCGATGCCACGCGCCGCACAATGGGCAATGAGTTCTTGGTGGGCTTCGATGGACAGTTCCAGACGGCGCAGCATCTCGAAATGGGTTTCGTCCCCACTCATATTGCGGGCCTGGTAATCGGCCCTGCGGGCGCTGACGGTGACCAGACGCTCCGCGGAAAAGGTCTGAAACTTGACCAGGGCGGCGCCGGCTTCGGCTGCGACGTCGATCAGTCGTCTGGCGAGATCGAGGTCACCGTTATGGTTGACGCCAGCCTCGGCGATGATGAGTACGGGTCGGGCCATGTTCATTGAAGAATCCATGTATGTGCCGGCTGATTGTTGCGTACGGCAAGCCCCATACCGACCACGCAGCGCTCGCCCAACTGGATGCCTTCGCGCAGGATACTGCCGCTGCCAATGAACGAACCCGTGCCGACCACGGCACCACCGTTCACCCGTGTACCAGTGGAAATGTGGCAATGGTCCGCGATACGGACGTCGTGCTCGACCAGTGCCTGGCTGTTGATGATGCAGTTGTTACCGATCCGGGCGCCGGCGTTGATGATGGCTCCATGCATGACGATGCTGCCCGCGCCCAGGCTGGCGTGGCGGGAAACATGGGCGAGGGGGGAGACGATGATGGGCAGGTTGAAACCCAGCCCGACCAGCAAATCGAATAAACGGATGCGCAGGTCCGGTGACTTGATCTGGCCAACGGTGACCAAGGCATTGGGACAAGCGGCTTTCAGGGCAGCTAGTCCGGGATCGCTGCCGATGACCGGGTAACCCAGGACATTTTGTCCAACCTCTTTCGGACAGCCAACCACGCCAGTGATGGCATAACCGCCGGCCTGCTCGATAACGTCGATGCAGGCGTGCGCATGTCCGCCCGCTCCCACCAGAAGCAGGGGACTCATGCCGCCCTCTCCGCCAGATGGGCGCTGCTGGGCAGGTTGATGAGCCGTGCGGCGAGCGACTCGGCGCTGTCCAGGGCCATCGCCGGACAGCTGCGGTAGGGGCTCAGGGTGTTCATCAGGTTCCACACTGGCCGGGTCATCAGGCCGGCCTCGTTAGTCGCTGCCAGAATGGCTTCCTGCTGATCTGCCCTCTCTGGAGCAAGCCGAAGGGCATGCAGCCAGTAATTGCTGTGGCAGCCGTCTGGCTCACGAACGATGCTGGCACCCTGAATGTGGCTGAAGGCGGCCTGGTAGCGCTCGAACAGCCGCCTCTTCGATTCGAGAAAGCCCGGCAGAGCTTCAAGCTGGGCACAGCCCAGGGCGGCGTTGAGATTGGGCATCCGGTAGTTGTAGCCGATCTGGTCGTGCGCGAAGGCCCACCGGTGCGACAGCTTGGCGGTGGTGGTGAGGTGCTTGGCGGTGCGCGCCAACTCCGGGTCGTCGGTGAGAATCGCGCCGCCGCCGCCGGTGGTGATCGTCTTGTTGCCGTTGAAGCTGAGCGTCCCCATCAGTCCGAACGTGCCGGTATGGCGGCCGTGGTAGGCGCTGCCGAGTGACTCCGCCGCGTCTTCCACCAAGACAAGGTTGTAGTCGCGTGCAAGCGCGAGCAGCGCATCGAGATCGACCGGGTGGCCGAAGGTGTGCATGGGCACCAGGCCGCGGATGACTCGCCCCGTGGCGCGGTTCACGCACAGGCCATTTCGTTGCTCTGTCGTCGCTCTCAGATGCTCGCGCAACTTCTGGGGATTGACGCCGAGAGTGCGTTCCTCACTGTCGACGAAGTGGCAGGTGGCGCCGCAATAAGCCACGGCATTGGCGGTTGCGACGAAGGTTAAAGCGGGAATAAGGACTTCGTCACCGGCTCCGACGCCTGCCAGTTTCAGGGCGATGTGGAGGGCGGCGGTGCCGTTGACCACCGCCACGACATGTTTCGCGCCGGTATAGGCGGCCAGATCAGCCTCGAAGCGATCAACAAATTTACCCACCGAGGATACGAAGGTGCTGTCCAGGCATTCCTTCAGGTAGGCCCACTCGTTACCGGCAAAGCGCGGTTCGTGCAGTGCGACGGGGGCCGGGCCAACCACCTGGCGGATGGCCTTGAGGACCTGATCGACAATATCGGGATCAGCCACGGGTGTATTTAGAGATTGTAGATGTCGAATTTATAGCCGCGCAAGTTACCCGGCTGAGTGAACCACTCAGCTGTTTCCGCCAAGCCGCGCTTAAAGCCTTCACGTCCACCATAGGCGGGCTCCCAGCCGAATAGCGCCCGTGCCTTTGCGTTGGCGGCCCAAAGGCGTTCCACCTCGGATTTCTCCGGTCGCAGGCGCGCCTCGTCGGTGAGGATTTCGATCTCGGTGTTCATGGCCTCGGCGATGAGGTGGGCAGTATCACCAATGGTGATTTCAAAATTGCTGCCGAAGTTGACAACCTCGCCCACACCCCGGTCTGAATCTAGGGCGGCGATGAAGCCTGCTACGGTGTCTTTCACGAAATTGAAGTCGCGGGTGGGGGAAACTGCACCCAGCTTGATCTGGCGTTTGCCACTGGCGATCTGGCTGATGATGGTCGGAATCACGGCGCGGGCGGATTGGCGCGGACCGTAGGTGTTGAATGGCCGCAGTACGACCACCGGCGTGCCGAATGATTTCTCAAAGGAAAGGGCAATTTGATCAGCCCCGATCTTGCTCGCTGAATACGGAGACTGTCCTTGCAGCGGATGCTCCTCCGTGATTGGAACAAATCTCGCGGTGCCGTACACCTCACTGGTGGAGGTGTGTACGACTTTCGAAATCCCCAGTTCACGGGCCGCCTGCACGACGTTCAATGTGCCCTTGATGTTGGTGTCGACATAAGTGTCGGGAGAATGATAAGAATAGGGAATCGCAATCAGCGCAGCTAGATGCAGTACGGCATCGCAGCCCTTCATCGCCTCTTTGACCCCGTGTGGATCGCGAATGTCTCCGGCGAATACTTCAAATTTGTCTTTGACATCGGATGCGCAGGAATCCAGCCATCCCCAGGAACTGAAGGAGTTGTACAAAACAAAGGCTCTAACGTCATGGCCTGCGCGAACAAGCGCCTCGGTGAGATGCGAACCAATAAATCCATCCGCACCCGTTACTAAAACTTTCTTTATGTTTTTGCTCATTTTCTAGGTGATTGGTGCGTAATCAAGACGACCAGGCATGTTCGCATTCCAATGTTGCAGCAACGCGGTGAGTAGTGGAACGTGCTGAGCAATCGAGTCCGTCAAAGTGGGTAGCCCACAAGTGCCCGTTTTGAATAGTTCATCGAGCATAGGACCGATCAAATCGCTCTGCCTCAAAATCCCAGCCTCGATTTTCTGGCCGCCAGCGCTGGACGCATTCGCCCCTGCTTCATCGATGACCCAAACGTCGTCATCACCCTGGAGGCTCACCGAATAGTCGTTCGCCTGTTCATCGCCTTCAAGTAACAGGGTGGAGCCATCGGAAAACGACACGATCAATCGCCCTTCGGCCTCGTAGAATCCCGGACGCTTGCTGGGGACCCATTGATTGCGCAAGCCGTCCGTATTGATACTTCTTATCGAAGCATTGTTCCAGCGGCTCACCAAGTCGATGTAGTGGATGGCGTTGCATGCAAGCCCGCGAAAGCGGACGGACGAAGCATGGATGGGGGCACCGCGTCGAAAACGGTTGAGGACTTCTTGATACAACGGCCAAAGATGCATTGGTGTATTGACCCACGCGCCATTGGCTTCGGCCGTGGCACGTGCGATCGCGTACAAGTCGCCTACCTCTTGGGCCAACACCTTCTCCAGCAGCCAGTAACGGACCTTCGCAAGACGACCTATGCTTTCTACCACCTGGAGTCGGACGTTTGCGTTGGTCGCGACAATCGCAGCATCAAGCGTTGCAGGAATTAATTTCAAATCGGTGATATACGTGACGGCATGCGGACGCACCGCGCATTCCGCCCAGCGTTCTCCGGCTCGCGTGAGGGATTCCTCCGAGACGTCATACACCCAAATCGAAAGCGGCTTCGAATACCTCGAGAGACCCTGCAAATTCCGTGAACCAAGCTGTCCGGCGCCTGCGATGAGTACGTTAGCGACCATAAATTCTTTCAACCATGCGCATTGAGGCTAGGCCATCGTTGACGGAAGGCAGAGCGTGGTGCTCTCCTCGAGCCGCACGCAAGACTTCCAGGGCCTGCGCGTATAACCCGGGTTTGAACCGCTTATCCGACTCGTCGACGGCGAGCGGTTCGTTCTTTCGTGATCCGTAGTCCTGGAAACTCGCTTGTTCGAGCGGCCTCAGTTCCCATCGTCTTTCCGGGGTTGTCACCGTAACGGCCCACGGACCGGGACCCTCCCAAATTCCCTCATAGCTACCGATGTCGCCCGACGAAAACGTCAGCGTGGCCACAACAAATGACGGCTCGCAGCTCCGCCATTCCCCGCGGGCGACGACATCAAGCAGGTCGCCCCGGCAGAAGACAGAGAAATAATCGATCACGTGCAATGAATTCGCGTACATCCAATTGTCAACGACCAGTCTGGGTTGACCGGATTCGAGCGCGACGCGCGGACTCTCCTGATCGACGACGTGCACGAGCCTTCGTCCCGGGCGATTCCGCAAATCGGTGGCCACCGCGCGGGTGCTTGAATAGTGGCGACGGTTGAGTGCGACGAACGCGCGGCGTTGCAGTGTATGCGCAGCCCTGGAAATTTTCTCCGCGTCGGCAATGTTGTAGCCTGCCGGCTTTTCAATCAGGCACAGCCAAGGATGCTCGAACGCGGCAATCGACACCGCGCTGACTGATAACTCCGGAACTGCGATAATCACGACATCCGCTTGCGTCTTCTCATGCAATTCCGAAATCGATTCGCAGACCGTAGGGATGGAATACTGGGCGGCAAACGCTTCGGCACGGGCGAAAGTCCGGCTAAAGACTCCGGCAAGCTCGCAGCCAATGTCCCGAAACGCCTTAGCGTGTTCCGACGCCATATAGCCGCAGCCAATGAATGCAACTTTAATGGTCATTTCTTATACCGTTTGCGCGCGTTTTCGTTTGAATTCAAGGATCGTTGTGTCCGATATAGTTCGTCAATTGCTTCAACAACCGACCCATGATCGAAGCGCGATCTTCGACGCGAGGGTCGAGAATCAAATGTCGACTCGGGAGAACCCTCACCATCAAAACCGTTCGCATGAGGCCCGCTGCTGGCCGGGTCATCGGCTACCAACTCCAAGGCTTCCGACACGGCGCGCCGCGCCACAATGGTGATTTTCAGGGACTGGCCCCTTGCAGCAACCCCGCATTCGAATACCGCCATTATTTTATCGACCGTCGCACTGCGGCCAATTGCCCCGAGTTCTTCGAAACCCACTTTTTTATCGCTTTGCCGCAAGTACGCAGCTCGGGGTTCACCGGCGAGGTGAATGCAAAACACGATCGCACCACGTTGCCATGAATCTGTTCGAGAAATCCAGTCGGGATACCTGTCGTAACGGCCGCGCCTTTCTTTCGAATTCCGTGAAGATCAGGAATAGCGTACGAATGCCGTGCATCTTGAATATTTGGAGCGATGGCGGCCCCTGTTTCACTCATAATAAATACGACCGTTTTCCGTAGATGGAGGTCGATCAGCTATCGACGTTCGAGTGCGATGGGTGGTCATCTCGCTGCGGACGAAGAAACGCCTTCAAAAAAACAAGATGCGCGCAAAAATCATCCAACTGGGTGCTGGTTGGATTGAGCTCCCAATTGTTGTACAGCCCGCTTCGAAAATGTGCGAGTAAGGCTTCCAAGCCTGCAAGGATTTCGGCTCGCGTCGGCTCGGGAGCTCTCAGCTTATTTCTTACCAAACCGGGCAGTTCGATCAGGTTGATCACCCTTGCGACGTTCGGCATCACCTCATACATCGTTTCGCCAAACGCAATCACCTGCTTTCTCAGGAGAGCTGACTCCAAGGCGATTGTTCCCTGAATGGAGAACACCAGCGACGCTCTGCGCAGGAACTCATATGTATCCGCATGCGGCGAAACAACTTGTACACCGGGGAGATCCAGTAGCGAACGCAATTGCGATGTTGACCAATTATCGCAGTCGATGCGATGCAGCTTTACCAGCAACTTGTGCGAGGGGGGCAACGCCCTCGCAATGCAGGCGACAACATGTAATTGATTGGAATAGAACGGCGCCCAAACGTCAATGCCCATCTCGGGCTGCATGTGGAATCCGAAGAATGCATACGATTGCTGGGGCGGGTGGGCAACCATCGGCAAACGCTTGTTGGTGATGTAATTCCACCGACGACGAAGGTAGTCCTCTGCCGAGTCCATCGGCGAACGACGCGTGTACTTGTCATGAGTGCCGTTCAAGACCGATTTGAAATTACTCACCGCGTTGGCCAGTCGTAACGGCAAGAAACAAAGAATATTGCTCAACGAATTTTCGGAAGGTGGCACGTACGTGGCGAGCATTCTGCGCTCGAATTCGTCGAGCGTGCGCTCTGCCTCCAGGACAATTCTTTCGCTATCCGCAGGGCCAAACGCTCTTACGCCGATGCAAACGTTAAGCGGCGAAAAACCCATCATCCCTTTTGGAATCGGAAGGTAGGTAAGAGCGTACCAGGGAATTTTCAGCGAGCGGCAAACCAACATCAACAATGTGCTTTGGTATCCGTCGTATCCGCTCAGTACGACATCGGGCCTGACTTGCAGCAAGATCTGCCGGAAGCGATGCGCGGCAGCCGACACGTAGTCGAGCGCATCTGCGTAGGGAAGCTGACTCAATCTCGCGTCGCCGAGAATGACGTTATGAATGGTGGGGCCCGTCGATCCTTCTAGCGCAGTCAGAAATTCAATATCTGCCTGCGGAAGGTTCTTCTGCGGGGCGTCGAACAGATACAGCAAGCGACTCGAATCGAACCGAGGCTGAGCCGGCTCGTTTGAGCGAAAGAGAGAGGGATCTGGGACATGATGCAGTTCGAAATTCGTACGGCGCTCGACTTCGGACCATACTCTTTCGATAAGCCGGTAGCCGTAGCCGCCGGTCAAAATGGAGAACCGTCTATCTATTGGGGGGGGCAGCAACATTTCGCTCTTATGCTCACTTTACCGCTTCAACGTAGAGTGAAATTTGCGGATAAGTGGTGTCGAACCATCGCAAATCGCGCATTAAATGTGATCGGCTTTGTCCATATGCACATTTCGAAACCGTCGAGAAGCCAGCGGCTCGCAACTGGCGGATGAGTTTATCACCGTTCCACCAGCTCAAGTGATCGCCGGGAGAACGGACGTTGAACTTCAATCCTGCTGTCAAAATGTCTCGGACCTTGTTTGGCTCGAGCGCATACATGGCGACTAGGTCGTCGACCTCATAAGCCGTATACTTTCGGTCGCAAGGCGTCGCGCAATACAGAGATCGCGGCGACGCCACATGCAGCAACCATTTGTCGGTTAGCGTCATCGGACCGTGGTCTCTGACGCCGTCTGCGTAGTCAGCATCGTCGTAGAAATACCACCATCGCGCGTCGCGCCGACGCAACGCAGCGTAGTCGGTATCCGCATCGGGTCCCGTGACGACACGGAAAATGCCACCGTCCCGCAGTGACTTGTACACCGAGACGAAAAGTCTGTCGACGTGGAAGTCGGGAAGGTGCTCGATGACATGTGATGTGTAGATCAACTGCGCACTGTTCGGCGCGATAGGAAGATTCTCGTCACCAACCAGGTTGTGAGGAATGCAGGGCGCCTGTATTTTCGCGAATGCCTTGGACTGTGCGGGTAGATCGATGTTAGTCCATGCGCCGTGCTGCCATGTACCGGCACCGATGTTGAAGCATTGCTGCTTGGCAACGCCAAGTGACCCGAATTCTTTTTCGTAGTCCTGATCGACAATCTCGATCGAATGATGCCGTTTATAAATCATAGGCCTTCTTCGTTCTCAATCTGCGACTTCGATCATCTCGCGGTGGGTGCCAACTTTAGCGATCGCGCCGTTTTCCAGTTCGACAACCAAATCGCAACCTCTGAGAGTCGTCAATCTATGTGCCACGATCAGAATCGTGATATCCAAGCCGAGCGAATTGATAGCCTCCATCACCGCTTGCTCGGTTTCGTTATCGAGCGCGCTGGTTGCCTCGTCGAATACGATGACGTCGGCGTTCTTGTACAGAGCTCGCGCGATACCGATGCGCTGTCGCTGACCGCCGGACAATCGCGTGCCCCGCTCGCCCACGATGGTGTCGTACCCGTTTTGCCAGGATTCGATGGAGTCGGCAATCTGAGCTTGTCGCGCTGCTGCGCGCACGCGCTCGAGATCGATTTCCGCCGGCGCCACACCAAACGCGATATTTTCGGCAACGCTGCTATCGGTCAAATAGACGGTCTGCGGCACGTGCGCGATGCACAGTTGCCACGATCGACGATTGAGTTCGTTCACGGGGACGCCGTCTATACGTAGATAACCTGACTCGGGGGTCAACAAGCCCATCACAATATCGAGCAACGTGCTTTTTCCGCTGCCGGTCGTGCCAATGAAGCCCACTCGATCACCGCGGTTTATCTTAAGGTTGATCCCGCGCAGTATTGTCGGGCCTTCCGGTATGTAGCGATGCTGTACATCCACGATTTCAAACGCGTGTTCGAGCTTTAACGGCACTGTCGTTCGCAACGCATCTACATCCGGCATTGGCTGCTCCAACAGACGCAGCACATCACCTAAAGAAGTCCTGCTGCCAAGTATGGATGTCCAAGCGAAGTAACCTTGTTGTACTAAGGGCAACAGTCGTTGGGCCGCCAATGCAAGCGCGCCGAGTACCGGTAGCGCTGTTTCGACTCCGTTCGGCCGACCGGCGACGGTGTAAGCTAAGATACCGATGGATACGACAGCTAATGCCTCAATCACGGGACGTGGCATCCCACCGACAATGGTGATGTTGGCATGGGCCCTGCGCGTCCTTGAATCCACTTGCTGGTAGTTGCGGAGATAAGTTTCCTGCAGGCCGTCCAACAATACTTCTCTGATCCCGCCGAGGCCCTCTTGCACGACACGCGTCAAGCGACTCTGCCCCGCGGCGACGCGTTCGCCATTTTCCATCAACCATTTTTTGGTCGATTGAATCAAGGTAGCATAGAGCACGCCGAGTCCAAGCGTAGTCGCCAAGGTCAATGTCGGCTCGACCCAAATCAGCAACAGAATGATGGCGACACCGATCAGGACGGATGACACCAGTGTCAGTGCAGGAATGATGACGAAGTAGACGATGGTCGTGATCTTGGTGGTTTGACTCGTGATCAGCTCGCTGCTGTTACGCATCAGGTGGACTGCGTAAGGCTGATACAGCGTACGCCGGAACGCTTCCGCGCCAAGATCGACCCCGATGGAATTGCCGAGACGAGTCTGGGCCCACAACAATGCAACGCGCGTTACGCCTGCCAGCACTGCGGCTAACGTAAACAAAACGGTCAGAGGCAACAGAAGCTGCATCGGTTGAGTCAAGCCGAGCCAATTGATGACTCCCTGCGCGGACAGATATGCGAAAATGCGGTCTGGTGCTGTCAGAACGCCAAGAAATGGCAGTACCATGCCAAGTGAAAAGACCTCCGCAATGGTAGCTAACAGCATCAGCGCGCACAACGCCATCAGCTGCATGCGCCTCTTCCGCGAGATGTGAACCCACAGCCTCTGAAGAAGCGGAAGCAAGTGCTCGTTGTCGTTCATTGGTCGCGAGGCGTCAGTCGACTCATTTAACTGCGGTGACCGGGCCAATTTCGGGCCTGCGCTTTCTTGATGTACCACGCCATTGCGTTGCCAATGCCGTTGGCATCTAAAGCGGACCACATGTCCAAGACAGTTTACTCCTTAGTTTAAGTTGCACTGGTTACACTAATTGCAGCGCCTTGGCGCTGCTGCCCCGGCTCGGCGGCGGGTCCGTCCACGGCGGAGCGTAGCGCAGCCG
>NZ_CAIZIZ010000354.1 GCF_903933125.1 uncultured Lamprocystis sp. | reverse complement strand
CTGCATCAACGGCGAGACGCTGATTTACGACGAATTCAACCGCTCCCGCCCCGAGGTCAACAACCTCTTTCTCAGTATCCTGGGCGAGGGCATCCTGAACCTGCCGAACCGGCGTCATCAGGGCGCGGGCTATCTCCAGGTGCATCCGGAATTTCGGGTGATCTTCACCTCCAATCCGGAAGAATACGCGGGCACCCACAAGACTCAGGATGCCCTGATGGACCGCATGATCACGATGAAAGTCAGTCACTATGACCGGGAGACCGAGATCCGGGTCACCCAGGCCAAGTCCGGACTGCCGGCCAGCGAAGCGGCCATCGTCGTTGACATCGTCCGCGAACTGCGCGAGCAAAGTGTCAACCATCATCGCCCGACCCTGCGCGCCTGTATCGCCATCGCGACCGTCCTGCACAACTGCAAGCTCAGCCCGCGCGCCGACAACCTGTTCTTCCGCGACATCTGTCGCGACATCCTCGACATGGATGTCGCCAAGGTCCGCCGCGACGGCAACTCACTGGATGAATCCCCCGTCGATGAGGTGGTTGCACGCATCAGCGGCCGGTCCCGGCGCCCGAAGGCCGTCCCTTCGCCGCGCGAACGCGTGCTATAGTCTTGGCAACCGATATCCAGACATCGACCGTGGCGTCGGGGCGGGTTCCCAGCTCCGGGTAGCGCGTAGTAGCCATCGGACGTGATAACCGGATGTAGGGGCGGGTTTCAAACCCGCCCCTACACCAAAGGTCTATCCGGATATCAGGTCGGAAGGCGATAAGGCACCACCCATGACAACCCGCCGTTGAGCGAGAGGCCCGACCATGCCATCACCGAGCAAGCGAGCCACGGCGCTCGGGCGCTACATCTACGCCATCGTCCCCGATCAGGGTCGGCAGGAACTGGGGACGATCGGGCTTGACGAGGGCCTGGTTTACACCATCGGCGACGGGCGGGTCGCCGCGGTCGTCAGCGATCTGGCCGGCGGGCGCATCCGCCCCCAGCGGCGTTACCTGGCCGCCCACCAGGGGGTTCTCAAGCAGGTGCTGCAAACGGTGACCCCCCTGCCCACCGCCTTCGGCCTGGTGGCCGATGACGACACGGCAATCGCCCGCATCCTCAAGGACAACCAACCCGCCTTCCTCAGCCAGCTCAAGCGGGTCGAGGACGCCGTGGAAATGGGGATGCGTCTGGTCCTGGACGTGCCCAACATCTTCGAGTATTTCGTCGCCACCCACACCGATCTGCGGGAGCTGCGCGACGACGTCTTCCGTGACGGCGCGGCCCTGACACAAGACCAGACCATCACCCTCGGGCGCGCCTTTGCCGACTTGCTGGAGCAGGAGCGCGAGGACGCGACCGACCGGATCGAGGCCGTGATGCGAACCTGTTGCCGCGAACTCAAGCGCAATAACTGTCGCACGGAAAAGGAGATCATGAACCTCGCCTGCCTGGTGCCGCGCGTCGATCTGGAGCGATTCGAACAGACCGTGATGCAAGCCGCACAGCCGTTCGACGACAACTACGCCGTCGACTTCAACGGACCCTGGGCGCCCCACAACTTCGTGGAACTGGATATCAAGCTATAGCGGTCGAACGGGATAACCGGACGTAGGGGCGGGTTTCAAACCCGCCCCTACACCAAATGTCTGTCTGGATATCAGATGCGAAGGCTATATGACATCAACCGCACCGCCCCGCCGTCGGTGTCAACTATTCCGGCCACTTGGGCTCGCTGGGTGCGTAGTCAGGCCATCCTGGCCTGACACCGTCAGGGCTGGAAGCCCTGACGACGCACGCCGCTGGCCGGAATGACGATCAAGGCCCGCCGGTGCCTGCCACCACTTGGTTGCAGCCCGCGCGTTTGGCGGTGTAGAGGGCACCATCAGCCCGATGGTACAGCGCATCCAGATCCATTCCCGAGCTAAAGGCTGCAACACCGATACTCACACTGCCCTTGATCGAATCGCCGCTCCGTGTGTCGATTGCGCATGCCGCGATGACCAGGCGGATGCGCTCCGCGCAAGCCATCGCATGTTCGAGATCAGCTCCGGGCAGCACCACGGCGAACTCATCGCCGCCCATGCGGACACAAAGATCAGAGGCGCGCGTGTTGGCACGCAGGATATCGGCGATACGAACCAATAGACGGTCACCTTCCGGATGTCCGAAAGTGTCGTTGACGTGCTTGAAGTCATCCACATCCAACATCAGCATTGAAAGGCGGCGATCATGGCGAATGGCGTCGGCCAGCCACCGAGCGCCTTGTCGAAAGAGGGCGTGACGATTGCCGAGACCGGTCAAGGTGTCACGCTCCACAAGTTGCACCGCGGCCCGATAGCGCAGGGCATTGTGCACCGCCGGTGACGCGAGGCCCAGCACAGACTCGGTAAGAACCTGATCGTTTTCCGAAAAGCAGCGGCCACGCGTCAGCGAGAACGTGCCGATCCGCTCGCCACTCGAGGTTAAGTCATACTCCAACTGGTTGCGATCATGTTGTCCGCCCTCAAGCTCGATATCCCGTTCGGGATATCGGTATTGCCAGCCGCTATGGCCGATTAGTTTTTCGAGGAACCGGTCCAGTGTCGACAGGACTTGATCCAAGTCCAGAGATGCGCTGATGGCTTGCAGAAACCGCAGTGAATCGATGCGGTTGATCGGCTGATCCGGCGACTCCTGTGCCGCAGACACCAGCGTCAGGCAAGGTCTATCGGCTCTGCTCGTATGAATCACTTCGGCTCTCCAAGGGGAAAGGTCTTCCCGTCCCCGTTAAAGCGAAAAACATGCCAGCTTAAAAACCATTGCAAAAAAACAGGTTAGGTGTATTCCCTTGACAAACTGACGGTATTCTGACGCACAGCTGACGTTCGCTGGTGGTGGGCGTCAGCCGTCAGTCATACCGCTTGCTCGGCTGGATTCTATCAGCCGAACGACCGCCATGGGCGAGCGCGCAAGCAACGCAAGCGCTTCGGAACAGTCATAGCGAGCGTGAATCTCGCGATCCCTCAGCTCGGCTGGCAAGCATTCCCCGAATTTCAGCTCAGCGATGAACTCCGCGTCGAGCGGCAGGGTGATGTCGGCGGTTGCGTCGAAGACCTTGTCGCGGATGGCCGTCGCCAGCGACGCACGTTCCACCGCGCCGGTGAAGCTGATCGCGAGGTTATCGGCGATGATCCTGGTCGCCTCTCCAGCCAGCGCATGCGCCATCGCGGCATTGACGAGCCGGCCCGCGAAGGTCCACCAGACGAGGCGATCGTGCGCGTCGGCGATGAGGAAGGTCTTGCCCGACTCCACCCAGTCGAATGACTCGCGCAGCGCCGCCATGTGCGCCAACGCGCGGCGCGAGAAGGCGACCGGTGGTGCCTCGCGCGCGAGCACGCGGGCAACCGCCTGGCACAGCGCGAAATGCAACGGCTGGCCGGCGCTTAGCCATTGCGAGCGGCCGCGCAGTTCGGTCGGCTCGACGTAAGCCTTGCGTCGCGGCCAATCGATGTACTTGGTTGCCCAAGCGCGCCCGCCGAGGGTCAGGACCCTTGGTCCCTCCTCTTTCAGGATGAAGGTCGATTGGGGGACCTCACCGATCTCCTGCCGACCATGAAAGACCTTGATCGACGGTGGACTCACGAAGACCGAGAACAGGTCCATGAAGTGCTTGGCGCCAAATTGACGCTCACCCGATCGGCCGATCCCAAGCAGCCCCTGATCGGTGTGGAGGATCCCCGTCTCGAGCATGAAGTCGAGAATCCGCTGAAAGTCGCCCCGCGCGAGCATCGCCAATCCCGGCAGCCGTCCCAGCCAGGTCGGCCAGTCCGCGGCGGTGATCCCGGACTCCTGGAGGGCGAGGCCCATGATCTGCTGAGCGAAGAGATGCATGGGTAACGGCGGCGGCTCGATCGGCTCGACAAAGCCTTCGGTCCACAGCAGCAGCAGGGCCGCCGCCGGCAGGAATGCCTCCTCCTTGGTGATCAGAAAGAGGCAGTTGCGCGCGGTTCCCGGCAGCAATTCCACATTTGGGCGGCACCGCGGGACCTCTGGTGGATGCGGCGCGCGCGACCGCCGTGCCGAGTCCCTGCCACCGAGCGGCGCGCCTTATCCACCCTAACGGAGCCGGTTTCGTAGGGTGGATAAGCGCAGCGCATCCACCATCGGCCTCGCTGCCGACACGCTGTTGGCGGCGGCCACCCAAATTTGGAACTGCTGGGTTCCCGGGCGACGGCCGGTCCGCCCGATCCGCTGCAGGAAGGACGACACCCGGCTCGGGGCATCGATCTGAATGACCCGATCGAGATCCCCCACATCGATCCCCAGCTCCAGCGTGCTGGTCGCGACGATCACGCAATTCTGCCCCTGACTGAAGGCCGCCTCCGCCGCCTGTCGCTCCTCCAGGCTGAGGCAGCTATGGGAGACATAGGTGCTCACACCGAGCCCACGCAGCTCGATCGCCAGTTCTTCGACCCGCGCTCGGCTGTCGCAGAAGACCAGGCGCTTCTCCCCGCGATGCAGCCGGGAGATGACCAAGGCCGCGTTGCGCAGATTGCCGACCCAGTCGAGTTCGACTTCCGGAGGCATACCAGTGTCCGCCGGCGGATCGATGACGCTGCACGGTTGGGCCAAGCCCCCCGCGAGCCAGTCGCACAGGTGATCCGGGTTGCCGACCGTCGCCGAGAGTCCCAACCGCTGCAGGTCTCGACCCGCAATGTGGCTGAGCCGCTCAAGCAGATACAGCAGATGCCAGCCGCGATCGTCGCCCGCGAAGGCATGCACCTCGTCGAGAACGACGCAGCGCAGATTCGCGAAGAGCCGCTGATGGTCGACTCGCCTGGAGATCAGCGTCACTTCCAGGGACTCCGGTGTCGTCAGGAGGATGTCCGGCGGATCGGCGATGAGCTTGGCCTTGCGCGCCGGGCCGACGTCGCCGTGCCACAGTGCGACGCGCCGCCCGACCAGCCCCGCAACGTGCGCGAGCCGCGGCTCGAGGTTGTTGAGCAGCGCCTTGATCGGGCAGATGTAGAGGACGCTGAGGCCCTCCCAGCGCTCGCTCAGCATCCGCGACAGGACGGGGAAGACCGCCGCTTCGGTCTTTCCTCCTGCAGTGGGCGCCAGGAGGATGGCATGCTCCCCGCGCAGAATCGGCGCGATCGTCGCCTCCTGCAGCGGACGCAGTGACCGCCAGCCTAAGCTATTGACGATGTGGTGCTGAAGCGCCGGATGCAACTGATCGAACGCGAATCCCCCCAACCCCCCTTTTTCAAAGGGGGGGCCAGGGGGGATTTCCAACTCAATGTCGTCAGCGCGATCGGCCGAGCGGCCCGCGCGTTCGACCGCGGTCAGCTCTTGGTCGCTGACGGTGAGGGCATAGTGCCGGCGCGGGTCGAAGTCGGCGAACTGATCGACCCGGTCGAGGACCTCGCCGACCAGCTTCTTCAGAAATACCCGGGGCGCGATTCCGACCTTGCCGCCCAGGGCCCCGGTGACCGCCTGGGCCAGCGCGGCGATATACGCATCGTCGACCACCTGGGTGATACGCTCAGACGCCCCGCCTTCCGCACGGCCCGCGGCATAGAGATCCCGCACCTTGCGACCCACCTCGCAGAGGGCTTCGACGTCGAAGCCCCGCAGGCGGATCTGCACCGCTCGGGGATTGTCGAAGCGGGCGTCGGTCGCGAAATCCACGGCGAGGCGTTGCGCCAGGGGCGGCAGTCGCTGCACCCCCATGGGGCCATCAAAGAAGGGCGGCGTCCCGGTGACCACCAGATAGAGTCCCGGAAAGCGCCCACTGTCGATCTCGTCCATGAGCTGCCGCAGGGCGTTCAAGCTCTTGTCGCGCACGTCACCGCGCATGCGCTGCAGGGTCTCCACCTCATCGAGGACCAGCAGCAGCCCCGGATGGCCGGAATCCTTGAGGATGGTGAGCACGCCCTGCAGGAAGCTCAGGGCGCCGAAGTGGTCGATATCCCCTTTGATGTTGGCGCAGCGCTTGATGGCGGCAGCGATGTTCGGCTGACCCGCCATCCAGGCCAAGAGGCCGTCGGCGATGTCCTCGTGCCCTTCGAGCAGCGCGCGGCGATAGGCACGCAGGGTCAGCGCAAAGGCCGGCGCCGAACGCACCACCTCACCAAGGCGCTGCTCCATCAATGCATCAGTGGCCTGCATCAGGGCCGGGAGGTCGTTGGGATCTACTCCGCCCTGTGCGATCACATCCTCTTCCAACGCAAAAAACCAGGCGTCGATGACGTTGCGGAAGGCTCCCGTTGGTGAATCCGCGGTGGTCAGCCGCTCGATCAGACGGCGGTAGACCGTCTCCAGTCGATGCAGTGGCGTTTCGGTCTCGGAGATCTGCACCTCGGAGCAGGCGAAACCGATGCGTTGCGCGCGCTCACGCAGCCAACGCACGATGAAGGTCTTGCCGCTGCCGTACTCACCGCGGATGGCCTTGAACTGCCCGCGCCCGCGCGCGACCTTCGTCAGCTCTTCGTCGAATGCGGCCTCAAAGTGCGTGAGCCCCACCGCGAGCGCATCGAGCCCGTATTGCGGCACCGTGCCGCGCCGCAGCGCGTCGATGATGTCGGCTCGGCGCTGGTGGCTGATGCTCATAGCTCGAACTGGGTCTTCAGCGACGCGAGATCGAGCCGGATCGTCTTGGACACCCGATCGATCGCCAGGACCGGATAGCCATCGACATTGAGCAACTTCTGCACGCCCGCCAAGAGTCCGTTCAGGCGAATCTCGGGGAGACCCAAGCCCTGCGCCAGGGCGGCGGCCATTTGCTGACCGCCGGCCTGTGACAGCAGCGCCAGGAGTTGCCGCAACTGCGCCTCGCTCACCATCACCCGACCGCTGCGCGCCTTCATCTGCGCAAAGACCGGCGAGGCCATCAGGGCCTCGATCCAAGCGTCGCCCCGCTCCAGCGCCGGGCTTGGCATGGGCCGCTCGGCGAAGAGGTCCAGCGTGTGCGCATCCCGCTTCGACCGCCTGGCGGCGGGCGCCGGCACGGCATCCACGGCGGCCGTCGCCATCGGCTCCGCAACAGGTTCGAGCGCCCACCAGTCGGGCGCTTGTCGCGCCACTTCCTGCCAGCCATCGAGCGGGCCGGTCTCGCCGGCATTGCGGTAGACGCCGAACGGAATCAGCACCTCCTGGAGCGAGCCGCCGCCGTGATAGCCCATCTTCTTCGCCGTATAGCGAATCCGCTCGGACCAGGGCAGGATGACCTGGTTGCCGGGGAGTACCACGCGCTCGCCCAAGACCCGCACCTCGCCGACCCCGACTGGCTCGGTCGCCGGCTTGAAGCGCTCGGTCTCGGCATGCGTCTTCACCAGCGCCATGTCGTGATCCAGCACATGGCCATGGTCGCTCGTGAGGATCACCAGTCTCCTGGATTCCCGGGCGGCCTCCAGGATCTGTCGCAGCACGCCAATCGATGCCACCGACCAGCGCACGGACACCTGAGCGCCGCTGCTCAACTGGTCGTCGACCGCGTTGATCACCGCGCCGACGACCTTGTGCGCTTGGCCCGCGATGATTTCCCGTACCCCGTCGGCCAAGGCGCCGCTGCCCGGCTGCTGGAGATCGCTCTTGTGAAACAACAGGGGCGGGAACTTCGTCGACGACAGCGCCTTCAACGCGGGATGCGCGGCGAAGGCCTTTTTCTCATCGGCACCGCAGCCCTCGCCCAGCGTGCCGGCCAGCAAGGCAAAGCGGCTGATCTGCGTGACCGTCGGCAAGGCGGCGAGCAAACAGCAGGGCGCGGTGCGCTCCGCGGGCTGCAGCTCCACCCAGCCGTGGTGCAGCAGATCGCCCGCGAGCTCGCGGTAGACGGCATGACTCATCCCATCGAGCACCAGGACCAGCACCGGCTGCTGCTTCGCCAGGGGGGCGACCAGGCCATCCAGCGCCCGCTCCACCGGCAAGACCGATGCATCGACCTGGTCTCCCCGCGCGATGGCCGGCAGATGGTGCGAGAAGCGTTCGTTCAGACGCTCGCGCCGCGCGCCGACCTGACTGACCAACCGCGTATAGACGCGGTTCAGGGCCTCGTGTTCGTCGCCCGACCAGAGACGCGCGCGCGCCCAGTCCAGATAGCCGCCACTCGCGACGTAGTCCTGGACTTCCTGGAGCAAGCTCCCCCGCTCCACTTCCTCCGTCTTCAGCCAACGGCAGGCACGGACCGCCAACTCCGCCGTGCGCAGTTGCTCGGTGCGGACCTTGGCCAGTTGATGCTGCCGCAGATCCGCCAGGGCGGCGAGTGCGGGCGCGATCGGTTGGCCCGCGAGCGCCGCTTTGAGCGCCTGCGCGAGCCGTTCGAGCCGCTGTCCGTAGCCGCCCGGCAGCAGGTCGGACGCGGCTGCCAGCGGCTGCATGTCGAGACTCGCAAGCAGTTGCTCGGCTTGCGCAAGCGCAGCATTAAGCGCGCGATAGGGGCGCTCGACCAGGAGCCGTTCGAGGTAGCCGACGGTTGTCCGGCCATAATCCTCCAGCGTCGCGTCGCTGATTCGAGCGCCGCCGACCACCCGCTCGCGCAAGCGTCCCCTGGCCTGAAACAAGGCCTGGTCGGGCGTCAGACCAGCCCGATACAGCACCGAGCAGACCAGGCCAATCGCCACCATCTCGCCCGCGTGCCCTTGTCGCCACAGACTCAAGACCAGGTCGGTCGGGGCGCCCAGTCGGGGTGCGAGCCAGTCGCCCAAGTGCGCGACCACGGTCTCGGGGAGTGCTGCGACCGCCGCGTCAACCCCCGCCGCGCGCGACCAATCCAGGAGCGCGTCCAGATCGGGCGCTTCGCCCGCGAAATCGAGCAGCGCCAACGCCAGGGCGCGCCACGCCTTGTCGAAATCCAGCACATCGCCGAACGCGATCCGTCCACGATAGCGCTCATAACCGTCGACCAGCGCCTCGGCGATCCAGCGGTAGGATTTGGCCGTCAGCCGCGGGTCGATCTGGCGCACCCGCAGTAACTGCTCCAGGGTGCGCCAGGGGCTGATGCGCTTCGGCTCGCAACCCCAGAGGCGTGCCAGGACATCCTTGGACAAACGCGTTTCATCGAAGGGCGAGAGCATCACCAGCCGCTCGGCCCCGGGCCTGTGGGCCACCAGCAACTCGCGCATTGCCAGCTCCGAGGGGCAATAGACGACCCGCAGCGCCGTGTCCGACAACTGCCGTCGCCGCTCGCGCGGCTCGATGGGCTCGGGCCAGACCAGCGCGATCCGATCGGCCTGGGCATCCTTGGTCAGGATCGCCTGCACCTGGGTGAGTACGGCGCTGGGGAGTTCGGCGTGCTCGGCGATGGGCGGATTCAATAAGGCTGAGGTCATCGGGAGATCTTCAATGAGACCGCTCAGTGGTGTCGCAGCACTTGGGCACAAAAGGCGGCCGGTGTCAGAATCCGCGTCCGTCCCAGGGATCCGCGCTGCAACAAGCCGGCACGGCGGTCACCGGTGACCAGATAATCCGCCTCACCGGCCTGAGCCATGGCGAGCAGGAAGGCATCGTCCGGGTCATCGGTCTCGAAGCCGTCAGGTAACGCCTCGAGCACCAAGGCGCGCTGCAGGTTGTTGATCATCACCCCCACTTTTGCAGGCTGCAGCACGGCCTGCAATTTGGGATAGCGACTGGCACGGCGGATCTCTTCCAACTGCACGCGCGAGGTCACCAGGGTGAAGCGCGCGGCCCGCCACGCCCGATAGATGCTTTCCGGTGGACCATGGGGTGAGATCAGTGCGCTGAACAGGATGTTGGTGTCCAGCACCACGCGCATGACTTAGCGTTTGGCCCAGGTCAGGGCCTCATCGACCATGGCATCAATGTCCTGCTCAACGATGCTCGCGTTGGCGGCCTTGGCCTCCTCGGCGCTCAGCTCCAGGATATGCGCCTGCACCGCTTCCTCGATAAAGTGCGACAGATCGCCCTTACGCCCACCGCCACGGCTGGCGAGGAACAGGCGCAGGGCTTGATCGGTTTCGTCGGAGACGGCCACGTTCCAGCGTGTCATCAGGGGTCTGCTCGTAAATCGGTGTTTATGTGTTTATACACCCGTCGATCGGCTGGGGCAACGCTCACCCCCTTCGAGAAAAAAGCGTTCACCCGAGACCCAGAGCTGGGCATCAGCATCGTCAGCCATCCATCTCACCCAAAACCTGGTAACTGATGTCCAGGATCACACCGTCGCGCAACAGTGGCTCGATCTCCTTGAGCACACGGCGGGCTTCATCGACCTCCAGACCTTGGCGGCTGTCTTGCTTCAGCACCGTCTTACCCTTGGGTATTAAGGGCGGCTTCGGTGGCGGCTTGATCGGGGGATCGACCACCGGCGGGCGCTGGATCAGCCGTGTCGCGTCCGCCTGGGCCTGCTTGAGCGCATCGGCGAGCGATGTCACCAGCTCGTCCGCCGCCAATGCGTCTGCCACGGCACGCTTGATCCGCACGCCCTCGCCATCGCCCCAGACGGCCTCCAACAAGGTCCAGTTGTTGTCCGCGATGGCGTGACTCACCCGCGTTGCCGCGACGATGCTGCGGGCGAGCGCCGGCAGGCTGGTGACCGGCGTCATGCCCGCCAGGGCGTCGACCAAGGCGGGTCCCTCCCGCGTCTGCAACTGTTCCAGCAACTGCACGGCGAGGCCGGCATTGGCGAGTCGATGGCCGTTCGCTGCAAGACCCAAGGCGCCGAGCTGGTCGGTCAGATCGGCCAGCAGCGCACGACAGGGCTCCAGGTAGGTAACGACCGCGTCGCGCACGTCCCGCTGCAGCGCGTTCTGATTGCTCGCCGTACGCAGCGGACTGGTCGTAAGGCCGAAGACGGCGCCGGCGTGATCCAAGGCCCGCTTCCACTGCTCCGGCTCCGCCAGATCCTGCTTGATCAGCACCAGTTCGTCACGGATGTCCTTCAAGGTGACATCGTCGTACGGACCGCCGTGGAAGGTGAAGGCGTACTGTCCCTGCTCGGCGAAGACCCGGATCAGCAAATTCTGCACGACCAACGGCAAGCCCCGCGGGCGCGGCTGGTCCATCGCCTCGCGTAGCGCCCGCACCGTCACGTCCCCGCCCACCCTCGCCAGCTCGCGGTTCAGTTGCTGCGGCCAGTCCTCCTTGAAGATAAAGTGACGTTCGTGCATCTCGCCAAGCCTCAGGGGCTGGGCGATCTGGCGCATCAGCGGGCGCAGCGGGCCGTCGACGTCGATGCGCCCGTGCGGCGCATGGATGGCGCGACACAGCTCGGTGAACACCCGGCCCAGATCCGCTGGGCGGACTTCGCCGTCGAATTCGGGGTGATCCGGGTACTGAGCGGTCAAGGCCTGCCCGAGCAATTGCTCGAAGGCCTTCGCCATGGTGGTGCCCTGCGGGGGGCGTGGGGTAAACCCCGGCTGCAGCGACATGAGCTGCGATTCCAGCAGATCGCTGTGGTCGAGCGAACCAGGCAGCGCCGCGGCCACCCCATAGGCGCCGATCAGGACGTCCTTCATCTGCTGACGCAACTGGCTGCGCTGATTGTCGAGCAAGGTCCGCGCGCTCACGCGATCCTGCGGGCTCAAATGACCGCTGTAGCTGTTGAAGCTGTCCTCGCTCTTGAGGATGGCTTCCAGTACGACCAGTTTTTCGAGGTTCTTCTGCGCACTCTGGCTCAGGAAATAGGGCAGCCAGCAGATCGTCCGCGCCTGTCCTCCCGCGGCCTCGAAGTCCCGCACGCGCGCCTGATCGTCGGTCGGTGAGTAGTTCCCGGTGTCGAAGGGAAAGTCGATGATGACCTTCCATTGGTCGTCGCGCGACTCGAACAGACTGTCGTCGGTCATTTCGCGGATGTTCTGGAACAGCACCTCCACGCGCCGACGCGTCCCGCGCCACAGCCACTCGTGCTCGACGAAGAGCTGCGTGTCGTCGCGGATGCCGAAGGCGTCGAAGACCATCTCCTTGACCAGGCGCCGGCGGTTGCCGTCGTTGTCGTTGATGCGCGCCTGTTCGATGATGCTCTCGGTATCCACGCCCGAGAGCTGCACGCCGATGGTGGGATTGGGGTCGTCGGAGATCTTGATCTCACCCACCTGCCCCGCCCATTTGCGGCACTTCTGCAGCACCGTCCGGGCCTCTTGGCCGGGGATGGGCGAGCGGATGGTGCCGTGATTCAGGGCCGCGAGCTTGGTCGCGGTGAGCTGCTTGAAGCTCTCCACCTCGGGGACCAGTGCGGCCAGCACCAGGGTCTTCAGCAGGCGCAGATCATTATTGAATGCCTGCCGTTTGGCATCGTTGGGCGGCAGCTCCTGGAGCGCCTGACCGGTGAACTGGTGCTCCTGCTCCAGGACCGGGATCAACTTGCGCTCGAACAACAGCTTGGCGTTGTCGAAATGCTGCCGCATCTGCTCGGAGAAGGGCTCGGCCTCGGAGGCAATGACATCATAGAGGTCGCCGACCGGGATGACGCTTCCCAGCAATAGGGTCTCGCGCTGTTCCACCAGCAGCATCAGCATCACCTTGAGCGCCGTGCGCTCGCGCTGCAGTGCCGAGGAAAGCGCCACCAGCGCCTGCACCAGGGCCGGGCTGAAGGGATAGAGCGCGCGGAACATCTCCCGGTCGCCGTTGCTGGTCAGCAGCAGGTTGAAGGCCTCCTCGCGCATCGTCTGCGTCTGCGCGAAGGACTCCTCGATCCGGGCCTGGGCGGAGGCGTTCAAGGGTTGCAGCAGACGCCGCTGGGCGATCACCGGCAGGTTGCGATCCTCCAGCGTGATGGTGTG
>NZ_CAIZIZ010000353.1 GCF_903933125.1 uncultured Lamprocystis sp. | reverse complement strand
GCCATCCGCATTCACACAAGCTTTACAGTAACAAAATAAGTGGCATTAGCAGAACTTGTGATGAGTATCAAAATACCTTCTCTTTTTTGATTATATGTATCGATCATAAGTACTTCAAGTGACATATTTGTAGGCGCCAATAATTGCAAAGCATTGATTTAAAAGAAAGATAAATAATTAAGCGCTCATAGCGAATATATTGATGTACTTAGTTTCTAGCGGAGATCGAGACTCAAGATCATCGAATATATCAGAAAGCTCTTCTTTTCCTCTGTACTCATGCTTGGTTGGAAGCCCTCTTTCGATAACATTTTCCGCATAAACCAACAAAGCACCTCTGCCTTTTGAAAGATAGCATTCCTTAAACAGCTGAGAAAGAATCGATCGATTTTTATCGAGAATTGAAAGTGCTTGATCTCTTTGCGTCGCTGCGGAGTCGTTGTTAGATAACGTCATTCTTGTGCGCCTTTAACTTACGTAGCGCCCGACGATGGTACCGTTGGTGGCACGTGTCGGCGCGCCTCTGTGGCCGGTCCGTTCAGTCGTCCGCATTCCGGTCCGCCAACGGCCTTGCCGGTGCGTCTCAAACCGCAGCATCCAGTCGCTTGGTCAGGTTGGCCATTTTCACATAGGTCCACCGCCCGCGCCGCGGTGGCGGGACCCGCATTGCCTCCAACCGGGAGTCTGACATTCTTCGTTACGGGAATTAGTGATAAGCGCCTGCTGGCGGTCGCAAGAACCTCGCTACGACATGCGTTTCTAAGATATTAAATGCTGCGCCGAGTTCTTGAGGCAGATTTCGCGGGATTTCCGCGTCTTTGTTCTCCAGCGGCGGGCAGTACCAGAAAACGTCGTTTGATGAGGCCCTAGAAAACAGCGTTAAAAATCCACCTGTGACACCTTGGCGTACGTTTCCGTTCGGAAGATTGTCAAACCCCTTCTTGGGCTTGGGCCAGCAAAGCCGCGCGCTCGCGCTCCAACTCGCAGCGCAGTTCATCCTCGGACGGCAAAACCAGCTTGTAGCGGCTCGCGAACAGTTGCTCGCTGTCATTGAGAACCGAATAGCGTACGACTGAAGCATCTTTTTGCGAACACAAAATAATTCCTACCGTCGGGTTGTCATCGGGGCTACGCTTCAGATCGTCGTAGATGCGCACATACATATCCATTTGATCGATGTCCTGATGCGTCAGTTCGCCAGTTTTCAGGTCGAACAGTACGAAGCATTTCAGTAAGTAATTGTAAAAGACAAGGTCGATATAAAAATCCTTGCTCTCGGTGCTGATGCGCTGCTGCCGCGCGACAAAGGCAAAACCCTTGCCCAGTTCTAGCAGGAAGGCTTGCAGCTTGTCCATCAAGCCCTGCTCCAACTCGCTTTCAAGCAAACGGCCCGTACCCGGTAAGCCCAAAAACTCAAGTAGGACGGGGTCGCGCACAAACGCACGCGGGGATTGATTCAAGGGGGCTAATTGACTGCTGGCTTCAGCCTGGACGGCCGCCTTGTCTTGGCTGCACAGCAGGCGTTCGTAATACAGGGTACCAATTTGACGCTCCAGCGCTCGTGAACTCCAGTTCTGGATAATGGCCTCGTTCATATACCACTGCCTTGCGGCCTCGCTATCCACGCGCAGCAGCGTGCGATAGTGCGTCCAACTCAATTCGGTACGCACTGCGTCCCAAAATGGAAACGCTTGGAAAAAGCTGCGCATATGGCGCAAGTTACGTGCATCGAAACCCGCGCCGAACTCATGCGACAGGCGCTCCGCCAGTTGCGGCAACAGGCGTGCTCCATAAGCGGCACGGGCGTGGCCTTGCTGCTCGAACTCCACGATATGGCGGCCGATCTCCCAGCAGGCACGCACTTGAACGGCATCCACGGTACGCAGCGCTTGGGCGCGTGCCTGGGCGATCAGGCCACGCAACTGGCCCACCAGTCCGTTCAGCGCTGCCGACTCGACCCCCATGCCATCGTCGGGTGCTTTGCTCATTGCTTATCTCCTGAACCGAAGTCTGTTCCTCCTTTACCGCAAGCCGAACCGGACAACACGCGACCTTCCGCGACCTCAATGGCAAGCCATCGCCGTTGGCCTGAGCGACCGCGGAACGACCTGCGCCCCGACCGCGCAAGCGAGACCTCGATCAGGTCCGAGGAAACGTGACCAGATGGCGCAGAACCTGACCGAGGCGGGCCGGCGCGGCCAAGTCGCCGTGCTACGACCTCCGGACGGCCGCTGCCGCTTCGCGGACCTAACCCCATTGCTCACATCAATTGCGAGGCCACTGAAAATGGTCTTGTATTGTGAATGATTATGCAAGAGTGTGCGCGGACAATGACCGCTCAAGCAGCGGCTTGGCCGGTGGGGTCTGTGCTGACGCGTCCTGAGTCGATGTTCCCGCACCGCTGAGGATTGACGGTATGGCCTTGACCAAAGCCGACATGACCGCGCACCTGTTCCAGGAACGGGGGCTCAACCAACGGGAGGCCAAACACCTCAGTGAGGCGTTCTTCGAGGAAATCCGCACGGCACTGGAGCGCGGCGAGGAGGTCAAGCTATCCGGATTAGGGAATTTCGAGTGACGCAGTGACGCGGGAGAAGAACAAGCGTCCCGGGCGCCATCCGAAGACCGGCGAAGCGATCCCACTCACCGCGCCCCGCGTCGTGACGTTTCGCCCGGGTCAGAAGTTCAAGGCACGGGTTGAAGCCTATGCGGGAGCCGCGCAGCCGAGCGGCGACGCTGCGGCGTTCAGCGAACGATTCTCCGCGGCCTGAACCCCTTTCAGCGCATCTGGCGCGAACCCTCCCGCTGGTGCGTCTCCCGACACTCCGCCGTCAGCACCGCCTGCCGACCCGGCGCTGCTCGCTGCGGCGAGGCCATTGTTCTGCGTACGCCGATCCTCACGATCGAGCGCCCCGGCGCCAGAAGCGTCGGCCCAGAGGCCATGCTCTAGGCGGCTAACGACCACCCGGCCAAGCGTGCCCCACGTGCCTTGACCGGTTACTGATTCCGCTCCACGAACAGCGTTTGCGAATAATCCGTAGAAGGGGCAGAACGCGCTGTCATGGCATGATCCGCCATTGCGTGAAACGCCCGCAATGATGCGGCCGGTCGAGAAACATTTATTTTCCGACAGGTTATGAGCGTCTCGACGTTTGATCGCGGAATCAGCCGACAAGCGCACAAAAAACCGCGTCGCAAACCTTCAGCCACCCCCGGAACCGGTAGTGCTGCAATCTACGGGTCCGCCAAGGAGGCCGGAAGCGGTAATCTTCTGAGTTTCCATGGTTTTCTGTCGATTCTGCGGGGCCGACCCTACAGATTACAGGACTACCCCCCATAAAGAAGCGCCGCAAGCGTGGGTTCATGGCCGGTTTGCCGGGACAGGTGCAGCCCTTGTCCCAGTCGGCGGTCCCGGCGGCCACTCCGCCAGGAACGGGATGGTCAGCAGCCGCAGCGGACGCTGCCAGGCGTCGCCCGCGAAGCGGCCGATGCCGAACCGGATCGCCTGGGTGTCCTCGCGCACCCGCAGCGATCCGAACAACCGGTCCCAGAAAGAGAAGATGGTGCCGTAATTGGAATCCGTCTCGGCCCGGATCTCGGAGTGGTGCACGCGGTGCATGGAGGGCGAGACGATGAGCCGCCGCAGCCCCCGGTCGATGCGCGCCGGCACGGCCAGATTGCTGTGATGGAAAAGGATCACGGCGACCATGACGGCCTTGTAGAGGACGAAGGTCTGAAGACTCATGCCGAGGGCGACGATCACGGGCAGGTTCGCCAGGCCGGACAGCAGGATCTCGCCGGGATGAAAGCGCAGCGCCGTGGTGCAGTCCATGGCCGGGTCCGTATGATGGACGCGATGGAAGCGCCACAGGAAGGGGATGCGGTGATTGGCGCGGTGCCAGCCATACATCCAGAGATCAAAGAGCACGAAGCTGATCAGGGCGCCGCCGAGTCCGCCGAGGTCAAGCCGCGGACACAGTCCCCAACCCTGCGCGCTGCCGAAACTCATGGCCCCAAGCAGGAGCGGTGCCAGCGCCGCACCGACCACGCCGCTCGCGATGGCCAGACCAAGATTGCGGACGCCATGGACAGCGCGTCGGTCGCGGGTCTGGTCATAGGGCAGCGCACCCTCGACCATAAACAGCCCCACCAGGACGCCGAGGCCGACCCACAGGTCGAGACTCACGCTGCATCACCCCGTGGGAGCGCGCCGCGTTGCCGTTCGTAGAGGGCCGCGAGGCGTTCCGGCGGGGCGCCCAGCAGGAAGCGTGCGAGCAAGAGTCCGTTGGCCAGTTGCTGTCGCGCCGGCCCGTTGGCCAGGAAGCGGCTGGCCGAGGTGGTCACCGCGCTCGGCAGCTTGGCAACGCGGCTGCACCGGCGTACGCGGCGGGCCAGCTCCACATCCTCGAACAGCGGCCAGTCGGGGAAGCCGCCGACGGTCGTGAAGAGGTCGCGCCGGATGGTCATGGCCTGATCGCCGAAAGTCGTCAGCCGCGACTCGAAACGCGAGCCCCAGGCATAGGCGCCGAGCAGCCAGTGGCGCTGATCGAAGGCGACCCGGAAGCAGGCCATGCCGAGGCCGGGGTCGCGAAAGGCGGCCTCGAGGACCGCTCCGGCATCCTGGGGCAGGTCCGTGTCGTCGTGCAGGAACATCAGCAGTTCGCCCGTGGCCACGCGGGCCCCGCCGTTGCACTGAGTTCCACGACCGCGCGGCGCCCTGACCAGTCGCCAGCCCGCCGGCAGCGGCGCCGCCACCGCGAGCGGACCCAGGTCGTCCGGCTCGCAGAGAATGAGCTCCGCGCCGGGAAGACACGCGGCCGTCCCAGCGCAGCGCTCGCGCAACGCCGCGCCCAGGCGCCGGGTCGGGACGACGACGGAAATTGGCCGCATTGGGAAGCTACGTCGAAGTTAGGGGGCTAAGTTCAGTAGGTGGGTGCGTCGGGATTTGATAAAACCCTCCATGATCCCGTCCAGGCCCGAAACAGTCGCGCCGTCCGGCCGGATGTCGGCACACCCCCCGCCATCCTGGCCATCCACCGGACCGTCCGACACGGGGGGACGACCCGGTGCGTCAGCCGCAGGACATTGTTCCTCTCCCCTGCGGATGATGCACGCGGCGTCGAAGTCGCGCGCCCGGCCGCCATAGCGAGCGCGCGCGCAGGTGATCTTGCCCGCGCCGTTGGGGCCGGCGATGATGTTGAGCGCGGGCTGGAGCGGTTGCGACCAGAGCGGCTGGGCGCCATCCCCTGGCGGACCTGCTTCTTCCTCTCCAGCGTCCAGCAGTGGCGGGGAGACATCGTGCTGGGCCGCGCCCGGCCGGAGGTCATGGCCGACCTGGGGCACGGCGTGATGAACGACGCGATGGTCGGGAAGGCGGCGGCCCGCTGTTTACGCAAGGTCTGAGCCACGCGGCTTTACCGCCCGTGCGTCTATCTAAGGCGCGCGCAACAACCGGGTTTTGAGGAGGCACCGAGCATGGGCATGTTCGATTCGCTCTACATCGAACTGGACGGTCGGGAGCTCGAAATCCAGACCAAGCGTTTCGATTGCATACTTGGCCGTTATCGTCCGGGCGACTGGATCGGCGGGGTTCCACCGGGTGTCCGCGTCTTCTTCGACGTCCTGCATCTGGGCGCACAGGGCGCGCCCGTCTACCGCACGGATGCCGAGCACGTGCGCACGTTGACGCTCTTTTTCGTCATCGCCCATGGCGTCTTCGTGGAGTATCAGGTCCGCGACGGCGCGCTGGCGGCAGCCGTCATCGAACGCACCCTCACCGAATTGCGGGAACGCTGGAGCGACTCGTTGCGTCTACTGGGGTTTCTGGCCGAAGCCCTGCATACGAAGCAGCGCGAGAACGCGACACTCAGAGGGCAACTCGCCCGCGTCTCGTCGGTCGTCGATAGCGCGCGCCGGTTGCGGGCCGGGGAGACATTTGGGGCGGGGTTTGTCCTGATTCACGAAGAGGAACAGAAATTGGCCGATGGCGAGAACCCGCTGGAGGTCGTGGCCTGGGTGCTGGACGATGAGGCCACGGGTTGGGGCTTCGGGGATGACAGTACCAGCCCGGATCGGCTGGACGAGTATCGGCTCTGACTGGAGCCAGGAGGCCCAATAAGAGCGAAGCTGCCACCAGGTGCCATAGCAGCCGTTGCCGATGTGCAGTCTGCTCCAGCGAATGGCCTGCTTCGAGATTAAACAGTGGTTTGCCAGATAGAACGATGCCGGAACGGGCGCGCGTCACCCCAGCACGGAGCCCTGTTCCTGTCCGATGCCGATGGCGTTGCTGACCTCCTGCATTGGGGGAGAGACCAGATGGCACGCTTGACAGAGCGGGCGTTTTGTTCGCAGTTCGCGTGCCGCGATTGATCTAAAACAGGTGTTTAGCATCACCAAGAGCCGCATGTCGATTGGTATAAAGTGCTGCCTCGTCACGAGGATTGAACCCCCCAATGCCTTGTCCAGCGGGCCATGCCCCAAAGCCCCGTCGGCGTGGCGGTCTGGCTCCGGCCGCCCCGGGGGCCTGGAGGTTCGACCCCGATACCCCGCATGAATCAATCAACCCCGACCCCATACCGACATCAAACGCCGCCGCGTCCGCCATCGCTTCGTTTTCGGATTGATTTTACGATCGACTTCTCAGACACTTGCAGATCAGATAGGGCGACTTAGACGGTGGACATTGGTTGACCCGTCTTGAGTCAGTTTTTGGCCCACAACGACGGGATTGAACGTATGGCCCTGACCAAAGCCGACATGGCAGAACACCTGTTCGACGCGCTTGGGCTCAACAAACGGGAGGCGAAGGACCTCATCGAAAGCTTCTTCGAGGAAATCCGCACGGCGCTAGAGCGTGGCGAGGAAGTTAAGTTGTCCGGGTTCGGGAACTTCGATCTACGCGAGAAAAATGAGCGCCCCGGGCGCAATCCGAAAACCGGCGAGGAGATCCCGATCACCGCCCGCCGCGTGGTGACGTTCCGGCCGGGCCAGAAGCTCAAGGCCCGGGTCGAAGCTTATGCGGGGTCCGCGCAGCCGAGCGCTGACGCTGTGGGGTCCGGCGAACGGGCCGCCACGACCTGAGCACGCCAGGTTCAGGCCGCTGGGGATGGCGCGCCAGCAAGTGCCGAGTCGCCGGAGCGACGCGGGAAGCGGGCGTTCCCGCAGTTGTGGCCGGTCCGCCGGCGGGCCTGGGGGCGCGCCGCGGACGGCCGGATGAGCGCCCAACGGCGCCCTTTTGCGATTGCCGCCAACGCTATTTATGTGAGCGGACGAAGGAACAGCCTGCACCACGGAGTTCGGCACGTCCGCTGGCGCGTGTCTCGATACCCTTCCGGAAAACAGAGCGGATCTTGGAAATCGGCCCAGGGGGAGCGAAGCTGCAATATGAGGACATAGGGGAGAACTCATTCTATCAGACGCGCGAGGACGGCCCACGCCGCGAGCCGTCCGCGGTCAGGCGCCCGAAGCCGCTCTCAACCGCCGGACGCGACGGCCTCGTTCCAAGCCTTGCTCGGCTTGAACTTGACGCTTTTCTTGGCGGCGATCTTCAGCGGTGCGCCCGTGGCCGGATTGCGCCCTTCACGCGCTGCATGCTCCGTGATCTCGAAATTGCCGAACCCCATGAGTTGCACCGCGTGGCCTTGCACCAGGGCGTCCTTGAGTGTGTCGAGCAGGGCGTCCACCACCTCCGCCGTCGCGATCTTGCTGAGCCCACTCTTGGCGGCCACGGCATTGATGAGTTCTGTTTTGTTCATGGAAAGACCTCGAATGATGAGTAAAGGTTGGTCGGGTTCCCGGCGATTGGCCTCGCGCGCGGATGTGAACCGCGCCGGGTGCGTGCCGTGCATCAGGCGTCCCGTCCGCGGTTGGCCCGCTTCTTGAGTTCCTGCTCGGGTCTGAAGTAGAGCGCATGGGTCACCCGCGTCACAAACACCGCGCCGGTCTTTGGGTTGCGGGCCTGACGCGGCTGGCGGTGACGTACCGAGACACTGCCGAAACCGCGGATCTCGATGCGCTCGCCGTTGGCCAAGGCGTCAGTTATTTACTGCAGCAGCCGATTGATCGCCGACGCGATATCCTGCTCCGGCACGTCGTCGTAGGCACGGACGAATCATTTGATGAGCTTAGACTGGGTCATACCGGAGTTCCTAACCCAAGTTTAACACCTCAGATTATTTCTCTCTTAAGATCATCCGCTTACAGCGGAAAAAATTGGTCAGTGGCACTACATTCGTGAAATTTTGTGAAACCGGACGGTTCAGACAGTCATTTTCTGTATCCCTCCCGGACTGG
>NZ_CAIZIZ010000352.1 GCF_903933125.1 uncultured Lamprocystis sp. | reverse complement strand
CTGCGCTTATCCACCCTACGAAACCGGCTCCGTTGTAGGGTGGATAAGGCGCGCCGCTCGGTCTCAGGGACTCGGCACGGCGGTCGCGCGCGCCGCATCCACCAGAGGTCGCGCGGTGCCGCCCAAATTTGGAATTGCTGCGCGCTGCTTCTTCTTGCATGCCAAGCGCACGCGGAGATGCGTTTACGCACCGATGGGGCTAAAGTTAAGCCTGACAGTTGAGTCTTGAAGCATGGCCCGGCGTTACACTAGCCGGAAACCCGGACCAGTGGTCCTCGTCCCATGCCATTTTTTCATTATCGGGGTCACCCTGATGAGGCCATCGCCAACCAATGCCGCGTTTGGAACCAGGCCGCAGGTCATGGCGGCAGTTTCCATCGTCCTGCTCCTCGCCGCCGCGGGATGCTCCCGTCCGTTATTTTACGAGAACCTGCCCCAGCGGGTCGCCGAGATCGGCTGCATCAGCCGCTGCCAGAGCGTCAAGGACCAGTGCGACGCCGACGCCCGCTACGACTATCAGCAATGTCAGGCCGGCTATCAGGCGGCCCAGCGTACCTTGCGTTGGTGTAACGCCTCCGATCAGGAGAACTGCGGCTACCCCTGGTGGTCATGCAGCGAGAACCTCTATGGGTTCTGCACCAACCGCTACTGGGAGTGCCACACGGCCTGTCAGCGCCCGCGGAACTAGCTCGCTCCACCTTATTCCGGCAATCGCCTTAGCGCCCACTTCCCGACCTGTCGCGACAGGTCGCGGCGCCGCCGCTGGCCCGCCCCTAGCACATAAGGGTTGTTTATGGTTCAGCCGGGAACCATAATGCTGCAATGCACAAAAAGGCACTGGCGCCGCGATTGCCGCGGCCCCGGCCCAGAACTGCCCTCGCGGCAGGGGAACTGAATGTATGAACTACAACTGGTCAACCATGACAACAACCGCTTAAGCTCAGCGCCTCAGGCGCTCAATCTGCGTATCCGGCCCTCCGGAGCCGCCGACCGCGAGCGGCTCAAGGCGTGCTTCGGCGCGCTCTCGCCCGAGTCGCGGCGCATGCGCTTCTTTGCCAGCAAACACACCCTCAGCGACGCGGAACTGGATCTCTTCTCCGGCGCCGACGGCTGGGACCACATCGCCGTCGTGGCGGTCCGCCTGGATAACCAGGGCCGGGAGACCGAGACTCTGGGCTTCGCCCGCTGCATCCGTCTGTCCCCTGGGGGTGACAGCGCGGAGTTCTCGATTACCGTGGCGGACGCTGCCCACGGTCAGGGGGTGGGCACGGCCATGTCCCGCCAATTGGTGGAACTGGCCCGGGCGGCCGGCATCCGACACCTGCGCTTCGAGGTCTTGGTCGAAAATACGCCGATGCGCAAGCTCGCCCTGGCGATTGGCGGGAAGCCCGAACGGACGGGGGACGGAATTGTCGAATACGACTGTGAACTGCTGCCGCCAGCCGATCTGCACCGGGGTCTGCCCTGGTTCGCCAACCCGCATCAACTGCTCGGCGCCTATGGGGATCTCTGGCTTGCTTCGCTTGATCGCGGCCTGAACGCGGCGCGGACCGCCCAGCAAAGATTTGCCCACTGGCTGGATGCGTCGACTGGCCATCCTGGCCTGACACCGTCTGGGCTGGAAGCCCTGACGACGCACGCCGCTGACCGGAAGCCGACGCTTTAGCGGGCGGCGGCGCTGCTTCCGGCTTAAGCCTCGACATCCTTGGGCTCGCCGGGTGCGTCGTCAGGCCATCCTGGCCTGACACCGTCAGGGCTG
>NZ_CAIZIZ010000351.1 GCF_903933125.1 uncultured Lamprocystis sp. | reverse complement strand
TCGCGTGCGGCCCCATCGCGGCCGGAGGCCGCTCCCACGGGAGACGTTGAACTTTAACGATGAGTCGTCGTCATCAATGCTCTCTATTGTCGACAAATAGGCTTGACAGCCTGAATATTTCAGCTATCTTTGCCTGAAATCGCATAAAAGTGTCGACACTTTCAATGGAAGCTCACGCGGACGTTCAACCCGACGAAACGTCCACCATCGCCGACCGCGTCTTCGGGAAACTCCGTCAGGCGATCGTCGAGGGGAACATCCCCCCCGGCAGCAAAATCAGCGAACCGGAAATGGCCGCACGCTACGGGATCAGCCGCGGACCGCTGCGCGAAGCGATGCGGCGCCTGGAGTCCGCCAATCTGGTGGAGCGGCGCCCGAACCTGGGTGCGCGGGTCATTACGCTGTCCAGCGAGCAGTTGCTGGAAATCTACGTGATCCGCGAGGCACTGGAAGGTCTGGCCGCCCGCCTCGCCGCGGAACGGATGTCGGCGGCTGCCATCGCCGACCTCAAAGCCTTGCTGGAGCAGCACCGCGCAGAGATCGCCCGCGAATACTGGCAGGCGTATTTCCAGAAGGAAGGGGACATGGATTTCCACTACCGCATCGTTCAGGGCAGCGGCAACCAGCGCCTGATCGGCATCCTGTGCGACGACCTCTACCACCTGGCGCGCATGTACCGCTGCAAGTTCGGGATGGTCAGCAACCGGGCGCGCGATGCCTTGAAGGAGCATGAACTGATTGTCGATGCCATCGCCGAACGGGACGGCGAACTGGCCGAACTGATGATGCGTCGACACATCCGCGCCTCGCGGCGCAACGTCGAGCGCCGTCTTGCCACCGAGACCACCACCCAACACCGGACCGACTCATGACTCAAGCGAACACCCCCGGCGCCCGTCTGCGCCAGGCCGTCAAAGACGAGCATCCACTCCAAGTCGTCGGCGCCATCAACGCCTATCACGCCATGATGGTGGAACGTACCGGCTATCGCGCCGTCTATCTCTCCGGCGGCGGGGTCGCGGCGGGCTCCTTCGGGGTGCCGGATTTGGGGATCACCAGCCTCAACGACGTGCTGGAAGACGTGCGCCGCATCACCTTCGCCACGCAGCTCCCGCTGCTGGTGGATGCGGACACCGGCTGGGGCGGCGCCTTCAACATCGCCCGCACCGTGCGTGAAATGTCGCGCGCCGGAGCGGCCGGCATCCATATCGAGGATCAGGTCGCGGCCAAGCGTTGCGGACACCGCCCGAACAAGGCCATTGTCTCCAAGGAGGAGATGGTCGATCGCATCAAGGCCGCCGTCGACGCCCGCACCGATGACCTGGTCATCATGGCGCGCACCGACGCCCTGGCCGTCGAGGGCATGGAATCCGCCATCGAGCGCGGCATCGCCTGTGTCGAGGCCGGCGCCGACATGATCTTCCCCGAAGCCATCGTGGAACTGGAGCAGTACCGCCGCTTTGTCGCCGCCGTCGGCGTGCCGGTTCTCGCCAACATCACCGAGTTCGGCGCCACCCCGTTGTTCACCACCCAGGAGTTGGGCGAGGCCGGATGCGCGCTGGTCCTCTATCCGCTCTCCGCCTTCCGCGCCATGAACAAGGCGGCGCTCAACGTCTACCAGGCGATCCGCCGGGACGGCACCCAGGCCAAGGTGGTAGAAACCATGCAGACCCGCATGGAACTCTATGACTATCTCAACTATCACAGCTTCGAGCAGAAGCTCGACGCGCTGTTCGCGACGGACAAGGATTAGACAACTCCGGTGCGCCGGTGAACGCACTGTTGTTCACCGGCCGACCAGCCCCTCCTAACCGCATCACTGAACCAAGAGAGAGATCCGCATGGCCGAGCAAGAGAGCCTATTGCCGAAGGCGAAAAAGTCCGTCGCACTCTCCGGCACCGCCGCCGGCAACACCGCCGTCTGTACCGTCGGGCGCACCGGCAACGATCTGCACTATCGGGGCTACGACATCCTCGATTTTGCCGATCACGCCGATTACGAGGAGATCGCCCATCTTTTGATTCACGGGCACCTGCCGAGCCGGGCGGAACTCGTCTCCTACAAGCACCGACTGCGCACCATGCGCGGCCTGCCTGCCGCGATGAAGACCGCGCTGGAGCAACTCCCGCCCTCGTCCCATCCGATGGACGTGTTGCGCACCGGGACCTCGCTGCTCGGCACCCTGGAGCCCGAGAAGGAATCGATGCCCTTCGCCGGCGCCCGCGCCATCGGTGACCGGCTGATCGCCTGCGCCGGCTCCATACTGCTGTATTGGCACCACTATGCCCATCACGGCAGGCGCATCGAGGTGCAGACCGAAGACGACTCCATCGGCGGACACTTCCTGCACCTGCTGCACCAGCACACCCCGTCGACGGCCTGGGTGCGCGCCATGCACACCTCGCTCAACCTTTACGCCGAGCATGAGTTCAACGCCTCGACCTTCACCTCGCGGGTGATCGCCGGCACCAACTCCGATATCTACTCCGCCATCACCGGCGCCATCGGCGCCTTGCGCGGACCCAAGCACGGCGGTGCCAACGAAGTCGCCTGCGAAATCCAGCAGCGCTACACGGACCCGGACCAGGCGGAAGCCGACATCAAGGAGCGCATGGAGCGCAAGGAGATCGTCATCGGCTTCGGCCACCCGGTCTACACGGTCGGCGACCCGCGCAACGAGGTCATCAAGGGCGTCGCCCGGCGTCTGTCGGAGGCCAACCAGGACACCCGCATGTTCGAGGTCGCGGAGCGGCTGGAAACCGTGATGTGGGATCTCAAGAAAATGTTCCCCAATCTCGACTGGTTCTCCGCCGTCGCCTACTCCCAGATGGGCATCCCCACCGCGATGTTCACACCCATCTTCGTGATGGCGCGCATCGCCGGCTGGACCGCCCACATCATCGAGCAGCGTCAGGACAACAAGATCATCCGTCCGAGCGCCAACTACGTCGGACCGGAGAACCGCCGGTGGGTGCCGCTCGACCGGCGTTAAACCGCGCCCGGCGCGGTCTGCGATGTTTTTGGATGGGATCGGCCCCGGCAGACTCGACGATCGCTGAAGCTGGCGCGGTTTAAGTGATTTCCGGGAAATGACCGACCGATGTGTAGGGGCGACTTTAGTCGCCCCTAAAGCCGCCTTGGCGCCTGCTGACCAAGGCTGAAGCCTCGGACTCCAGCGGGCACCTGCCGACGCCCTGCCCGGTCGCCGCGCGGTGTGATAGCGTTCGCACCTGATATCCAGGCAGACCTTCGTGTAGGGGCGGGTTTGAAACCCGCCCCTACGTCCGGTTATCACGCCCGAAGGCTATATGCAAAGCTGGCCGCTCTGCCCCTTGAACGCCGACGGCCGGAATCATGGTCATGGCCGGCTGGCGGCCTCGCAAAGCCATCCACATTCAATCAGTCAACCCCATCGCCAAGGGTCTGCAGCCGTTCCCGCAGCGAGCCCGCCCATTTGCTCTCCCTGTCGGACAGCCTCCCCGCCGCTTCCAACCCCTCCAGAATCGTCAGTCCGCGCTGCAGGTAGCCCCGGGCCACGTCCGGTGCGGCAAGCCCTGGGCCGCTCAGCGTCCAGAGCGAGACGACAACATCGAGCTGCCACTGCACATTGCTCGCGTCGCTCCCGGCCAGGCGCTCGCGGATCGCTTGACTCTCGGCATAAGCCGCGGATGCCCCCGCCAGGTCGCCCCGCGCGGTCTTGAGGTCGCCGATCTGCTCCAGACACACCGACCGATCGCGCTGCCAGCCGGGGTTGCTCGGGTCGCTCCCGGCCAGTCCTTTGAAGACCTCCGCTGCGTCGGCATAAAGCCGCGCGGCACCCGACAGGTCGCCGAGTGCGCTTGCCAAGTCACCGGAATTCGACAGATTGACCGCGCGCCGCCGCATCGCAACAGAGTCACCGCTCGGCGCCCCCTGCTGCGCATAGTACCTGTCGATGCGCGCTTGGGTGTCGCGCAGAAGCTCCAGCCGACCGATGGGTTCGAGCTTCTCACGCAGATCAAAGGTCATGAAGTTGACCAGATCCTCAGCAGAACTGAGGGCCGTCTCGGCGCGCCGCGCCTCGGCCGCGGCCCGTTGCCATTGCCACCCGGCGACGCCCGCGACGGCGGCGAGACCGAGAATAACGGCGGCGACCGCCGCCCGCCCGCCCGCGCCGACGGCCGCGCTCCGCGTGCTGGCGGCTCGCGCGGATATAGCCGCCATCCGCCTGGCTCAGCCCCTGCGGGTAGACCGCGAGCCGACCCTCGGCCTCGGCGAGCGGGGCACCGGCGAGCAGATAGCCGGGGTGCCGGCCGTGCGTCTCCCAGTCGGCGAGTCGGCTGCGCAACCCCTCCTGCCAGAGCCGGAAGACGCGGTCTTCGCCGACCCAGGTCCGCAGGCGGTCCCACTCGCGAATCAGCGCCTCGTGCGCGATCTCGGCCAGGGGTTCGTCGTCGGTGCCGCCGGAGGTGACGACGAGCCGGCTCGCCACAAGCCGCGGCAGCAAATCCTGATCCTGGTCGGCGATCCGCCGGAGGCTGGCGACCTGCCGGGTGCCGACATCCTCGGCGCGCTCGGCCGGGCGCACCAGTTGGATCAGGATGCGGCGGGCACGGGTGCGGTCCGCCTCGCTCAACGCATCAATGACGCCATCCGCGTACGCCGAGAGCGCGCGCCGCACCCCGCCCAGGCGCTCCAGTGCCGCGGCGTCGATGCAGCGGGCCTGCTGCTGGTCCCAGAGTTGGGTGAGCGCGAACTGGAGCAGCGGCAGCCGGCCGGGCTGATCCTCCAGATCGGCGACCATGGCGTCGACCAGACCGGGGCCGAAACGCACGCCGCAGGCCGCCGCCGGACCCAGGATGGCGGCCTTGAGATCCTCCGTGTCCAAGGGGCCGACCTGACACTGGCGCTCCGGGGCGATGAAGGGGGCCGTGGGTCCGTCCATCGCGCGGCCCATGAAGTCCGCCCGCAGGGCGAGCAGCAGGCGCACCGACACCTCGGCCGCGGGGTCGGCGGCGGCCAGCGTGCCCAGTGCGACGGCAAAGGCGCGGGCGCGCCCCGGGTCGCCGGCCTGAGCATTGGTGAAAAGCTCTTCGAACTGATCGACGACGAGCAGCAGACGCGTACCGGGGGCGTCCGACGACCACTCGCGCAGCACCGCCATGAAGCCGGCCGGGCCCTCGATCAACAGGGCGTTCAGGCGCCGCCGTTCTTCGACCCGCTGGCCGGTGGTGAGACCGGGCGCGAGCAGCGCCCCGGCCAGGGCATCGAAAGGATCGTCGCCGGGGCAGATGCGAATGAACCGCCAGCCGCCCCGATCAGCGAGCACGGGCAACAATCCGGCCCCGCTCAGCGATGACTTGCCGCCGCCGGAGGGACCGATGAGGGTGACGAGACGCTCGCGCTCCACGCGGTCGGCGATTTGCCGGATCAGGTCGGTGCGCCCAAAGAAGTCGGCCCGATCCGCCGGCTCGAAGGCGGATAGGCCTTTGTAGGGATTGCGCGGGCGTCAACCGCGCTCCAGGTCAGGGCGGCAAATAGGGTGCGCACCGGGATGAGCTGGGCGGATTGATCCTCGGTACGCGCGGCCACCACCACCGACGACCGCGCCCTGCGTCGGGTCCCAGGCGGCGGTACCGCTGAAACCGCCCTGCACCAACCCCCGTTCGACATCGAGTTGGACCCGTCCCAGGGCGTTTTCGCCGCGACAGGTGCCCGAGCGGCGAACGCCTTCGTCGATCGCGGCGGGGAAACCGAAGCAGTGTACGGGACGCTGGGTGTAGTCCTCCGCGTCAAGCGCCAGGAGCGCGGCCGGTGCGGCGGCGGCCGGCGCCTCATCGGCCAACTCCAAAACGGCGATATCCTCGGGGATCTTGGTGCCGTCGTCCCGCGCCGGATGCCAGCAGACCACTCGGCCGCTGGTCCGGAAGGATACCGCCAGCAGCGGCAGATCTAGCGGAACGGCACCGGCCGGCGCCGCGGATGCGAGGGCGAACGCGGGATCAGCCAGCGCCTCCGCCACAACATGAGCGCAGGTGACGACATGGCGCGGGGTGACCAGGAGTCCGCAGCCGACCGTCACCCCTGGGCTGCCGGCCAGACCGATGCGAACCTGCGAGGCGTGGGGGTCGGACATCGGTTGCAATCCTTACTCTGGCCCAGTCTGGCTCACAGGCTCCGACATGGGAGCAGGTGCGGGCGCTCCGCGTCCAGTGCGCAGACCGGACGCGGAGCG
>NZ_CAIZIZ010000350.1 GCF_903933125.1 uncultured Lamprocystis sp. | reverse complement strand
TTCTCCGCCCATTTCGTGGTGTCAACAAGGTCTATCTTCAGCAGTATGTCGCCATTCATGAATGGGCTCACAACATCAAAATATGCTGCATAGAATTTCTCCGAATGCTGTGTGGCGTCACACAGTTGGCCCCATGAGCCAACATCGCATACCGCGCTGGGCGCGGTTTAGACCCACCGCGGATCGCCCGTCAGGCAGATCGACAGCCAGGCCTCGTCGACCGAGACGTCCATGGCGGTCCAGATGAGTTCCCGCAGTTGATCCTGCTGCGCGATGGTTTGCAATGCGAATCCCGGTCCGACGACGATGTCGATTTCGATGAAATAGGTTCTGCCGGTCTTGACCACATGATGGACGTACTTCTCGATCGCGTGCTCGGCACTGAGCGTTTTCATAATGGCATCGAGGCGCCCGATCAGCGCATCGTTCACGTCCACCATCAGCAGGACCTCGCGCAGATTGCGATTGAGGATCCCTAGCGGCACGGGTAGCAGCAGCAGCGACATGGTCGCGACCAGGGCCGGGTCCGCATAGCTCGCCCAGGCGGTGCGGTAGGGTTCCGCGAGCGCGGGCAGAACCGCAAAGCCGATTAAAGTCACCATGCTGAAGGCAAAGTCCATGCCCCATTCCTTGGCATCGGTGGCGACGAGTTGGGAGTCGAGGCGCCGTGCCTGAATCGACAGGTAAATCCAGAAGCCCAGACAGATCACGCCGCTGACCACGCTGAACCAGATGACACCCGCCGCATCGACCGCGGTGCCGCCCTCACGGATGCCATTGATGCCGTTGATGAACGAATAGATGCAGATCACCAGGACGAGGAAGCCGTTGACCGACTGAACCAGCGGTTCCACATGGGAATAGCCATAGGGAAAGCGCTTGTCCGCCGGTTTAACGATCAGCTTGGCGGCCAGCAGGCTCAAGCCCCCGGCGACCAGGCTGAGGACGGAGAAGATCCCGTTGAGAATGACGACTTCGGATTCCAGGAACAGACCGTAGGCGACGCTCCCGAGTCCGACCGCGACGACGCCCCAGATTGAGCGGCGCAACACCCGTTGTTCGATGCTGTTCGCTTGCCGTACCGACCACTCCGGGTCGCTGCTTGGCGGGGATTCCGGCTGGGACCGCGGGGTGTCGGCGCGGTCGCCCGCGGTAGCCCGGGCTGCCAGGGGATCGATGCTGAAGGCGTCCGGTTCGGACTTGAAGGGCCAGTTGGCCATGGTGCCACCTTATCATTCAATAAAGAACAGCTTGCACGCCAAGACGCTAAGTCGCCAGTTTTCTCAATGTGTTATCCGCGCCGGATGACTCACCCATGGGTGATCGAAGGCTCCGCCGCATCCCTCTTTCTTACGTGGCGTCTTGGCGCCTTAGCGTGAGCCATTGCCGGATTCAGGGTCACGCCGCCGCGGCGACGCTGCTCAGGCCCAGGCCGGACCCAGCCCGGCGGCCAGGTGATGGAAATTCGCCAGCCGTTCAGGCGCGATCTCGCCCGCATCGACCGCCGCGCGGATGGCGCAGCCGGGCTCGCGGTCGTGCCGACAGTCGGTAAACCGGCAGCGCTCCAAGTGGGGGCCGAATTCGCGGAATCCGCGTTGCAGCGTTTCACGGTCGATGGCGCCCAGGCGGAAGCTGCGTACCCCCGGCGAGTCGATCAGGAAGCCGCCGCCGATCAGCCGGTAACAGGTCGCGGTCGAGGTCGTATGACGGCCGAGCCCGGTGGCCTGGGACAGGCGGCCGATCTGGATGTCCAGGTCCGGCAGCAGCGTCTGCACCAGTGATGACTTGCCGACGCCGGATTGACCCACCAGGATGCTGGTCTGATCCGCCAGGGCGGAGATCAGCGCGCCCAGTGTCTCCGGTTGCCGCAGGCTGGTCCAGAGGATCGGATAGCCGATCGCCGGGTAGAGTGCGAAGCGCGCCCGAAATGCGGCCGCGGCCGACGCGTCGAGCAGGTCCATCTTGTTGGCGACGATCAGCGCCTGGACGCCGATCAATTCAGCCGCCGCCAGATATTGATCGATCAGGTAGCCGCTGGGGTCCGGCTCAGGGGCGATCAGCACCACCAGGCGAGTGAGGTTGGCGGCCAGCGGTTTGTCATGGCCGCCGTAGTCCGGACGACTCAGGACTGAGTGGCGGGGTTGGATGGCGGTGACCACGCCCTGGCCGTCCGCGGTGTCCTGCCAGACCACCTGATCGCCGCAGACCGGATGGCCGATGTTGCGGCGCGCCAGGCAGTGGGTGATGTGCCCGCCCGCGTCCTCCACCGCCAGGTTGGCGCCGTGGCGCACCACCACCCGTCCGGACCGCGGCGGGGCCTCCTCTGCGATCTCCTCACGTGCCGTGTCCAGCGCCGTCTCGGCCCGGTCGGCCAGGTGCTGACGGCGCCGCTCCTGGATGGTCCGAATCCGCTGGACCTGTCGTTCCGACAGCCGCCGCCGCGGCATCAGGAGCCCGGCTTGAAGTGGTAGAACCGGTCGTTCAGGAAGGTTGTCATCTCATCGATGTCTTCGTCGAACCAGCGCAGGCTCAGTGCCGTTTCGCACTGCCGGACTTGGCTGCTCAGACCGCCCAGTGAGGTCACCTTGCGGTCCGTTCTGCTGTAGACCTCAGTGCCGTGGCACTTGATGCAGTGCTCCTCGTGCAGTGTATCGATGCCGGGGGCGGCGGCCTTGGGGGCCGGCGCTTCGGCCGCCAGTGGACCGGTCAGCGGGGCGGTCAGCGCCAGGGTGCAGGGAAGCACCAGGGCAATGCAGAAACGGCGTGTGATCATGGCGTGGCTCCAATCGGGTTGATTCGCTCATTGTAGGGTCTGACCGGGCGCGGCGCACGGCCGGCCGCTGGTACACTGGGAGACTGGCGCCCGCCGCGGCAAACAACAAGGAATCCGGCAATGGCTATGAGCGAACAAAACCTGATCTGGTTGGACCTCGAGATGACCGGTCTCAACCCTTTTACCGACCGCATCCTGGAGATCGCCACCGTGGTGACCGATCAGGATCTGCGCATCCTGGCCGAAGGCCCCGTGATCGCTATCCATCAGCCGGAGGCGATCCTGGCCGATTTGGACGAATGGAACCGCAGTCACCACGGCGCCTCCGGGTTGCTGGAACGGGTGCGGATCTCCCCCTGGGACGAGGCCGGGGCGGAGTCGGAGACGCTTGCCTTTCTGGCTGAGCACGTGCCCGCCGGCGCCTCACCCCTGTGCGGCAACAGTATCTGCCAGGACCGCCGCTTTCTGGCGCGCTGTATGCCGCGCCTGGATGCCTATTGTCACTACCGCAATCTGGACGTGAGTACGCTGAAGATACTCGCCCTGCGTTGGGCACCGGAAATCGCGAGCAGCTTCAAGAAGAACGGCAAGCACCAGGCACTGGACGACATCCGCGAGTCGATCGCCGAGTTGAAGCATTATCGGCAGCATTTGTTGCGGGTGTGATCCTGCCCGACGGTTTTCTGTTGTCCCCATAAAGACAACCTGGGTAGCCTCAATCCAGGACCGTGGTAAGGTTTCACCCGCGTTGACGCTGACCTGGAGCCGCCGGCGGCAGTTCCAGGTCCCCGCCGCCGCGCGCCACCCGATCCCGAACCATATAGTCGCTTCCGCCCCGCGTGACCGGTGCCGCGCGCCGGTGGAGCCAGAGCCGAGAGAGGCGAAAGTCGATGATCAGACCCGTGGGTTCCGACGCTTTGCAACCCTTGTTCGTCTACGATCCGGACCAGCATCACGCGCTGATGCGTCAGGCCGAGACGCTGCCGTCGGTGGTGATCAGTTCCCAGGCGGCCGGCAACGCGGTCATGCTGGGCGCCGGCTATTTCAGTCCGCTGCCGGGGTTCATGAACGTGGCAGACGCGCTCAGCGTCGCCGAGACCATGCGCACCACGAGCGGCCTGTTTTTCCCGGTGCCGCTGCTCTGTCTGCTGGAGAGTGCCGCGCTGATCGGCGACGCCCGGCGCATTGCGTTGCGTGATCCCAACATGGAAGGCAATCCGGTGCTGGCGATCATGAACGTGGAGGCGGTCGAGACGGTCAGCGATGCCCAGATGGCGCAGATGACCGAGCGGGTCTATCGCACCCAGGACCCGCAACACCCGGGTGTGGCCGCCTTCCACGGCCAGGGGCGCGTGGCTGTCTCAGGTCCGATCCAGGTGCTGCATTTTTCCTACTTCCAGAACGATTTTCCGGATACTTTCCGCACCGCGGTGCAGATCCGCAATGCCATTGCCGAACGCGGCTGGCAGCGGGTGGTCGCTTTCCAGACCCGCAACCCCATGCATCTGGCCCATGAGGAACTGTGCCACATGGCCATGGAGCGGCTGCACTGTGACGGTCTGGTCATTCACATGCTGCTGGGCAAGCTCAAGCCTGGCGATATTCCGGCCCCGGTGCGCGACGCGGCCATCCGCAAGATGGTGGATCTCTACTTCGCCCCAAATAGCGCCATGGTCACCGGTTATGGCTTCGACATGCTCTATGCCGGCCCGCGCGAGGCCGTTCTGCACGCCTATTTCCGCCAGAACATGGGCGCCACCCACTTCATCATCGGCCGCGATCATGCCGGTGTCGGTGACTATTACGGCGCTTTCGACGCCCAGACCATCTTCGAAGAAGAGGTCCCGCCCGGCGCCCTGGCGATCGAGATCTTCAAGGCCGACCACACGGCTTACTCCAAGAAGCTCAACCGGGTCGTCATGATGTGTGAGGCGCCGGACCACACCAAGGACGACTTCGTGTTGCTCTCCGGCACCAAGGTGCGCGAATTGCTCGGCAGCGGCATTGCCCCGCCGCCCGAGTTTTCCCGCCCGGAGGTGGCGCAAATCCTGATGGATTATTATCAGTCGCTCAATTAAAGCGATTGCCGCAGTTGTTCGATGAGCGGCAAGACTCCGGCGTCACTCAGCGGGCCGTCATAGATGCCCGGCTGGCTCTCGGGTCGGCGGCGGAAACGTTTGTAGGGCCAGACGTATTGATCGGGACAGGTGCGCACGCACTGTTCGATGCCGCGGTTGAGCGCCGTGGCTGCGGTCAGGTCATCGGCGCTGTCGATGCCCTCCGGGGCGGGCAGGCAGTGGATGCGGAAGCCGGCGGCGCCAGGTAAACGCTCGGCGAACATGAAGATGACTGGCGCGCCGGTGCGTCGCGCGAGCCGTTGCACCAACAGCATGGTGAAGGCGGGGATGCCGAACAGGGGTGCGAAGCAGGCGCCCTTGTTCTCCTTGGGCTCCTGGTCCGGCAGCACGCCGACATAGTCGCCGCGCTCCAGTGCCTGGACCAGGACTCGAATCCCCCGGGCGGTGATGGGTGCCAGCTCGGCGCCGCTGCGGCGGCGCGCGGCAAGGATCAGGTCGTCGAGATAGCGCTGGGGTTTGTAGAAGATCGCGGTGGGCCCCTGGCGGGCCAGATGCAGACCGGCCAGTTCCCAGGCGCCCAGGTGTGGGGAGAGCACGATCAGGCCCTTGCCGGGTTGCCGCTGCAGCAGTTGCGCTCCGCGGACCTCGCGCACCAGGGCGTGCACCTGGTCGACGGGGCGCAGCCACAGGTGACCGATCTCGAGATAGGTCTTGCCGAACTCGACCAGATTGCGGTCCCGCAATCGCGTCTGTTCCGGCGGGCTCAGTTCGGGGAGGCAGAGCCCGATGTTGATCAGGGCGTTACGGCGCTGCCGGTTGGGCCAATGGATGAATATCCAGCCGACCGCGGTGCCGACCCGATGGATCAGCGACAAGGGCAGGCGCGCGCTCAGTTGCGCCAGGCCACGGGCGATGCCGTCGGTCGTTTTGAGTCTCAGCCGACGCCAGCGGCTCAATGTCTTTTTCGTCATGGGTCCCGCCGTATTCCTGGGGGTTAGCCGCGCCTGATCCGCACCGCGGATCTTCGTCCGCGGGGTCAGCAGTTCCAAATTTGGGTGGTCGCTGCCGGGCGGCGTGCCGGCAGCGAGGCTGATGGTGGATGCGCTACGCTTATCCACCCTACAAAACCCGCTCCGTTGTAGGGTGGATAAGGCGCGCCGCTCGTTATCGGGGATCTGGTACCGCGGTCGGGCGCGCCGCATCCACCAGGGGCCGCGCGATGTCGCCCAAATTTGGAATTGCTGCCGCGGGGTCCGCGGTGCGGACCAGCGGCCTGACGCTTGCTACACTGTCGGCCCCGCGCCGCACACTCAGGGCGCGTAGGACATTGCATAATAACGACCACCAATCGAGGTAACCCCGCGTGAGTGACGAACACCCAAAAGGCTTGAGCCCGCAGGAAGCACTGCGGATGTTGGAGGAGCATCCCCAGGCGGTCCTGGTCGATATCCGCTCATCCATGGAATTTCTGTTTGTCGGCCATCCCAAGGGGGCGGTGCATGTGCCCTGGATCGATGAGCCGGACTGGACCGTCAACCCCCATTTCACCACGGAGATTCGCAAGCTGCTCCTGGGCGGGGCGGTCTGCGACCCGGACAGCCCCTGCGCCCCGGTGATCCTGATCTGCCGTAGCGGCAAGCGCTCGCTGGAGGCCGGCAAGGTCCTGATGAAGGACGGGCTGCGCGCGGTCTATCATGTGGACGAGGGGTTCGAGGGCGACCTGAACGAGCACCATCAGCGTAGTAGCCAGGGCGGCTGGCGCTTCCGCGGTCTGCCCTGGGAGCAGTGCTGACCGGTTCACGGCACCGGCGGGGCGCGACTATTCGCGCTCCTCGATCCAGGCTAGCTGGATGGCTTCCAGGATTTTCTCACCGCACCGCGCCGGGTCGTCCGCGAACTTCGCCAGCGACTCGACCCAGACGCGCAGGTCCACATAGTTCAGGTAACGCGGGTCGACTTTCGGATGCGCCTCGTCCAGGGCGATGGCGATCTCCCGCGTGTCGGTCCACTTCAGTTCCATCGGATTACCTCGCCCATCGCCGTCGTTGTTGGTTTTTCGTTTCTCGTTTTTCGTAAGCTGATGCTTGATATAGCATTCGGACGTGATAACCGGACGTAGGGGCGGGTTTCAAACCCGCCCCTACACCAAGGGTCGGTCTGGATATCAGGTACGAAGTTTATAAACTCTAACGAAAAACGGAAAACCCTCTACCGCCGCTCCGAGACCATGTTGATGGTATAGCGCGGGATCTCGATGACCAAATCCGCATCACCCACCAGGGCCTGACAGCTCAGGCGCGATTCGTGTTCAAGGCCCCAGGCTTTGTCGAGCAGATCCTCCTCCAGTTCATCGGCCGGGGCGAGTGAATCGAAGCCCTCGCGGATGATCACATGGCAGGTGGTGCAGGCGCAGGAGCGCTCACAGGCGTGCTCGATCTCGATCCCCTGGGCCAGCGCGGCATCGCAGATGCTGACACCCGGTGCGGCCGTGATCACAGCGCCTTCCGGGCAGATGTGCTCATGGGGCAGAAAAATCAGGTTAGGCATGGGAGTGACGTTGCTTATTCGAATGCATCGACCCGCTGCCCGGCCATGGCCGACTGGATGCTGTGGTTCATGCGCCGCTCCACGTAATGGGCACAGGCTTGTTCCAGGGCACGGCGGGTATCGCCGATGCGCTTTGCATCGATGCTGTTCAGAGTGGTGGCCAGCGCGGTCATGGCGTCCTCGATCCGGGTGCGTTCAGCGGCGTCCAGCAGGGTGTCGCCATCGCGCGTGAGCGCTGCGCGCAGCGATTCGAGCACCCGTTGCGCCTCCACCCGCTCTTCGCGCACGCGCCGGGCGAGTTGATCCTCACCGGCGTGCTGCCGGGAGTCGCTCAGCATGGCGGCAATCTCGCCGTCGGTCAGGCCATAGGAGGGTTTGACCTCCACGCGCGCCGTGACTCCGCTGGTCAGTTCGCTCGCGGCGACCCGCAGCAGTCCGTCCGCATCGATCTCGAAGCTGACCTGGATGCGCGCCGCGCCGGACACCAGCGGCGGAATGCCGCGCAGATCGAAACGCGCGAGCGACCGGCAGTCGTCCACCAGATCGCGTTCGCCCTGGAGGACATGGATGGCCATGGCGGTCTGGCCGTCTTTGAAGGTGGTGAAGGTCTGAGCACGCGCGACCGGGATGGTGGTGTTGCGCGGGATCAACCGCTCCACCAGTCCGCCCATGGTCTCGATGCCGAGCGAGAGCGGGATCACGTCCAGCAGCAGGAGGTCGTCCCCCGGACGGTTGCCGGCCAGCAGGTCCGCCTGGATGGCGGCGCCGATGGCGACCACGCGATCCGGGTCGATGTCGGCCAGCGGCGGCCGGCCGAACAAGGCCGCGACCCGCTCGCGCACCCGCGGGACCCGGGTGGAGCCGCCGACCAGGACCACCGCGTCGATCTCCGGCACGCTCACCCGCGCATCGCGCAGGGCGCGCCGACAGGCGGCCAGTGAACGGTCGATCAGCGGGTCGATCAGGGCCTCGAAGGCCGCCCGGTCCAGGGTGGCGGACCAGTGGCGGCCGTCCGGCAGGTTGAGCATCAGGTCCGCGCTCGGTGCGCTGCTCAGTTGCTCCTTGGCGGTGCAGGCCGCCTGCATCGCCTGACGCAGGGTCCGGTGGTCGGCGCCATCGCCGATACCGGCCTGTTCCAATGCCCATTGGGCCAGTGTGCGGTCGAAGTCGTCGCCGCCCAGGGCGGAATCGCCCCCCGCGGCCAGCACCTCGAAGACGCCGCGGGTCAGGCGCAGAATCGAGATGTCGAAGGTGCCGCCACCCAGGTCATAAACCGCATGCACGCCCTCGGCCGTGCCGGCATCCGCGCGATCCAGCCCATAAGCGACCGCGGCGGCGGTCGGTTCGCTCAGGAGTCGAAAGACCTTGAGCCCGGCCAGGGTCGCCGCGTCCTTGGTGGCCTGACGCTGGGCGTCGTCGAAATAGGCGGGTACCGTGATCACCACTCCGGCCAGCGGACCGCCCAGGGTGTCCTCCGCACGCTGCGCCAGGGTCTTCAGGATTTCCGCCGAGACTTCCGCCGGGGTCAGGTCGCCGCCCGCGGTGTGGATACGCGGGACCGCCGCGTTAGGGCTCACGAAGAGGTAAGGAAGGCGTCCGCCCAGTTGCTTGATATCCGCGAGGCCGCGCCCGATCAGCCGTTTGGCTGACGCGATGGTGTTGAGCGGGTCATCCAGCGCGCCCGCCTGGGCAGTGTAACCGACCACCGGCGCAGCCTCGGCGCTGAAGCGCACCACCGAGGGCAGGAGATGGCGCCCCTGCGCGTCCGGCAAGGTCTCGGCGACTCCGCTACGCACGGTGGCGACCAGCGAGTTGGTCGTCCCCAGATCGATGCCCGCGGCCAGCCGGTGCTGATGGGGGGCGGCCGACTGACCGGGTTCAGCGATCTGTAACAGTGGCATCGGGTCTCGTCTGCGGATTCACGGATGTTGCGGGGAAGACATCGGGTTTGCTGATGAACGCGGATTGGTGTTCATCGGCGGACGGATGCTTGGCTAATATCGGCCATCGATCAGCCCCTCCAAGTCCTCCGCGTCGCGCCGACACTTATCCAGGAATTGAAGTTTGCGCACGATCTCCCGTGCGCTCGCCAGGTTGGCGGGGGAGGGGTCAGCGAACAGCCCCGCCAGTTCTTTGTCGAGTGCCGCGCTCTGTTCGGCCAGATGGGTCAACACTGTGGCCACCGCCGCATGGGGGTTCGGGCTGCTTTGGGCCTCGGCCAGGGTTTCGCGCAACTCCATCTGCTCCATGAGAAAGGCGCCGTCCTTACTGGTCTCGCTGTCCGTTCCCGGGTCGCCGGTGTGCAGGGTCAGCAGGTAGCGGGCGCGGGCCAGGGGGTCTTTCAAGGTTCGATAGGCTTCGTTGACCTGGGTCGACGCCTGCAGCGACACCCGCTTTTCATGATCCGCCGCGACCACGTAGCGATCCGGGTGGGTCACCGCCTGGAGTGTTCGATAGCGCTCGGCCAGGCGCTTGGCGTCCACGGTGAATCCGAGCGGCAGATCGAACAGCTCAAAATAGTTTTTGGAAAAGTCCAGCATGGCAAAATTCACCGCGCATGTGCCTCGCTAGACGTTGAAACTCTCGCCGCAACCGCAGGCGTGTTTGGCGTTGGGGTTGTTGAATCGGAACCCCTCGTTCAGGCCCTCGCGGACGAAGTCCAGTTGGGTCCCATCCAGATAGACCAGGCTCTTGGGGTCGACGATCACCTTAACCCCTTGGTCTTCGAAGATCTGATCGTCCGGCTCCAGTGCATCCGCGAACTCCAGGCTGTAGGCCATCCCCGAACAGCCCGAGGTGCGAACGCCCAGGCGGACGCCCACGCCTTTGCCGCGCTGGGCGAGGAAGCGGGTGACATGAGCGGCGGCGGCGGGTGTCAGGGAGATGGCCATGAGCGTGTCTTCCGCGGGTCGATCCCAATGGACAACGACGCGACTCCTGGGCCGCGCGTTGCAGGATAGGGAAATGCTAGGCGCTTTGGGCGCGCGAACGCAAGCGCAAGGTGTCCTCTGGAGTCCGTTCCCGCAATGCCGGTGCCTGGGGGGCGGAGACCCGGATGGCGATTACTCCGGCTGACGTTTGGCGGCGTAGTCGTGGATGGCCGCCTTGATCGCATCTTCCGCCAGGACCGAGCAGTGGACCTTGACCGGCGGCAAGGCCAATTCGTCCGCGATGTCCTGGTTTTTGATCTGCCGCGCTTCGTCCAGGGTCTTGCCCTTGACCCACTCGGTGAGCAGGCTGCTGGAGGCGATGGCGGAGCCGCAGCCGTACGTCTTGAAGCGGGCGTCCTCAATGACGCCCTGGTCATTGACCTTGATCTGCAGGCGCATCACGTCCCCGCAGGCCGGGGCGCCGACCATACCGGTGCCGACGCTGGGGTCGTCCTTGTCGAAGGTGCCCACGTTGCGCGGGTTCTCGTAGTGGTCCAGAACCTTGTCACTGTATGCCATTGCGTTTCACCTCATGTTGAGGAGCGGTCAGTCTGAAGCTCAGGCAGGCTGTTGTAGCCTTGTCACCTGACATCCAGACAGACCCTTAGGCGTTGGGGCGGGTGTAAACTCGCCCCGACGTCCGGTACGTAACGAGTCAAGAACAAGTTAAAGACATCGTTGTCGTTGTCGTTGTCGTAATCGTAATCGAGTTTGTGATGCCCGCGAGGATGCAACTTGAATCGCTTCTCCGATTACGACAATGACAACGACAACGACAACGACAACGACAACGAGTGTATCGTTGCTTAACGTTTCTCTGACGCGTTACTTAATGCCCAACCCATTGCACTGACTTGAGATCCACCCCGTCCTGGTACATGTCCCAGAGCGGCGAGAGTCCGCGCAGCCGCTCCACCTGGGTGCGGATCTTGGTGATCGCATAGTCGACCTCGTCCGCGGTGGAGAAGCGCCCGAGGGTGAAGCGGATGGAACTATGGGCGAGTTCGTCCTCGCGGCCGATGGCCCGCAGGACATAACTGGGTTCGAGGCTGGCGGACGTACAGGCGGAGCCGGAGGAGACGGCCAGATCTTTGAGCGCCATGATCAGCGACTCGCCCTCCACGTAGGCGAAGCTGACATTGAGGTTGCCGGCGACCCGGTGCTGGGCATCGCCGTTCAGAAAGACCTGATCCAGGTCCTTGAGCCCATCCCACAGCCGCTCACGCAGGGCCAGCACCCGCGCATTCTCCTGCACCATCTCGAGGCGGGCGAGGCGGAAGGCCTCGCCCATGCCGACGATCTGGTGGGTGGGCAGGGTGCCCGAGCGCAGGCCGCGCTCGTGACCGCCGCCGTGCATCTGCGCCTCGATCCGCACCCGCGGCTTGCGCCGCACGTACAGTGCGCCGATGCCCTTGGGACCGTAAGTCTTGTGGGCCGAGAAGGACATCAGGTCCACCGGCATGGCGTCCAGGTCGATCCGGACCTTGCCGGTGCTCTGGGCGGCGTCCACGTGCAGCAGGCAGCCGCGGGCGCGGGTCAGTTCGCCAATGGCGGTGATGTCCTGGATCACGCCGATCTCGTTGTTCACGTGCATGACCGAGACCAGGATGGTGTCATCGCGCAGGGCGGACTCCAGCGTGGTGAGGTCGATCAGGCCGTTCGGTTCCGGGTCGAGATAGGTGACCGTAAACCCCTCACGCTCCAACTGGCGACAGGTGTCCAGTACCGCCTTGTGCTCGGTTTTGACAGTGATCAGGTGGCGTCCGCGCTTTTGATAGAAGTGGGCGGCGCCTTTGATCGCCAGATTGTCGGATTCGGTGGCACCAGAGGTCCAGGCGATTTCTTTGGGATCGGCGTTCACCAGCTCGGCGACTTGGCGACGGGCATCTTCCACTGCTTCCTCGGCCGCCCAGCCGAAGGCGTGGGAGCGTGACGCCGGGTTGCCGAACACGCCATCGGGGGTGAGGCAGGCGCACATGCGTTCCGCCACCCGCGGATCGACCGGGGTGGTGGCTGAATAGTCCATATAAATCGGAAGCTTCATCTCGGACTCCGCGCCGCCTCCACCGCGCTGGAGGCAGGGGCACTCGCTAAGGATAGGGGCCGCGCGGCAACTCGCCGCCGGGCCCGCGCAACCGACCAGCCAGGTCGAACCGGCGGGTCAGATCGGGGCGGCGGCGCGCCCGCCCGCCACCACCCCGAGCTTGATGTCGACCGTCGTGCAGGGCTGGGTGCGGTCGCCCGCGGGGTCGCGGCGATTCACCAGATCCTGCAGCGTGATGGTCTCCAGGTAGTCCTGGATCCGGTTGCTCAAGTCGAACCAGAGCGCGTGGGTCAGGCAGGGTTGACCATCCTGGCAGTTGCCGGCGCCGCCGCAACGGGTGGTGTCCACGTTCTCGTCGACTGCGACGATGACTTCCGCCACATGGATTTCACCGGCCGAACGGGCCAGATTGTAACCACCGCCCGGACCACGGACACTGGTCACCAGGCCGTTACGGCGGAGTTTGGCGAACAACTGCTCAAGATAAGACAAGGAGATACCCTGTCGCTGGGCAATGTCGGCAAGCGCCGTCGGTCCCTTGCCGTGATGGATGGCCAGGTCCAGCATCGCAGTGACCGCGTAGCGGCCTTTCGTCGTCAGTCTCATGCTCAACGCCCTCCGGGGGTCTTCCCTGCACATCCTACGTTACCCGACCTCAGCGATCAATTAATGACTTGGATTGGGCTTCAAGGGTTCCGGGTTGGGTGAGTCGATCACCACCGCGTCCAGGTCGGCGTCGTGGTCGAAATGCGTCATGATCCCCTTGGCTTCCAGGGCTTGTGACATCGCCTCCATGCGGCTGTCCATGTGGTGGATGTGGTCGAGCATGCGGTTGATCGCGTTGGCCACCGGGTCCGGGGCGTCGACGGTCGCGCCGTAGGCGTCGAAGCCGATGCGGGCGGCGGTATCGGCGCGGCGGCGCTGGTCCGCATCCCGCTCCCGCTCGATGATGCGGCCGGGCACGCCGACCACGGTGGCGCCGGCGGGAACCGTCTTGACGACCACCGCGTTGGAGCCGATCCGCGCCCCGTCGCCGATCGTGATCGGCCCCAAGACCTTGGCCCCGGCGCCCACGACCACGTCGCGCCCCAGGGTTGGGTGGCGCTTGCCCGGCTGCCAGCTGGTGCCGCCCAGGGTCACACCGTGGTAGAGGGTACAGTCGTCGCCGACGACGGCCGTCTCGCCGATGACGACGCCCATGCCGTGGTCGATAAAGAAGCGGCGGCCGATCTGCGCGCCGGGATGAATTTCGATCCCGGTGAAGAGGCGCGCGACATTCGACAGCACCCGCGCGAGCAGCTTGAGCTCGTGCACCCAGAGGGTGTGGGTCAGCCGATGGGCCAGCACGGCGTGCAGTCCCGGATAGGTCGTCAGGATCTCAAACCCGGTGCGGGCCGCGGGATCGCGATCGTAAATGCTTCCGATATCCTCTCGCAGTTGGTCGAACATGCGCTTAACTGGGCTCCTGCTCCTGGTGCACCGCGGCCGGACGGTTCGCGGTTTTGCGTCCCTGGGCGGCGCTGAGGATGCCGCGCAGGATATTGATCTCGACCCAGTCGGGGCGCGCCCGGTTAAACAGGCGCCGCAACCGCATCAACAGCTGGCTGGATTGCTCCGGGTCGCGGAAGCCGATCTCCACCAGCGTCCGGGCCAGATGGTCATGGAAGGCGTCCAAGGCCTCCGCGGTCGCCAGGTCGCGCGGTTCTTCGTGGGTCTGTTCGCCCTGACCCTCCCGCCAGGCACGACGGATTTCGTAGGCAAGCACCTGGACGGCGGCGGCTACATTGAGCGAGCTGAATTCGGGATTGGTCGGAATCTGCACCAGATAGTGGCAGCGGGCGAGTTCTTCGTTGGTGAGACCCGAACTCTCCCGCCCGAAGACCAGGGCCGCCTCGCCCACCGCGGCCTCGGCCAGCAGCAGACGGGCTGCCGCGGGCGGTTCCAGCAGCGGCCACTCCACCGTGCGTTGCCGGGCGCTGGCGCCAATCACCAATCGGCAGCCGGCGAGGGCGCCCACCAGATCCTGATGCGTCCCCGCCCGCTGCAGCAGGTCATCGGCGCCGGACGCGCGGGCCAGCGCCTCGGCATCGGGCGGGTGGCGGGGTTTCACCAACTCCAGGCGGGTCAGGCCCATCGTTTTCAGCGCCCGCGCGGCAGCGCCCAGGTTGCCGGTATGGGTGGTCTCCACCAGCACGCAGCGGATGCGGGCCAGGGTCGTGTCGGGGTGCGCGTCCATGGGGTAGTCAGCTTCTTCAGAACAAGGCCACATTGTCAATCTTTGATCCGCACGTCCCTTGGGGTATCGTGTCGGTTATGAATCCTACCGTGAATATCGCTATCCGCGCCGCCCGTGCCGCAGGCAAGGTGCTGCTTCGCTACTACGACCGCGTGGACCAGATCAAGGTCCAGACCAAGAGCCGCAACGACTTCGTCAGCGAAGTCGACCGCAGCGCCGAGCAGGTCATTATCCAGGAACTGCGCGCCCGTTTCCCCAGCCACGCGATCCTGGCCGAGGAAAGCGGCGCCCAGGGGGAGGGCGACTACCAGTGGGTGATCGACCCGCTGGACGGCACCGCCAACTATCTGCATGGCTTCCCCCAGTTCTCGGTGTCCATTGCCTTGCGGGTGCGCGGGCAACTGGAGTGCGCCGTCGTTTACGACCCGCTGCGCGAAGAACTCTACACCGCGGCCCGCGGCGAGGGTGCGCAACTCAACGACCGGCGGCTGCGGGTGGCCGGTCGGCCGTCGCTCGACGGGGCGCTGATCGGCACCGGGTTCCCCTTCCGCGATCAGCGCCATATCGACGCCTATCTGGGCATGTTCAAGGACATGACCCTGTCGACCGCCGGTTTGCGCCGCCCCGGCTCGGCCGCCCTGGATCTGGCCTATGTCGCCGCCGGGCGCACCGACGGATTCTGGGAACTGGGTCTGTCGCCCTGGGACTTCGCGGCCGGGGCCTTGCTGGTCACCGAGGCCGGGGGCACCGTGACCGATCTGAGCGGCGGCCCCCGTTACTTCGACACCTGCAACCTGGTGGCCGGCAACCTCAAGGTCCATCAGGCGATGCTCGAACTCATTCGTCCCCACTTGAGCGACGCACTCAACGCCTGATGTCGGCATCGGCGTTGATTTCCTTGGCAAGTCATTGACTACCATTAAAATTCTGTATTTGACAGCCCCGCTCAGGCTTGTTAGCGTGAGCCGTGAACTCAAACGAGGAGGCTGTACATAAGATGTCACGCATCGTTATTCTCGGCGCCGGTATCTCGGGGCACACCGTGGCCCGCTATCTATCCATGTGGGTCGGCAAGAAACATCAGGTCACGGTGGTCTCACCCAAGCCCCAGTGGAACTGGATCCCATCCAACGTCTGGGTGGCCTGCGGCGAGATGACCGCGGAGCAGGTGACCTTCGATCTCGGGCCGATCTACCAGAAGGCCGGTGTGGAGTTTCTGTTGGGCAAGGCGGTTTCGGTGCATCCCGAGGGCGCGGCGGAGCGCAGTCGCCCCTTCGTCCGCATCGAGTATACCGACCCGACCCGCGCCGGCCAGACCGAGGATGTCGATTACGACTTCCTGGTCAACGCCACCGGCCCCAAGCTCAACTTCGGTGCCACGCCCGGTCTGGGGCCGGAAGGGGGCTACACCGTCTCGGTGTGTACCGCCGAGCACGCCGTGGCAGCCAACGCGCAGTTGCAGGAACACATCCAGGCCATGAAAGGCGGCGCGCGGCGTCGTTTTGTCGTCGGCACCGGGCATGGCATGTGTACCTGCCAGGGCGCGGCCTTCGAATATATCTATAACGTCGACCATTCGCTGCGTCAGGCGGGTGTTCGCGATCAGGCCGAGATCACCTGGATCAGCAACGAGTATGAACTCGGCGATTTCGGGATGGGCGGCGTCCACATCAAACGCGGCGGTTATGTCACCAACGGCAAGGTGTTCGCCGAGTCGCTGATGGTCGAGCGCGGCATCAGTTGGATCACGCGCGCCGCGGTCAACAAGATCGAGCCCAACAAGATCCATTATGAGACGCTGGAGGGAACCTACCATGAGTTGGACTACGACTTCGCGATGCTGATCCCGCCCTTCGCCGGGGTCGGTTTGAAGGCCTTTGGTAACGACGGCAGCGACATCACCGCGGCGGTGTTCGCCCCCAACGGGTTCATGAAGGTGGACGCGGACTACAATCCCAAGCCATTCGAGGAGTGGAGCAAAGCCGACTGGCCCCGGTACTACGAGACGCCGAAGTACAAAAACGTCTTCGCGGTCGGCATCGCCTTTGCGCCGCCGCACCTCATTAGTAAACCGATGAGCAGCCCGAACGGCACGCCGATCAACCCGGCACCGCCGCGCACCGGCATGCCTTCGGCGGCCATCGGCAAAGCGGTGGCCGAGAATATCCGGGATATTCTCAACGGCGCGGCCGCTGGACCAACCCACACCGCATCAATGGCGGAGATGGGTGCCGCTTGTGTCGCTTCCACCGGCTCTCACATCTTCAAGGGCAGTGCGGCGACCATGACCGTATTTCCGGTCGTGCCCGACTACGAGACCTATCCGGACTATGGCCGCGATATGGATCTCACCTTCGGCGAGGTCGGTCTGGCCGGGCACTGGATGAAGTGGATTCTGCACTACGTCTTCCTCTACCAGGCGCAGCTCAAGCCCGGCTGGTCGATCCTGCCGGATTGATCGTTCCGGATTCCGGTCCAAAATGTGGGACACCCCGGTCGGTCTGAGTGATGACCGGCCGGGGCGTCCACAGAACCTTGCGGTCACCTTACCCAGCGGAGATATAACATGCCCGCCAAGAACAAAGAGCCCTATAAACAATCCTATTATCCACCGATGCCGACCGCTTTCACGCGCTACATGCGCCGGTCGCTGGTGTGGCAGTTCATCCGCTTCTGGATCATCAATTTCAAGATCTTCAAGCTGCTGACCAAGTCGCACCACTAACGCAACGGGAAGGGTGTCGTGACGATACTCGTCGGATGCTCGCACCCGCGAGCGAAGGCCAGCTGATCCGCGTTGCCGGCATAGACCCAGGCGGTCAGCCGGTGCGCCACCGTGAAGTCCACCGCTTGCCCGATCAAGCGACGCCCCAAGCCTTGACGTCGCCAGTCCGGGTCCACGAAGACGCTGAGATGCGCATTGCGCGGTGAGTCTTTGAACGCGGCGAACCAGCGTGCCAGACTCCAGCCGATGATCACATCGTCGTGCCAGGCCAGGAAACAGCGGACGTGCGGAGGGCGCTCGCGCAGGATTGTCAGCAGGTGGGAATCATTGCCGCCCGCGGTCAGCGCCCGCAGGCGTTTGCGTTCGGCGGCCGTTACGCGCCGCAATGGCCGCGATTCGAAACGGATGTCTGGTTGATCGGTCATGCGGGGTCAGGTTCATCGCGGCCCGGTCTTGGAGCGGCAGACGATATTTTGCCATAGGGAGGATGGATCTGCCCGCCCCCCTGGCTTGTTGCTGTAAGAAGACATGCTGTCAGATCGATCCGCCAGGGTGGGTCGATTTGGCAATCGCCTTGAGTGTGAGGATAGCCCCATGTCGTGCTCGCGCACTGCGACCTGTCCCGCAGGACCTGACTTCAGCCGCTTCGTCATGGGCTATTGGCGCCTGATGGACTGGGGATTCACCACGCACCAACTCATCGCGTTTATCGAACAGGGGCTGGATCTGGGAATCACCACCGTGGACCACGCGGACATCTACGGCGGCTATCGGGTGGAGGGCTGTTTCGGCGAGGCGCTGGCGCAGGTACCGGGACTGCGCGAGCGTCTGGAGATCGTCACCAAGTGCGGGATCGTCCTGGAGCGGCAGGTCTGGTTCCACATCCTCCAGGCTGCCGCTGGGGCGGAGGTGCCGTGATCCTGAAGTCAGCCCGCGATCCCGTGGGAGCGGCCTCCGGCCGCGATGGGGGCTCGCGGGATCGCGAACGTCAGCATTCAGCTCGGCATTGCGTAGCGGCCGCAGGCCGCTCCACGGGAGACGTTATCGGTCGGGAAGACTCAGACGGAGCACCTGACTAGGCCCGCTCCAGTCGATCGAGGAGGCGCCGCACCCATCCGGGTCCGCCATAAATGAGCCCGGTGTAGACCTGAAGCAGGTCCGCCCCGGCTGCCAGCTTGGCCTGCGCGCCCGTTGCATCCATGATGCCGCCGACGCCGATCAGCACCGGCGCCGGGCCCAGGGCTTGCCGCACGGTGTTGAGCAAGACCGTGCTGCGGCCCAATAGCGGCCGGCCCGACAGGCCGCCGCTCATGCCGTCGGTCGCGTTGCGCAGTCCCTCGAAGCGGATCGTGGTATTGGTCAGGATCAGGCCGGCGCAGCCCGCGTCCAGGGCCGCCCTGGCGCAGGCGACGGCGTCCGCGTCAGCGAGGTCCGGGGCCAGTTTCAGCAGCAGGGGGCGCGGCCGGCTCATGGCCTGGTTGGGGGTTTGAATGGCATCGACGATGCGCCGCACCTCATCGACCGTTTGCAGGTCTCGCAGGCCCGGTGTGTTCGGGCTGGAGATATTCACCACGATGTAATCGGCCAGATCGGCGAGTCGCTCGAAGCTCGCCCGGTAGTCCGCGGCGGCGCGCTCGGCCGGGGTGACCTTGGATTTGCCCAGGTTCACACCGAGCGGTACCTGGAGGACGGCGCGCGCCCGCAGGCGGGTGAGGCGCGCCTGCATGGCCGCCGCACCGCCATTGTTGAACCCCATGCGGTTGATGATGGCCTCATCGGCGGGCAGGCGGAACAGGCGCGGTCGCGGGTTGCCGGGTTGGGGCAGGGCGGTGACGGTGCCGACCTCCACGAATCCGAAGCCCAGCCGCTGCCAGGCCGGGACCGCCGCACCTTCCTTATCCAACCCGGCGGCGAGGCCGATCGGGTTGGGAAAGTCCAAACCCATGATCCGCCGGGCCAGCGCCGGCCGTCGCGCGGGGTCCGTGTCCGGCAGGCCGCCAACGAAGACCGCAGACCAGCGCGCGAGGAGTCCCAGTGCGAGTCGGTGAGCCGACTCCGGGTCGAGCCGAAAGGCCAGGGGCCGGATCAGGCGCCACAAGCCCGTGGTGTCGTCGCTGTACATCATTGATTCCGAAAGTAATACACTGTTCCAGCGAGTCCTGCGAATCCGTCGTGCCGGCGCGCTACCATCCATGGCACTGGATTCCGGCATCCTGCCGGAATGACGCCGCAGCTTAAGTTGGAGCGGGGTACGATAGCCTTCGTACCTGATATCCAGACAGACCCTTGGTGTAGGGGCGGGTTTGAAACCCGCCCCTACGTCCGGTAATCACGTCCGAAGGCTATAGCACAGACCGGGAAAATCGCCCTTAAAGGCGATTTTCCCGGTTCAGGACTCGATCATCTGGTCCAGGCCATGCCCCGGCCGCACCATGGGCAGCACGTTTTCCGCTTTGTCGACCCAGCAATCCACCACCATCGGGTGCGTATCGGCCAGGGCCAGGGCGATGCCTTCGTGCAGTTCCGCCGCGGTCGTGATCCGCAGGGTCTTGAGGCGCGGGTAAACGTGCTTCAACCCCAGCAGATTGGGAATCTGGCGGCGGCAGTCCTCGTCCATCTCGGTGCAGTCGCGATCGCAGTCGACGTTGCGGGAGAGACAGGTCTCGTAATGGTGCCCGTCGTCCATCATGTCCTCCCACTGGCGCACCATTCCCAGGTAGTTGTTGTTGAGCACAAAGATCTTGAGTGGAATCTGCTGCGCCACCACCGTGCCGAGTTCCTGGATGTTCATCTGGAAGCTGCCGTCGCCGTCGATCAGGACCACCGGCCGGGTCGGGTCGGCGAACCAGGCGCCGATGGCCGCCGGCAGGCCGAACCCCATGGTCCCGAGCCCGCCGGAGGAGACCCACTGGCGGGGGCGCTGGAAGCGGTAATACTGGGCCGCCCACATCTGGTGCTGGCCCACTCCGGTGACCAGGGTGGCGTTGCCGCCGGTCAGCTCGGAGATGGCCTCAACGACCGCCTGGGGCTTGAGGTTGGGCATTGGCAGGTAAGGCAGGGGCATCTGGGTGCGCCACTGCTGGATCAGGACCATCCAGTCCGGGTGGCTGGCGGTGCGTCCGGTGCTCAGCGCATAGTCGAGGAAGGCGTCCAGGCCGGCCACCAGATGAAGATCAGTCGGCACAGTCTTGTCGATCTCGGACGGGTCGATGTCGACCTGGGCGATGCGCTTGCCCTTGGCGAATCCGCTGACCGCCACCCGGTCATCGAAGCGCCCGCCGAGCGTCAGGATCAGGTCGGCGTCGCGCAACGCATAGTTGGCCGGGATGGTGCCGTGCATGCCGGGCATGCCCAGATTGTGCGGGTCGGCGAAGGGCACCGCCCCCAGGGCGTTGAAGGTGGTGGTCACCGGCACATCGAACCGCTCGGCGAAGCGGCACAGGGCGGCGGCGGCTTCCGCATGAATGATCCCGCCGCCGGCTTTGACCACCGGGCGTTGGGCGGTGGCCAGGGCGGCGAGGATGGCGTCGGCCTGGGCCGCGTCGAACGGCACGGGCTCACGATGGCGCCGTCGCGGCGGATTGGTCTCGGTCACCTGTGCGAGTTGTACGTCCTTGCAAATGTCGACCACCACGGGTCCAGGCCGGCCATGATTGGCGAGCGCGTAGGCCTCCCGCAGCACCCACTCCAGGTCGCGCACGTCCTTCACCAGATAATTGTGCTTGGAGATATGGCGGGTCAGGCCCACCGTGTCGACCTCCTGGAAAGCATCGGTGCCGATAGCCCGGCTCGGTACCTGGCCGGTGATGAACAGGGTCGGAATCGAGTCCTTGTAGGCGTCCGCGATGGGCGTGGTGAGGTTGGTGGAGCCGGGCCCGGAGGTGGCCAGGGCGACGCCCACCCGGCCGCTCACCCGCGCGTAGCCCTCAGCCGCGTGGCCGGCTCCGCCCTCCTGGCGGCACATGATGAAGCGCGGGCAGGGTTCGCCGCGGCGCATCCGCTTGTTCAGCTCCACATGCAGGGGAATGACGGCCCCGCCGGTGTGGCCGAAGATGATCTCGACGCCGAGATCGGTCAGCACATCGAATAACAGGGCGGCGCCGGTGGGGTGAGTGGGGGTCTCTGGGGCGTTCATGGTGATTCTGCGTTTCATGGGGACCAGTGGGTCATGGCGACATGATCCCAGAAAAATCGGTCAGCCGTAAGGCGCTTGCCGGAAATCGCCTAAGCTGCCAGGTAGCGCCGATGCATCCGTTCGACCTGGGGTCCGAGCGCCTCAGGCCCGCCGCCGTTGTCGATGATGTCATCGGCGCCGGCCAGGCGCTGCGCGCGCGGGATCTGAGCCGCGATGATGCGGGCGACCTCGGCATCGCTCAGTCCGCTGCGTCGGCACACCCGGTCGATCTGGACCGACTCGGGGCAGTCCACGACCAGGATGCGGTCCATCAGGGCCTGCTGGCCGGTCTCGAACAGCAGTGGGATCACCAGCACCGCATAGGGGGTCGTCAGGCCCGCCGCCCGTTCCAGCATCAGGGTGCGGATCGGCGGGTGCAGGATGGATTCCAGCCGCGCCCGCGCCGCGGCATCGGAAAAAACACGAGCGCGCAGCGCCGCGCGGTCCAACTGTCCATCGGGGAACAGGCAATCGCTGAAGGCGCTGCCGATCTGCGCCAGGGTCGGCGTGCCGGGTGCGGTCAGTTCGCGGGACAGCAGGTCGGTGTCGATGACCCCGGCACCCAGCGCCGCGAGCTGATCGGCCACGGTGGATTTTCCGCTGCCGATTCCGCCGGTGAGGCCGACCTTGAACACCTAACCCAGGCCGGACAGACGCAAATAGGCGTCGTTGATCTGCTGACCCCAGATCAGGCAGATCCATCCTGCCGTGGCCAGAAATGGGCCGAACGGCATCGGGTGTCCGGGCCGATGGCGGCCTCCGATGATCAACAGGGTACCGAGCACCGCTCCGGCCACGGCGGACAAGAGGATGATCTGGGGTAGAAACTGCCAGCCGAACCAGGCACCAAAGAGCCCGAAGAGCTTGAAGTCCCCGTAACCCATGCCCTCCTTGCCGGTGACCAGACGAAAGATCTGGAACACGGCCCACAGGCTCAGATAGCCGGCCGCGGCGCCGATGATCGAGGACGCGCTGTCGGTGAACAGACCAAACAGGCTTAGCAGCAGGCCGGCCCAGAGGAACGGGATAGTGATGCCGTCGGGCAGCAGTTGGGTGTCGTAGTCGATGACGGCGAGCGTGATCAGCCCCCAGGTCAGCGCCAGCGCGGCCAGCGTCTGCCAGCTCAGGCCGAAGTGCATAACCACGATCAGGGTCAGTACGGCGGTCAGTCCCTCGATCAGCGGATAGCGCGCGCTGATGCGGGTCCCGCAGGCGGAACAGCGCCCGCGCAGGAACAGATAGCTCAGGATCGGGACGTTCTCCAGCGCACTGATGCGATGCCCGCAGGCTGGGCAGTGGGATGGCGGCCTCGCCAGATTCAGCACGGGTTCGTCGCTTTGCGTTGCGGTGCCGACAAACTCGGCGCAGTCCCGCCGCCAGCCCGCCTCCATCATCCGCGGCAGACGCAGAATGACGACGTTGAGAAAGCTGCCCACGATCAGCCCCAGCGCCAGGGTCGTCCCGTAGAGCAGACTCGAGCTGTCTCTAAACACGTCGATCCAATCCATCGTCAACTCCCAATGCGGTAAAGCGCAGATCCTTTCGGTCTCAGCGTCCGGTTTACAACCTGCTCGTCGCCGCTTGACGGGATCTCAGGCCAAGCGACAATCGTTAGCTGCTAGCCACTATTATTAGACCACGGCCGCCAACTTGAAGATCGGCAGGTACATGGCGACCACGAGGCTGCCCACCAGGCCGCCGATGACCACCATGATCATAGGCTCCAGCAGACTGCTCAAGCTGTCCACCGCATTGTCGACCTGCTCCTCGTAAAAGTCCGCGACCTTGGCCAGCATGTCGTCAAGCGCGCCGGACTCCTCGCCGATGGCGGTCATCTGAATCACCATGTGAGGAAACAGGTTACGCTGGCGCATGGACAGTTGCAGTGCTTGCCCGGTGGCGACCTCTTCGCGCATTTTGAGGACCGCCTCCTGGTAGACGACGTTGCCGGTGGCCCCCGCCACCGATTCCAGGGCCTCCACCAGGGGCACGCCGGCGGCGAACATGGTGGACAGGGTCCGGGCGAAACGCGCCAACGAGGCCTTGTTGAGAATGCCGCCGATGATCGGGATTTTCAGTACCGCCCGGTCCACGATATCGCGGAACTTACGCGAGCGCTTGAAGACATAACCGATACCGTAAACGGCGGCAGCCACCCCCAGGAAGATGGCCCACCACCAGTCGCGCAAGATGTCGGAGGCGCCGATGACCAGCAGGGTGAAGGCCGGCAGATCGGCCCCGAAACTGCTGAACAGCTCCTTGAACTGGGGGATGACGAACATCAGGATCACCACCGTGACGATGATGGCCACCACGATGACCGCCGCGGGATAGAACAGGGCCTTCTTGATCTTGCCCTTGATCGATTCGGTCTTCTCTTTGTAGGTCGCGATCTTGTCCAGCAGGATGTCGAGCACGCCCGCCTGTTCGCCGGCAGCGACCAGATTGCAGAACAGATCGTCGAAATACAGCGGTTGTTTGCCCAGCGCCTCCGCCATCGCCGTGCCGCTTTCGATATCCTGCTTGATCGAGAGGATCAAATCCTGCATCGCCGGATTTTCATGTCCCCGGCCAACGATGTCGAAGGCCTGAACCAGCGGTACCCCGGCGGTCATCATGGTGGCGAGTTGGCGGCTGAAGATGGCAATATCTCCAGCACCGATTTTCTTACGCCCGCTGAAGAGCGGCCGGGCCTTCTTGGTGACCTTGGTGGGGTTGACTCCCTGGCGGCGCAGATCGGCCCGCACCACGGTGATGCTGGGCGCGCGCGTTTCGCCCTTGACCCGGCCGCCGCGTCGGTCGGTGCCCTCCCAGGCAAAGACGTACGCCTTTTCGACCTTGGGCGGGGCCTTGTGTTGCGGCTTGGGTTTTTGGGTTGCAGCGAGTGCCATGGGCGTTCAGTGACTTAGTGAAATGACTTGGTGCGTCGCGTGACGTGGTGAGTCTGTGGTTTAGTCTGTGGTTAGTCTTTGGTGACGCGATTGATCTCTTCCAGGCTGGTCACCCCGGCCTTGACCTTGCGCAGCCCGGATTGGCGCAAGTCGGCGACGCCCTCGCGGGCGGCCTGATCCGCCAATTGCAGCGAATTGCCGCCCTCCATGATGAGCCGGCCGATCGTCTCCGACACTTTCATGACCTGAAAGATACCGACCCGTCCCTTATAGCCCTTATTGCAGCGTTGGCAACCGACCGGGCGGAAGATGGTGATGCCTTCCTCGATCTCTTCATCCGTGAAGCCCTCCTCACGCAGGGCTTCGCGCGGCACGTCCTCGGGCTGTTTGCAGTGTGGACAGAGCCGCCGGGTCAGGCGTTGCGCCATGATCAGCAGGATCGCGGACGCGATATTGAACGGTGCGACGCCCATGTTCGCGAGTCGCGTCAGTGACTGCGGGGCATCGTTGGTATGCAGCGTGGAGAGAACCAGGTGGCCGGTCTGGGCCGCCTTGACCGCGATCTCAGCGGTCTCCAGGTCGCGGATCTCGCCGACCATGACGATATCCGGATCCTGCCGCAGGAACGCGCGCAAGGCGGCGGGGAAGGTCAACCCGGTCTTGGTGTTGACATTGACCTGATTGATCCCCGGCACCTGAATCTCCACCGGATCCTCGGCCGTGGAGATGTTGACCTCCGGCTTGTTGAGAATGTTGATCGCGCTGTAGAGGGAGACGGTCTTTCCGGAGCCGGTCGGTCCGGTGACCAGGATCATGCCGTACGGCTTGGCGATGGCGGAGAGAAAGGCGTCGCGTTGCTCAGGCTCGAAGCCCAGCGCATCGATACCGACTTGCGCCGACGATGAGTCGAGTATCCGTAAGACGACCTTTTCGCCGTGCAGGCAAGGCAGGGTGTTGACGCGGAAGTCGATATCACGTGTGCGGCTCAGTTTCAGCTTGATGCGCCCGTCCTGGGGCACCCGGCGTTCCGCGATGTTCATTCGCGACATGACTTTGAGGCGCGCCACCAAGCGCCCCGCGATGTTCAGCGGCGGGTTGGCGACCTCGCGCAGCAGCCCGTCCTGGCGAAAGCGGATGCGGAAGTATTTCTCGTAGGGTTCGAAGTGGATATCGGAGGCGCTGTTGGTGATGGCGTCCACCAGGATCTTGTTGACGTAGCGCACCACCGGGGCATCGTCCACGTTCACATCCGAGTCGTCGCGCTGCTCCTCATCCTCGTTGGCGATATCCAGGTTATCCAGGTCCGTATCCATGAGGTCAGTCATGGTGGTGTCCTGGGCATCGATGGCGCGGTCGATGGCGGCGGCGAGTTTGTCCTCCTCGACCAGCACGGCGTCGGTCGCGAGCCCCGTGTTGAAGCGGATTTCTTCCAGTGCCTGATCGTTGGTCGGGTCCGACAGGGCCAGGAAGATGCGGTTGCCGCGGCGGAACAAGGGCAGCGCCCGATGCTTGCGGATCAGCTTCTCGTCGACCAGGGTCAGAGGCAGATCGGCGAGATCGATCGCGGCCAGATCCAGCAGCGGAACACCGAACTCATGGGAGGCCGCAATGGCGATGCGGCGGCTGTCGAGCATCTTCTGCTCGACCAGATAACGGATAAAGGGTTCGTGGCGGCGCAGCGACTCGGTGATCGCGAAGTTGGCCTGCTCCTCGGTGAGCAGGCGGTCCCGGACCAAACGCCAGGCGAGGCCCGAGGGTTTCATGGTGGTCGGATTGGTCGCCATTGGCTGCCTGTGCTATCGGGTCGGCTACGTTCTTGCGGGTGGCCATCACCCGCTTTTTGCCGCGCGAGCGGCCATCCGGTGGCCGCCGCGACGACACCAGTGTGTTACCTGTTGACCGAAAATGCGAGCCTTACGTTGTTGGCCACCAGGCCGTTGTCTTTCTGTTCACTCTCATTGACATAAAACTCCAGGATGGTCTCCCGGTTCATCAGTTGATCCTCGGTGACATCGTCAGCTAATTCATTGACATGACAGAAGACGCTGGTGTAGGGCGAGCCCTCCGCCCGCGGGTCGGTGATCCACAGGTCGGGAGAAATGTGGTCCATGATGCGCAGGAACCCGTAACCCTTGTCGGCAATCCACTTGGTGCAGACGCCGCGTACACATGAGGCTGGCTTGCCCCAGTCGTTCCGCGGCTCATAGGAAACGGGCAGCAGGTCGGGAATCAGGAAACCGGAGTAGAACGCATCCACTTCCTGCTGGAGCTGGCGGGAGACGTTCTTGAAACCGATCAGTTCCACCCGACAGCCCTTGTTTTGCAGGGCGTTCACGACCTGTATGAAATCGCCGTCACCGGTGACCAGGAGAACCTGATCCAATTTATCGGCCTGCAGCATGGCATCGACCGCCATGTCGAGGTCGGCGTTGGCCTTGGTGGTCACGTTGCCGGCCTCGTCGGTGTACCGGCGCACCAGTTTAACCGTGATTTTCCAGCCGAAGTCACGCACCATCTGCTGGTAGGTACGGGACTTCTTGCGGTACTCCGTGTCCTCTTTGGCGCGTTCCTCATCATAGGCCATGTAGGTGTTGAGGCGCTGCAAGATACCGTCCCCACGGGCGGCGAAGCGGCGCAAAACATCATAACGCATCTGGTAACCGCCATTGTAGCGGACATTCTCGGCGTCGACGAAGACGCCCACGCGGCAATAAGAACTCAAGCTGACCTCGGACAAATGCAAAGTGAAAGTGCGTCTTGAAGTAACGATGATCGGCGCTGAAAGTACACTTTCTGGTAAATTTATGGTTCAGGGCGGTGACCCCGCGCCCGGACGGCGCGGGGTGTCCGCATGACAGTCTAGACCTATTTGTTCGCGCGGTTCTCGATCAGGTCGTTGACCACGGTCGGGTCGGCCAAGGTCGAGGTGTCGCCCAGTGAGTCGATCTCGTTGGCGGCGATCTTGCGCAGGATACGGCGCATGATCTTGCCCGAGCGGGTCTTCGGCAGGCTCGGCGCCCACTGGATGATGTCGACGATGGCGATGGGTCCGATCTCGGTGCGCACCATGGCCACCAGTTCCTTCTTGAGCGCGTCGGTTGGCTCCACGCCGGCCATGGGTGTCACGTAGGCATAGATGCCTTGCCCCTTGATGTCGTGGGGATAGCCGACCACGGCCGCCTCCGCCACATGCGGATGCAGCACCAGGGCGGATTCGATCTCGGCGGTACCCAGGCGGTGGCCGGATACATTCAGCACGTCGTCGATGCGCCCGGTGATCCAGTAGTAGCCGTCCTTGTCGCGGCGTGCGCCGTCACCGGTGAAGTAGGACCCGGGGTACTGCTTGAAGTAGGTGTCGACAAAGCGCTGATGATCGCCGTAGACGCTGCGCATGATCGCCGGCCAGGGCTGGGTGAGGATCAGCGCGCCCTCGCCGGGGCCCTCGATCAGGGCGCCGGTGGCCGCGTCGACCAGCGCCGGCACCACGCCGAAGAACGGCTTGCTGGCGGAGCCGGGCTTGAGCGCCGTGGCGCCGGGCAGCGGGGTGATCAGGTGACCGCCGGTCTCGGTCTGCCACCAGGTATCAACGATCGGGCAGCGCTCGTCGCCGACCACCCGATGGTACCACTCCCAGGCTTCCGGGTTGATCGGTTCACCCACGGAACCCAGAATGCGCAGTGACTTGCGCGAGGTTTTCTTGACCGGGTCTTCGCCCGCGCGCATCAGCGAGCGGATGGCGGTGGGCGCGGTGTAGAAGATGTTGACCTGATGCTTGTCGACCACTTCCCAGAAGCGCGACATGTCCGGGTAGTTGGGGATGCCCTCGAACATCAGCGACGTGGCGCCGTTGGCCAGCGGGCCGTAGACGATATAGGTGTGTCCGGTAACCCAGCCCACGTCCGCCGTACACCAGAAAATTTCACCTTCCTGGTAGTCGAAGGTGTACTTGTGGGTCATGGCGGCAAAGACCAGATAGCCGCCGGTGGTGTGCATCACACCCTTTGGCTTGCCGGTGGAGCCGGAGGTGTAGAGGATGAAGAGCGGGTCTTCAGCGTCCATCTGCTCAGGCTCGCAGACCGCGTCCGCCTTGGCCATTTCCTCGTGGTACCAACGGTCGCGGCCGGCGGTCCAGGCGACATTGCCGCCGGTGCGGCGCACCACGAGCACGCTGCCGACGTTCGGGCATTCCTGCAGCGCGGTGTCCACATTCTTCTTCAGCGGCACACTGCGGCCGCCGCGCATGCTCTCATCGGCGGTGATAACCACCCGGCAGTCGGAGTCGAGGATACGGTCGCGCAGGCTGTCCGGGGAGAAACCGCCGAACACGATGGAGTGGGCCGCGCCGACACGGGTGCAGGCGAGCATCGCGACCGCCGCTTCCGGGATCATCGGCAGATAGATGCACACCCGGTCGCCCTTCTTCACCCCGCTGGCCTTCAGCACGTTGGCGAATTTGGAGACTTCCGCATGCAGTTCGCGGTAGGTGATCTTGCGGTCTTCCGCCGGGTTGTCACCCTCCCAGATGATCGCGACCTGATCGCCGCGTGTTTCCAGGTGGCGGTCCAGGCAGTTGTAGGAAACGTTGAGCTTGCCGCCCTTGAACCAGTTGATGTGCAGGTTCTCCGCGTCGAAGCTCCAGTCGGTCACCGCGTCCCAGGGCTTGAACCAGCTGACGAACTGCTCGGCCTGTGCGGCCCAGAACGCATCCGGATTCTCGATCGACTGCTTGTACATGACCTCGTATTTTTCGGCGTTGATGTGCGCCTTGGCCGCGATGGCCGCGGGAACTGGATAGACCTTCTCGTCTGACATCTCGTATTTCCTCTGTCTTTCGGGTGGTGGTGGTGAATCAGCGGTGCCCAGGGTTCTGGTTGGCTTCCGTCAAGGGCGTGGTCGCGGGGAAGATAATACTAAACGCTCGTCCTAAGGGTTTCCAGGTAGGTTAGCAGGCAGTCCATACCGTTCCAGCTTGTTGCGCAAGCCCATGCGGGACAGCCCCAAGGCGTCCGCCGCCCGGCTCTTGTTCCAGCCGTGGCGGGTCAGTGCCTCGCGCAGCAACTGTTCCTCCAAGGCCTCGACCTGTTCCTTGAGTCCGCCCGTGCCCGGTCTGGCGTTGCCTGATATGGGGCTGTCGCGGGTCGCTCCGAGCACGTCGCTTTTGTCCAGGGCGAGGCCCCGGCGTACGCGCGGGTCGAGCAACTCGGTTCCCAACTGGTCCGTCGGGGCCATGATGAGCATACGTTGGATCTCGTTGCGCATCTCGCGCACATTACCCGGCCAGTCGTAGGCCTTGAGGCATTCCAGCAGGTCGTCGCTGAAGCCGCGACACGGTTTGTCCAGGGTATGGACCAGTTCGCTCAATAGGGCGCGGGCGATGAGCGGGATGTCGACCCGGCGCTCGCGTAAGGGCGGCAGGTGCAGGCAGACCCCGGCCAGGCGGTAGAACAGGTCTTCGCGGAAGCGTCCGACCCGGATGTCCTGCGCCAGCTCCCGGTTGGTGGCCGCGACCACGCGCACGTCCACCCGGCGACGGCGGTTGCTGCCGACCGGTCGGACCTCGCCTTCCTGAAGGACGCGCAGGAGCTTGACCTGAAAAGCCGTGGAGACCTCGCCGATCTCGTCCAGGAAGATGGTCCCGCCGTCGGCCTGTTCGAACAGCCCGATGCGGGCGTTGATGGCCCCGGTGAAGGCGCCGCGCTCATGGCCGAACAGCTCGCTCTCGAGAATGTCATCGGCGAGCGCGGCGCAGTTTTCCGCCACGAACGGCTTGTCGGCCCGCGGGCTGTTGTAATGGAGCCCGCGGGCGAACAGCTCTTTGCCGGTGCCGGACTCACCGGTGAGGAGCACCGGCACGTCGTAGAGGGCGACCTGCGCAACCTGTTCGCAGACCCGGTTCAAGGGGCTCTGCGGTCCGCGGATGATGTTGTCGAGTCGGAAGTTGCGCTTGAGCTGGGCGCGGCGATGTTCCATCCGCTGCTCCAGGGTGGGCGTCATGACCTTCATTTCCAGCGCCAGGAATGCGTTTTCCCGCTGGAGTTGGTGCAAGCGGCAGGCATTGCGCACGGTGAGCAAGAGCTGATCGGGGTGCCAGGGTTTGCTGATGAACTGATAGATGCCGGCGCGGTTGATGCCGTCGATCAGGTCGTCGGCGTCCGTGTAGCCGGAGAGGATCATGCGCACGACCTCGGGCCAGCGCTCGCGGACCCGTGCGAGAAACTCGACACCGCTCATCTCCGGCATCCGCTGATCCGAGATGACGGCACGGATATCGTCCTGCTCCAGGCAGCGTTCGGCCTCCGCGGCGCTGGTGGCGGTGCGGCAGTCGAATTCCTCATCAAGCGTACGGTTAAGGGTATCCAGTGATAAGACCTCGTCATCCACCAGCAGGACGGTCGGCCGGAGCGTCGGGCACGCGTCGGCCATGCCTCAGTTACGCCCGCCCGACACGGTGCGCAGGAGTCGTCGGCGGCAACCGACGCTGTGCGAGGCGGACCGGTCCGGGCGCGTTCCGGCGGCTGTCGTCAGCGTCGGCGTGCGGTCGGTGAGGGCTTCTGGTACATGTTGGACCATCGAACGCCAGGGAGTTGCAGTGGTAAAGCGGGTATTATAAGTCCGATCGGATCTCCGGGCGTGAATAGAACCTCAGCGGCGCCTCACCCGCACCGCAGGGCTTCCAGGATCTCGGCGAGCCGACCCGCGCTGTCGTCGATGTCCTCCTGGGCGGCCAGCACGGCGGTTGGGGCGGCCGTCACCTCAACGGTGTTGAGGATCAGACGGTCCTCCGAGTTGAAATGCTGCACCCGCCAGACGTTCGCAACCCGGGCGGCGCAGACCCGGCAGCTTCCGTAGCCGCGCGACGACAAGGTCACGGACCCGGTGCCCAGGATCTGATCGAGACAGTGCAGGTCCTGCTCGGTCTGCGGCAGCAAGGTCAGATTCACCACATGGGACAGGTCTCCCGGCCGATAGCGGGCGGCCTGCGCATTGACCTCCACCAGCACGCCTGGCGCATTCATCACGCCCGCGGGCCAGGGATCCGGGATGGGTGCCGCCGGGAGCGCTTCGCGAAAGGCTTCGGCGCGAATCAGGCCCGGCAGATCCGCAACCTCCAGATGATGAGTCGACGTCAGGGTGCCCTGGGGTCCGACCGCATGAACCCACCAGACGCCGGCCAACCGGGTTTCCCGGATGCGCGCGGCCCGCGGGCCGCCGATCAGTGCGCTGACCTCGCCCTCGCCCAGGGTCTGCTCGAGCAGCGTGCGGTTGGTCAGGTCCAGGTCGGCCAGGTCGATCATCACCGGCGGATCCTCCACGCGATGGGCGGCGAGCGCCTGCAGCAGCCGCTCCAGCACGGCCAATGCGGCGCCGCAGACGCTGAGGTCCTCCGCCGCCGGCAGTAGGGGGGGCTGGTAGGTCGCCATTGTCTTGGGCATGGGCAGATAGTCGAGGGTCGCCTCGTCCGGGCCAGGCGGCGGCGTGCCTGGGCCAGCGAGTCCGGTCGTCAGCGGGATGGGGAACATGGGCGCGGCTCCGGGGGCGATGATTGGTTGCAACAGGGGACGAGCGGTCAGCTGTTCGCTTGTGAGCCTCGATCAAGATTCCGGCGTGCGTAGTCAGGCCATCCTGGCCTGACCCCGTCAGGGCTGGAAGCCCTGACTACGCATGCCGCTGGCCGGGATTACGATCAAGGCCCGCTTGGGCAACGCGCAGGAACTCGGGCAGTTGCGGCGCGCGTCCCACCAGGTCCGGAAAGAGGTGGTCGAATTGTTGGCCGGCCGCGGCGGCGTCGAGCGCGGCCAGGGCGTCCAGCACCAGTCGGGCGCGGGTTTCGGTCAAGACCTCCCGGGCCGCCCCTTGGAAGACCAGCAGCCAGGCATTCACGCGCTGCGCCCCGACCAGCCGGGTGTCGACCTGGATACGCTCATCGGGCCCCTGGCACCAGGCCCAATAGGGGCCGGCCTCGATGACCTGCATGGGGACGCCGATGCACATCAGCAGGCCACTGCCGCGGGCAGCACCCGCGGATCGCCGTGGCGATAGGCGCTGGCGGCGCTGGGTCGGCCGGATTCGTAGGCATTCAGTGCCAGGGCCGGGTCCGGCAGATCATGGGCGTGCGGCCGAGTGCTGTCCGACGCCTCGTCCATGCGCTCGGCGTGCACGCCGAATCCAGCGAGATAGTCGTGGGCAAGCGCGATGGCGGGCGCGATGCACGCCTTGACTTCGGGTCTCAGGCTCCCGCCGAAATCGTCGAGTTCGACCGGCTGCACGCCGATCAATAACAGATGCTGCGGAGACTCGCCCAGCAGGTCAGCGAGTGCCAGCACCTCCTGGAAGCCGGTCTGATGCAGGCTCATCTTCTTGGCGCCCATGAACTTGGGAACCTCGGCGCCCTCGACCCGTTTGAGCGTCCCCGTCGGCAGACCGTAATCCACCGCATCGAAGACCACCAGCACGTCCGCCCAGCGCACCTGATCCACCAGATAGATCCCCTGGGTTCCGCCGTCCAGCAGTCGCACGTTGGGGCCGAAGCGATAAGCTGCGGCCAAGGCTTCGACCGCCCGCACGCCGAACCCCTCATCGGCCCACAGGACATTGCCGATGCCCAGGATCAGGATGTTCGGGTCATTCTTCATCTCACTTCTCCGTTTATTTTTCAGATGGGTTTCGCTGCGCTCAACCCATCCTACGGGCGATCATCCTTGAACATCCGCCAGCCGCTGATCATGGTGCTGATCAGGCTCTGCCGCGACAGGATATCCTCGCGGATGGCGGTATACACATGCAGCATGACGAAGATCGCGATGATCCACATGCCCCAGTGATGCCACATGCGCACGTCCTGGCTTTGTCCCACGAAGGGGATGACCCAGCCGAACCAGCGGTCCTGCCAACTGCCGAGTCCGGTCTGCTCGGAGTAGAGCGCGAACCCGGTGAACATCATCACGATGCCGCCGACCGTGATGATGACCACCATGAACAGGTGAGCAAGCGGGTTATGCCCGATATATTTGCGTGGCTCCTGCTCCAGAAAGGCGTACCAGCGCACCTCATGCCAGAGCTCGTTCCAGAAGCGCCGCCGCCAGAACGGCAGGGCGAAGAGCTGGCGCGACCAGCGGTTGCCCACCATGGCCCAATAGAGCCGGAAAAGGAAACCCACCGCGAAGATGTAAGCCGCGGCGAAATGGGCGAAGCGGATGTACCCCATGAGATAATGGTCGCTGGCCTCCCCCGACAACGTCGGCAGCGGGCTGCCGATGAGATAGCCGGTAACGGCCAGCACGGTGAGTGACAGGGCATTGATCCAATGCCAGGCGCGCAGCGGGGCCTCATAGACATAGACCGCGGTGCGCTTGACGGTCGGAACGGCGGTGTTCATCGATGGTGATCTCCGCGGCAACGGGGGTGAGGGAACTGTTCGTGAATAGGCGAAACAAATCCACTAGGGAACGCCGTTAGTGTCTCTTTCGTTGTCGTTGTCGTTGTCGTAATCGTAATCGAGTTGATGATCCCCGCGAAGATGGGCCTTGATCAGAATTCCGGCCACTTGGGCTCGCCGGGTACGTAGTCAGGCCATCCTGGCCTGACATTGGCAGGGCTGGAAGCCCTGACTACGCACGCCGCTGGCCGGGATTACGATCAAGGCCGATTACGACAACGACAACGATTGTATTCATGACCCGCGTCGGGGCCCCGCCTCACCGCACCTTGACCCGCGTCAGTTCCTGCCCATCCGGGCTCATGACATGGGTCGAGCAGGCCAGGCAGGGGTCGAAGCTGTGCAGGGTGCGCAGGATCTCCAACGGCTGATCGGCCACCGCCACCGGGGTGTTCAACAGCGCCGCCTCGAACGCGCCGATGTTGCCCGCCGGGTCACGCGGCGAACCGTTCCAGGTGGTGGGCACCACCGCCTGATAATTCTCGATGCGTCCGTTCTTGATGACGATCCAGTGTCCGAGCGCGCCGCGCGGGGCCTCGGTGGTCCCGACCCCGCGGGCCTCGCGCGGCCAGGTGTCCGGGTCCCATTTGGTGATGTTGGCGGTGGCGCTGTCGCCGGCCTTGATGTTGGCGACCAGTTTGTCCTGGAAATAGCGCAGCTTGTGCACCGCCCAGGAGGCTTCCAGACCGCGGGCGGCGGTGCGCCCCAGGGTGGAGAAGAGCGCGGCGACCGGGAGATTCAGATCGGTCAGCACCTTCTCGACCGGCTCCTTGAACTCCGGGGTGCCCTGAGCGTAGCCGATCACCCAGCGGGCCAGCGGACCGACCTCCATGGCATGGCCGCGCCAGCGCGGCGCCTTGATCCAGGAATATTTTGCGCCCTCGTCGATCTCCTGAATGTTGGTGCGCGTGCCCTTGGTGTTGGGGCCGAGCACGAAGTTGGGTTCGGTCACGCCGTCCCAGGGGTGCAGGCCCTTGTTTTCATCCTTGTAGCTGTACCAGGAGTGGGCAACGAACTCCTGAATCTGCTCGGGGTCGCGCAGATTCACCTCATGGACCTCGCTCAGGTTGCCGTTGATGATGGCCCCGCGCGGCAGGAGTTGGTTGGCCGCGGAATTGTCATTGGCCCGTTCCGGGATGTCGCCGTAGGACATCACGGATTGGCTGGAGAGCCCGCCGCCGAAGGTCCAGTCCTTATAGAAGGACGCAATGGCCAGCAGATCCGGGATGTAGACCTGATCGATAAAGTCGATGGTGCGGTCGATGATGGACGACACCAGATTCAGTCGCTCCATGTTGATCGCGCCCACGGCCCCGGTGCCGTCGACATTGATCGCGCAGGGGACCCCGCCTACCAGCCAGTTGGGGTGGGGGTTCTTGCCGCCATAGACGGTGTGGATCTTGACGATCTCGCGCTGGAAGTCGAGCGCCTCCAGATAGTGGGCAACCGCCATCAGGTTGGCCTCCGGCGGCAGTTTGTACGCCGGATTGCCCCAATAGCCGTTCATGAAGGGGCCGAGTTGCCCCGACTCCACGAAGCGCTTGAGCCGGTTCTGGACATCTCTGAACCAGCCCGGTGAGGATTGCGGCCAGGCCGAGATCGACTGGGCCAGGGTGGACGTCGCCTTGGGGTCGGCCTTGAGTGCCGAGACCACATCCACCCAATCGAGCGCGTGCAGGTGATAGAAGTGCACCAGGTGGTCGTGTGACTGGAGCGTCAACTGCATGATGTTGCGGATGGAGTTGGCGTTCTCCGGGATCTGGATGCCGAGCGCGTCCTCCACCGCCCGCACCGAGGTCAGGGCATGGGTGCCGGTGCAGACACCGCAGATCCGCTCGGTAAAGGCCCAGGCGTCGCGCGGGTCACGGCCCTTAAGGATGACCTCGAGCCCGCGCCACATGGTGCCGCTGGACACCGCGTTGCGGATCACATTGTTTTCGTCCAGGTTCACCTCGCAGCGCAGATGACCCTCGATGCGGGTCACCGGGTCCACGACGATGCGGGTGCCGGAATTGTCCAGGGTGAAGCCGTTGGGGGTCTGGATGCTCATGAACGGTCCCCTGTCTGTTTCTTGCTCTCGCCGGGCTCACTGTCGCCGAACTCGGCCGGTTTGCTGATGCGCTTGATGGCGGAGACCGCCGCATGGGCGGCCACGGCCGCGCCCACGGTGCCGGCCGCGACCAGACCGACGCGATCCGCGTTGGCCTCGATGCCGAAGACCCGGGTGTCGGTCACATGGTCGTAGAAACTGCCCTTGTCCCAAAAGCCGTCCTCGGAGCAGCCGATGCAGCCGTGGCCGGACTGGATCGGGAAGGACACGCCGTTGTTCCAGCGCACGGTGGAGCAGGCGTTATAGGTGGTCGGTCCCTTGCAGCCCATCTTGTAGAGACAATAGCCGCGGCGCGCGCCCTCGTCGTCCCAACTCTCCACGAACTGGCCGGCGTCGAAGTGGGGCCGGCGGTAACATTTGTCGTGGATACGCTGGCCGTAGAACATCTTGGGCCGGCCCTGACGGTCCAGTTCCGGAATGCGCTCGAAGGTCAGCATGTAGGTAATGACCGCGGTCATCACCTCCGCGATCGGCGGGCAGCCCGGCACCTTGATGATGGGTTTGTCGTGGATGACCTGGTTGATCGGCACCGCGTGGGTGGGGTTGGGATGCGCCGCCTGCACGCAGCCCCAGGAGGCGCAGGAGCCCCAGGCGATCACCGCCTTGCAGTCGGCGGCGGCCTCTTTGAGCTGTTCGAGGAAGGGGCGCCCGCCGATGATGCAGGACATGCCGTCCTGGTTGAGCGGGGGGTTGCCCTCGACGGCCAGGATATAGTTGCCCCGGTACTTCTCACGGATCTCTTGGATGATCGCCTCGGCCTGGTGGCCCGAGGCGGCCATGATGGTGTCATCGTAGTCCAGCGAGATCATCGACAGCACCACGTCCTTCACCAGCGGGTGGGCCGAGCGGATGAAGGACTCCGAGCAACAGGTGCACTCCAGTCCGTGGAGCCACAGCACCGGGATGCGCGGTTTGGTCTCCATGGCCGCCACGACTTCGGCGGCGGTCGCCGGGCTCAGACCCAGGGCCGCGGTCGTGAGGCTACAGAACTTCAGGAAACTGCGGCGGGTGATCCCCTGGCGCCGCATGACCTCATAGAAGGTCTCGGTGGTCGGCATGTGCTCATCCCCTCAAGGTGTCGGCCGCCGGCGATCGCCGGGGCTGGGCGCGCAGCACTCAAATGCAAACGCCGGGCCAAGAGTCTGGAAAAGACAAAGATAAAATCGTAAACAATGGCTTGCAAGACAGATTGATGTCGGATTGGTCTGTCAACTATCAAGTATTTGGCCAGGTTTGTGCCATCGTGCGTAAGCTTAATTTACACCTACCTGGTGCGTCGGGTAGTTAACTAAGGCACGATGTCGCGCCAGTGCGCCACGCCCTGGTCTGGCGGCCGGCCGATGACATGGGGTCGCAGTAATTCCAGGTTGGGGCGGTATCAGCCGATCCTTAAATAGGCGGATGCGGCGCGCGCGACCGCCGTGCCGGGTCCCTGACACCCGAGCCGCGCGCCTTATCCGCCCTACACGGAGCCGGTTTTGTAGGGTGGATCAGCGCAGCGCATCCACCATCGACCTCGCCGTCGGCACGCTGCCGACGGTGGCCACCCAGATCTGGAATTGCTGTGGGGGTCGAGCCCCTGCTTTTTGTGCCGAAAACGCAACATTTGTCACGGGTGTCTCTTTTTTTTCTCGATCGTGTTGCAAAGGGCGCGTGCGTCCTCTATGATTAGCCCTGCAAAGCACGATTGCTTTTGGTTTATGCAGTCCTTGTTGCTAAATCCACAACAGCGGAGATCCCGATGAACAAGAAGTTACTCACCCTGGCAGTCGCTGCCGCCATGGCCGTCCCGGCCATCGCCTCTGCCGAAGCCATCATGTACGGCAAGGTCAATGTTTCGCTTGACTATATCGATGTCGAGCAGAACGCCACCTTCTTCCGTCCCGGACGGCAGGTTGGCCCCACGTTCAGCATGTTGACGTTCAAGGGGGCTGGGACCTACAACACCGGCGTCAATTTTGGTAGCTTAAACCCGGTCGGAACCTCTGCCGCCGGCTTGGGAAGTTTGACGACAGCAAACCTGAGTAACGAAGCGACGGCTGCCTACTACGACGCCGCGACAGCCGCTCTGAATTCGGGTAGGACTCAGGCACAGGCGCAGGCAGCCGGTGTCGCAGCCGCGAATCTGTATAGCACCAACCCCAACCTGTTTCCCGTGAACAGCCCAGAGCGCGCCACCCAGATCGCGAACATTGCGATGGCGCAAGAGGATGCCTTCGCGAGCAATGGGGCGGCGGCGGGGTTCACGTCGCTGGACGGGTACTTTACCAACCAGTTTGACCTGATGGACCAGAATTTCGCGCTCGGTAAGATCACCGAGAGTCAATACATGGCCGGAGTGGCGCGGCTTGCAACGCTGGAGCAGCTTGCGGTCGCATCGGCAGCGACCGGGGCCTTCCGGGCCGGTCAGTCCTTCAAGGGTTGGGGCATGGACCAGAGCTGGTTCGGACCCGCCTCGCGCCTCGGCGTCAAGGGCTCTGAAGATCTGGGTAACGGTCTGAAGGCGGTGTACCAGATCGAACTCGGCGTCGACATGACCAATGCTTACCGCGATGCCAATATCGCCAATGGTAACCGCGCTGACGGTTTTGCCTTCCGGAACACCTTCGTTGGCCTGGCCGGCGACTGGGGTACCTTCTTGATTGGTCGTCACGACACCCCGCTGAAGATCTCCACCGGTAAGCTGGATCTCTTCTCCGACACCCTGGCGGACTACAACAACACGATCGGCTACCAGGATCTGCGTGCCGACAGCGCGGTGGCCTATGTGTCCCCGAGCTGGAGCGGCTTCCAGTTCATGGCGGCCATTGTTCCGCAGGGCGGCGCGACCGCGCTTGGCGTGTTCAACGAAAATGAAGACTCCCTGGCTGGCGCCTACTCCCTGGCGGCGATCTATAAGAATGGACCTTTCTATGGATCGGTTGCCTACGAGTCGCTGGAGGCCGAGAACTTTGCGTCTGACAACGCCAATTACGAGCTGCTGTACGGCGTCGGCATGACCGCCGAGGCGGACAACAAGTGGCGTGTTGGCTTGGGCCTGCTGGACTGGAACGGCTTCAGCCTGACCGCGATCTATGAAGATCGTGAGCACATCCTGGGTGCCCCGGAAGACGCCGACGGCAATTTCTTCCAGGTGCAGGCCGGCTATGCCTTCGGCAACAACATGATCAAGGCGATGTGGGGCCGTGCCGACCTGAACCGTTGCGCCGATCCGAACAACGTTGGCTTCCGCTACACCTGCCCATCGAGCGCCTTGGGTGAGTACTTCGCCGACAGCATCCTGGTCCAGAACAACGAGAAGAGTTCTTGGGCCGTCGGATATGACTACAACTTCAGCAAGCGCACCTTCGCGTTCGTCCAATACACGCAGGTTACGGATAACATTGAGGATGCGGACTGGAGCGGCTTCTCGATCGGCATGATGCACAGCTTCTGATGATGTAGAAGCCCGCCTGCGGGCGGCCAGGGATGGACTAAAAGCGGGGCCTTCGGGCCCCGTTTTTTTGTGTTGAGGCTAAGCGGAGTCGATGGGCGGCAATTCCATATTTGGGCGGCAACCCGCGATCCCCCTGGTGGATGCGGCGCGCGCGACCGCTGTGCCAGGTCCCTGACACCGAGCGGCGCGCCTTATCCACCCTACAGCGGAGTCGGTTTCGTAGGGTGGATAAGCGTAGCGCATCCACCACCAGCCTCGCTGTCGGCGGGGCCACCCGACACAGATGTTTTCTTCATCTGTGTTCATCTGTGACATCTGTGGACAAATCCAAATCCGGGTGACCGGTTCGGCCGGAGCGACGATCAAGGCGCCAAGCTCGCCAAAAAACACAACAAGCCCGCCGCGGTCACTCCACCTTCAGCGTCTTTGGTCCCTGAGGCGTCCCCAGGATCAGCACATCGGCTGGCCGCAAGGCGAAGATCCCGACCGTCACCACGCCGGGCAGATTGTTGATCTGCTGCTCCAGTTTGGCGGGCTCCAGGATGCTCAGGTGGTGGACATCCAGGATCAGGTTGCCGTTGTCGGTGACGAAGCCCTCACGCCACACCGGGGTGCCGCCCAGTTGAACCAGTTGCCGGGCGACCAGGCTGCGTGCCATGGGGATGACTTCCACCGGCAGCGGGAAGCGGCCGAGTACGTCCACCAGTTTGGTCTCATCGGCGATACAGACAAAGCGCGCGCTTGCCGCCGCCACGATTTTCTCGCGCGTCAAGGCCCCGCCGCCGCCCTTGATGAGCTGTAACTGACGGTTGGTCTCGTCGGCGCCGTCTACATAGAGCGCTAGATCGCCCACGCCGTTGAGGTCATAGACCGGGATGCCGTGGCCTTTCAGGCGTGTCGTGGAGACCTCGGAGCTGGACACGGCGCCGTCGATCCGGCCCTTGATGGTCGCCAGCGCGTCGATGAAGTGATTGACCGTGGAGCCGGTGCCCACGCCGATGATGCCGCCTTCCACATAGGCCAAGGCCGCCTGGGCCGCCTGTTTCTTTTGCTCGTCTTGTTGCATGGATGGACCTCGCTGAATCCGACGATGAACCAAGGGGTATCATAGCCACTTCCGCACCTCTCGCCGCTGAAGGTTTATGCATGCCGGAACGCTACATCGAACGGATCCTGAAGGCGCGGGTCTACGAGGTCGCCCGGGAAACGCCCCTCACCCTGGCCGCTCAACTGTCGTCGCGCCTGGGCAATCAGGTGTTTCTCAAGCGCGAGGACTTGCAGCCGGTGTTCTCGTTCAAGCTGCGTGGGGCCTATAACAAGCTGGTGCACCTGAGCCCGGAGGTACGCGCCCGCGGGGTGATCGCGGCCAGTGCGGGCAACCATGCGCAGGGTGTGGCCCTGGGGGCGGCGCGGCTGGGGGTCGCCTCTACCATCGTCATGCCCCGGACCACCCCGGCCATCAAGGTCCGATCCGTGCGTGCCTTGGGCGGTAAGGCGGTGCTCTTCGGTGATTCCTATGACGACGCCTATGCGCATGCGATGGAGTTGGTGGCGGAACGTGGGTTGACCTTCGTTCATCCCTTCGATGATCCGGAGGTCATTGCCGGGCAGGGCACCATCGGCATGGAGATTCTGCGCCAGCATCCGCGGCCGCCCGATGCCATCTTTGTCCCGGTGGGCGGCGGCGGTCTGATCGCGGGGATCAGCACCTATGTGAAGTGGCTGATGCCGCAGGTGCGGATCATCGGTGTGGAACCGGAGGACGCGCCGACCCTGCACGCGGCACTCGCGGCCGGGCGGCGGGTGGAACTCCCGCAGGTGGGTCTGTTCGCCGACGGGGTGGCGGTGCGGCTGATCGGGGAGGAGACCTTCCGGCTGGCACGCACCCGGGTGGATGAGGTGATCCTGGTCAGCGCGGACGAGATCTGTGCCGCGATCAAGGACATCTTCGATGACACCCGTGGTATCGCCGAGCCCGCCGGGGCCTTGGCGGTGGCGGGTCTGAAGCGCTACGTGGAGCGCACCGGCTGTCGTGGTGAGCATCTGGTGGCAATCGAGAGCGGCGCCAATGTGAATTTCGACCGTCTGCGGCATATCGCCGAGCGTGCTGAGCTGGGCGAGCGGCGCGAGGCCCTGTTGGCGGTTGAGATTCCGGAGCGGCCGGGAAGTTTCTTCGCCTTCTGCCGGGTGATCGGCAGGCGTCAGATCACTGAGTTCAATTATCGCTATGCGGATGCGCAGCGCGCCCAAGTCTTCGTGGGCGTGGAACTCGGCCGCGGCGATGAGGAGCGCGCCGAGTTGATCGAGCGGCTCATCGAAAAGGGGTTCGGGGTGCTGGACATGACGGACAACGAAACGGCCAAGTTGCACATCCGCTACATGGTGGGCGGTCATGCCCCCGGCATCGCGGCCTGCGGGGCGGCCGAGACCCTGGTGCGTTTCGAGTTTCCACAACGCCCCGGTGCTTTGCTCGATTTTCTGACCGGACTCGGCAAGCGCTGGAACATCACGCTGTTTCATTATCGCAACCACGGCGCGGCCTACGGCCGGGTGCTGATGGGGGCGACGGTGCCGGCCGATGAACAGGCCGCATTCCGCCGCTCGCTCGACGATCTGGGCTATCCGCATTGGGATGAGACCGATAACCCGGCGTATCGGATTTTTGCGGGGCGCTTGCCTGGCTCCGATACCGGTTGATCCATTACAGTCGTTGTCGTTGTCGTAATCGGAGAATTGATTCAATGTGGGCATGAGCAGCCTGATATCTATCGGCTTTCGATTCGCCATGTCGCCAGGGCAGACAAGTCCGCCAGGCGTTTGACAGGCTACAATCGCCGGTCACGGGACCAGCGTATCGTTGCGCTGCTTGCGCCTCGATCATCGTGCCGGTCGGCGTCTGGGCCTGCCGCACTGGAGATGCGGCTTTACTGTGAAAGTGCGTAGTCAGGCCATCCTGGCCTGACGGCGTCGGGACTGGAACGGTCAGGGCTGGAAGCCCTGACTACGCAGCCTCGCACGCCGCTCCCACAGGGTCGCTGTGCGACTTTCACGCTAAAGCCTCGACCGCCGGTCTTCTTGCGGCCGGAGCAATGATCAAGGCAGCTGCTTTTAACGCTCGGACGGCGCAGCGGTGCGGTTCGAGAGCGTATCCTCGTGGGTGTCGAAACTCGATTACGACAACGACAACGACAACGACCGAGACGCCCACGGCGTTCCCTAATGGCCTTGGTCACCTGATGCTGCTGCTTCGCCGATAGAGTCGCCGTTCGGTTGCCACTGCGTCCAGCGGGATGTCCCAGGGTTGGGGTTGAATGCGCTCCACCCGCTGGCATTCATGCGCAATGCCGATGAGGCGCGGTCGGTGCCAGCGGGTGCGTTGCCGCAGGAAGCTCAGGGTGCGGTCATAGAAGCCGCCGCCCATGCCGAGACGGTTGCAGTCGGCATCGAATCCGACTAATGGCACCAGGATGAGGTCGAGTGTCCAGGCGAGCGCCAGTCGTCGTTGCCGCCTCGATGGTTCCGGTATGCCAAAGCGATTGGCGCGCATCGGCTCGCCGGGTCGATAGCGCAGGAACCAGAGTTGACGGCGCTTGCCAGGTCGCAACATCGGCAGAAAGCCGCGTCGGCCGCGTTTGATGGCTGATTCCAGGAGGGGTCTGGGGTCCAGTTCGCCATCCGCGGGCCAGTAAGCGGCGACCCGGCGAGCGTTCAGGAAGGCGGGCGCGCATCCAAGCGTGCGGGTCAAGGCGATGGTGTGGTCGCGTTGTGCTTGGGGGGAGAGTCGACGCCGCGCCGCGCGCAGATCGCGCCTTGATGCTCTAAGAACGCTTTGCGTGACAGATCCAACCACTAAAAAAGGGGACACCCCCCGCCGGTGCCGTCGTAACCTTTGTTCTTGAACCGTAGGGTTCAAGTGGGAACAGTCGCATCGGCTTCAGGCTTTCCGCTCGGGGCGGACTTGCGCAACAGCCTCAGGGTCATGCTCCCGGGGTACAAATTAGGCTCAAGAAAATACCCAGGCCATGGTCGAACACTACAGGGGGTGTCTGAGGAACAGGCTATACCCTTTCGCTCGACGAGTCCAGACCCGCTTCTGCGGAAAGCGCTTCCCCGATCCGCTCCTCCACTCGGGCCAGTCGCCGCGCGAGCTCCCTGTCCAGGCCGGGCTGTCCGTTTTGCACCTGCAGCAATTCATGGACGATGTTCAGCGCGGCCAGGACCGCGATGCGATCGGTGCCGATGACCCGTCCGGTCTGGCGAATCTCGCGCATCCGGCTGTCGAGGAAGCGCGCCGAGGCCAGCAGTTCGTTCTGTTCCTCGGCCGGACAGGCGATCCGGTAGTCCTTGTCCAGAATCTTGATGTCGACTCCGATGGGTTGTTCAGTCACAGGCTCTCCTCCATCGCGCGCAGCCGCGACAACATGGCCTCGACCCGACTGCGCGCCTGTTCGGTTTTTTCGATCAACTCCCCGCGCTCCGCGACCAGAACGTCCTGGCGGGCACGCAAGGAGGCGTTTTCCTCTCGGAGGCGACGGCAGAGGTGGATCAGGCCATCCACCCGGCGTTCGAGCTGATCGATGTCGAAATTGGCCAAGATGCGGGGCTCCCAAGCAATTTTACGCACTATAGAAGGGGTGCGAGGCAGGGTCAATCAGGCCGAAGCGCGTGCTATGATCGCCACCGACACAAAGGCGGGCACCGCGGCGCCCGACCCCCACCGGCTAATCGGAGGCTGCCACGGATATTCACCCCCATCAGAGCGGGGATCAGAACTGGAATCAGATCGGGCAACTGCTCGAGATCAGCGCGCTCTCCCCGACTCCGAGCGAGGCGCAGGGCATCCTGTGCGGTCTGATCTGCGGCGGTGAACCGCACCCGGAGCGCGTCTGGCTCAACCAGTTACTGCAAACGCCCCAGGCGGATCCTGACCAGACCCCGGTCCTGGACGTTGCGCAGGGATCAGGTCTGATCGATCCACGCTTCGCGGCGGCGCGCGATGGGCTGCACGCGCTGGCACAGCGCACCCTGGATGAGATCCAGGGTCCGGATATCGGGTTTACGCTGCTGCTGCCCGCCGACGACCGGCCCCTGGTCGAACGGGCAACCGCCTTGTACGACTGGATCCGCGGCTTTCTGTTCGCACTGGGCGTGTTGGGGGTCTCCGCGCCGGATCTCTCCGCGCAGGGCCGCGAGGTCTTGAGCGATTTCGCGACCCTCACCCGGATGGATTTGGATGCGCTGAGTGAGGGCGAGGAAGATGAAGCGGCGCTCGCCGAGTTGATCGAGTTCGTCTGGGTGGCCGCCATGTTGATCCATGACGAGCGGGGACTCCCCCGCCAGGAGGCGCGGTGACGCCCGCCGAGTTCCAGCGCCGTCGCCGCGCTTTGCTCAAGTCGATCGGCCCCGCCGGACTCGCGATCCTGCCCGCCGCGTCCGAGGTGATACGCAACCGGGACGTTCACTACCCGTTTCGCCAATCCAGCGACTTTACCTATCTGACCGGGTTTCCTGAGCCCGCTGCGGTCGCCGTCTTCGCCCCTGGCCGCAAAGAGGGTGAATTCATTCTGTTTTGCCGTCCCCGTGACCCCGAACGGGAGCAGTGGGACGGCCGTCGGGCCGGCGTGGAGGGGGCGGTCGCGACCTATCACGCGGCCCAGGCGTATCCGTTGAGTGACCTTGACGGGCTCATGCCGGGGCTGATCGACGGGCGTGACCCGCTTTTCTATCCCATCGGTGCCGATCCGGCGTTCGACGCGCGGGTGTTGGGCTGGGTCAATCAGGTGCGTGCCAATGTGCGCAAGGGGGCGTCCCCGCCCGAGACGTTCGTGACCATCGAGGCCGTGCTGCACGAGCAGCGGCTCAGGAAAAGCCATTCCGAAATCAAGCGGATGCGCCGGGCGGCACGGATCTCCGCCGAAGCGCATCGGCAACTCATGCGCCGCTGCCGTCCCGGTCGGGTCGAGTCGGAGCTGGAGGTCGAGTTCCAGCACCACTGTGCCCTACAGGGTGCCCGCTTTCAGGCCTATCCAACGATCGTCGGCGGCGGGGTCAACGGCTGTATCCTCCATTATGTGGAGAATGACGCACGCCTTGCGGACGGCGATCTGGTGCTGGTGGATGCGGGCTGCGAGCTCGGCGGCTACGCCTCCGACATCACCCGGACCTTCCCCGTCAACGGTCGCTTCAGTCCGCCCCAGCGGGAACTCTACGAACTGGTCTTGGCGGCGCAGCGGGCGGCGATCACCCAGGCGCGTCCCGGAAACCGCTGGATCGACCCCCACGAAGCAGCGCTGAAGGTGTTGACCGACGGGCTGATCCGGCTTGGCGTGCTCGTCGGCAAACCGAAGCAGTTGATCAAGGATGAAGCCTACAAGCCCTACTACATGCACCGCACCGGCCACTGGATCGGCATGGACGTGCACGACGTCGGACACTACAAGCAGAATGGCGCTTGGCGTATCCTGGAGCCGGGCATGGTGTTGACCGTGGAGCCCGGACTCTACATGCCGGCGACCGACGCGGTTCCCGCGCCCTATCGGTCGATCGGTATCCGGATCGAGGACGATGTGCTGATCACCGAGGATGGTAACGAGGTTCTGTCCGCGGCGGCACCCAAGGACCCGGACGCGATCGAGGCGGTGATGGCGGGAGGATCGTAGGTAACTCGTCTAGCAGCCTGTCGGACTTAGCCCCTAGGATGAGGGCATGAGTCAACATAAAGACTTTTTGTTGCTCCACAATCTAACGTAAGGTGATTTCCGCGAAAAATCCAACCCGTAGG
>NZ_CAIZIZ010000349.1 GCF_903933125.1 uncultured Lamprocystis sp. | reverse complement strand
GGCATGCCTTGAGGTGATAACGGAACGCCCACGCCGACGCCGCTTACAAACGCTCCCGGCCGCCGTCATCGCGTTCCTGAGTACGCCAGGAAATCAACTGGTTGCTTAAGTTGGCGCCTATGGGCGAATGCCCCGTCCGGCCATGGCTCCATCTTCTTGCCGAAGTTCGCAGCAAGCCTGGCCCATCATCCCGGAAGTACGCAGACCCGAACGGGTGGCGGCGACATCGGTGGCGGCCGGGGAAGACCTGTCGGGAAACCGCTCCCCTGATCCATTGACATATCCCGTGGCCGCGTTAAGACTCCGGGGCGATGCCACTGGAGCCCGTCCCATGACCATCGAACACTCCAGGGTCTTCGTCAGCAACCGCAGTCAGGCGGTGCGGCTGCCGAAGGCGGTCGGCTTCCCGCCGGACGTTCAAGGCCGACCAACGGTGACCCTGTTCGATCACCCTTGGCCCTGTACCGAAGCGGAACGTTACTGGGATCCGTCTTTACAGGGAATCACCCGAATTGGCGACATGATAGAGGAGATTGTGATGCAGCTTGCCCTCAAGACCGATCCGCCCCCCATGCAGGAGGATGCCCATGGCGTCCTGCGTATCGCCGGCACCCGAGTCACCCTCGACAGCTTGGTCGAACGCTACGATCAAGGGGCAAGTGCCGAAGAGATCGCCCTGAGCTTCGAATCTCTGAATCTGCATGAGGTCTATGCCGCGCTCGGCTATTATCTCGCCCATCGCGGCGCACTCGACGCGTATTTGCAACAGCGCCGTCGCGCCGCGGTCGAGACCCGGGCACAGGCCGAGCGGCGTTGCCCGCCGACCGAAGTCCGTGCATGGCTCGCCGCGCGGCGGGAGGCGCTCCATGCTGCGCCTCCTCGCTGACGAAAATCTGAATGCCAATATCGTTCGCGGCCTGCGACGCCGCCTCGAAGCCCTGGACTTGATCAGCGTGCAATCTTTGGGACTGACCGGGGCAGATGATCGAACGGTGCTCGCTTTCGCCGCGGAGCAGCAGCGCGTCCTGGTGACCCAGGACATCCAAACGGTCACCCGCTTCGCCTTCGAACGGGTCGATGCGGGTCTACCGATGCCGGGCGTGATCGAGATCGTTCCGGGCGCCGGGCTGGGTGCCGCAATCGAGGATCTGGCATTGGCGGTCGAGAGTTATGACCTGGGCGACCTGGAGGGCCAGGTTATCTTCGTCCCGCTGTAGGCCTCATCGGCCCGCTGGGCCGCGCGCTGCGCGTCCAGGTGTGCTTGGGCCGCCGCGACCGCCGCGTCGGCCTGCTTGATCTGGCGGGCCAGGTGCAACCCGGTGCCCTTGGCGACCTCATGCTGACCATGCCACAGGTCCGACGCATGCCCCCAAGCCGGACGGGGTATGCCCCATCAACCCCGGCGGGACGGGGCATGCGAGATTGGGCAAGTATTATTATCATTTAGAATCAGCTATATAAGATCGCTTTTCGGGCGAAAATTTCAGCGCAAATCGCTTTTTCTGCGTTTTTCATCGGAAAAGCCGCCCCACTTACGCCCTAACTGACTGATAAGAAAG
>NZ_CAIZIZ010000348.1 GCF_903933125.1 uncultured Lamprocystis sp. | reverse complement strand
CGCCGCCGAACAGCAGTTATTTCGCAATCAGGGCAACGCCAACCACTGGATAGAACTCGACTTGGAGGGGGTGACGTCCACGCGCGATGGCGTCGGCGCCATCATCTACGCGACGACCCCCGATGGCCGGGTGCAGCTGCGTGAGCAAAATCACGGCGTCCACCGCTATGTTCAGGATGCCGTGCGCACCCATTTCGGCCTGGCCGGCAACACCGCGGTCGAACTCGAAGTGCACTGGCCAAGCGGCATCGTCGACACCTTTGCCCGACTGCCGGTCGACCACATCCACCGTCTGGTCGAGGGCTCCGGTGACCGTGCACCGGTCTGCGGTACCCCGGTCTACGCCGCGGCAACCGAGTCGGTGATCCTGCTGTACAACGACTGCGGCACCAACCGCTGGCATGTGCGGGCCACGGCGGGCGGCCAGTTCGTGACCTATCGGGGTGGCCTGATCGCCGATCAGCCGTTCGCCAGTCTGACTGGATTCTCCTTTGAATTCGGCGACCTGCTGCCTCCGCCCAACTATGTCATGAGTGTGGGCGGGATTTGGCAAGACGGGCTCGACTTCACGCTCGCGACGGGGGCCAAAGCGTGTTTCAGCCTGACCGCCCCCGTAAATAAGGTGATCCTAGCCGGAGCCACGCGCCTACCGGTGGGAACGGCGGTGAGCCTTCCCGACTTCGGGCTCTGCACCACCAGCCCGGCGGTACCCAGTGCCGCGAACCTGAGCGTCATCGAGGCCGCCGGAACGGCGATGTTCAACGTCACCCTGACACCCGCAGCCAGCAGCGATCAGTAGGAGCAGGTGAATTACCAGACAGCGAATGGCAGCGCCGTGCTCTAAAGTGATTATCGCCTTCGTACCTGATATCCAGACAGACCCTGATGTAGGGGGGGGTTGAAGCCCGCCCCTACGTCCGGTTATCACGTCCGAATACTATACACGGCCACATCCCCTAGCTTGACGTTTCCGGCCCGCGAAACCCAGCGCACCGTCGCGGTACCGATCACCGACGATGCGCCTCGTGAGAACGGCAAGACCATCAGCCTGAACCTGACCAGTGGCGTCACCAAGGTGGTGACGGCGACCATTGTTGATGACGACAGCGCCTGCACCCTTCCCGCCTGCGAAACGCCGGCTTAATCGGTGGCAACTGAATCGCCGAGCTTGCCCGGTTACCAGGCATGCGCACCGCCCTGATCGGGCATAGACATCGCGCGAGTCGGTGCGCACCGCGCAGCAGACCGACTTAAGTACATCAACACAATTGTTTATAAGAGATCAGAGATAAACGAGGCCTTGATCATGGTTCCGGCCACTTGGGCTCGCCGGGTGCGTAGTCAGGCCATCCTGGCCTGACACCGTCAGGGCTGGAAGCCCTGACTACGCATGCCGCTGGCCGGGATTACGATCAAGGCCACAAACGAAAAAGAAAACAATTTAAAAACAGTAACTTAACATAATAGCGCCATATAAAATATTCTGTTGGAGTACTTAATCTTGTATTATGTTAAAATGTCGCAACCTGATAAAAAACAACCTGATCGATACCGAGCTATGAATCAGCATTATCGCTTCGTTCTCTGCTTACTGGCGGCAATGGCACCATTCGCCGCATCGACGCAAGCAGCTCCCGCAAAAAACGTCCTGTTGATCCTCACCGATGACATGAATGACGAACTGGGGTGCTACGGCAGCCCGGTCGTCAAATCACCGAACATCGATGCATTGGCCGACCGCGGCGTTCGTTTCAACAATGCCAATGCGAACTACCCCGTCTGTAATGCCTCACGAACGTCCATGCTTAGCGGCGTCTATCCGGAGTCATCACGAGTCTATTACAACACCGACAATCCCCGCACCTACTTGGGGCCCGACTGGGTGATGCTCCCGGAGTATTTCCATAATCAAGGCTATTACACTGCACGTGTGGGAAAAATCGCCCACGACACCTTCGTTCGTGAATTTCACTGGGACTTGGACCGCGAGAACGGCGTTCTGACCAAAACGCCCCCCCCTTACACCACCGTGGCAAAAGGCGGAGTTGGGCTTTTGTCGTGGTCAGCCACCACCCAGTTAGATGAGCATACGCAGGACGGGCGAAACGCACGCTACGTCGCCCTACTCTTGGAGCAACGCAAGGGCCAGCCTGAACCGTTCTTCATTGCCATGGGATTCCGTAAACCGCATACTCCCTGGACCGTTCCGAAAAAATATTTCGACATGTACTCGACCGCGCAGATCAAGGTGCCCCATGAATCGGGTGAGCCGACCAATGATCGAGCGGATATTCCGTCAGTCGCGCTGACCAACAACCCGGAATGGGCAAGCGTGGGTACCAACGACGAACGCCGCAAGGCCATTCTTGCCGCTTATGCGTCACACTCCTTTGTGGACGCGGGTGTCGGTGTCCTCCTGGACGCCCTCACCCGCCTCGACCTCTGGAAGGACACGGTTGTCGTCTTTGCCAGCGACCATGGTCAACACTTCGGCGAGCATGGCGGATTGGTTGCCAAGCACACACTCTTCGCTGAAACCACGCGGGTACCTTTTATCATTGTCGCTCCGGAAAAAAGCGTCGCACAGGTGGCCGACGCGCCCGTGGAACTGCTTGACCTGTATCCGACACTGGCTGAACTCTGCGGATTGCCGATTCCCGATGCGAACGAAGGTGTCAGCTTGGTGCCGCTGCTGGACAATCCGGCAGCAGACGTCGACAACGGTCCGGCCTACAGCGTGGTGAGGCGGTCGGGCGGCGGCCGGAGCATCAGGAATGGTCTCTACCGTTACACTGAGTGGGGTTGGGGCAAAGTGCCGACGGCGGCGGAATTGTACGACCTGCAGGCGGATCCAGGCGAGTTCACGAATCAGATCGGCAATAGCGCGTATCGCAGCATCCTCACCAGCTTACAACAGGATCTCGTGCTCGCCAAAACACGACCCTCGCTCAAATGATAAGGGAGTCCAACGCTTACCAAATCTGAATCGCGGTGAGACCTTGATCGTCATTCCGGACGATCGGGTCGGGGTGACGGGATTCCGCCCGTCACCCCCAACACGATCGGACCTGCGGATTTACGCATCCGGCGCTTGTGCCCAGCAAGCTTAGCCCGCGAGCGTCCACGCTGCGGGAATCCACCCTCTTGGGCTAGACCCTCCGAGTCGGTAACTGCCGCGCCCGTGTCGCTGCTCTCCGTGCCCCCTGCCTCGTGGATGCAGACTGTGGTCCTCTGGTGACTCTTCTTGTGACTCGTCGGTCCTTCGCTCGTCCCGGCTTTCACGGGGCGTCAACGTGACTACCGCCTCTGCTGACCTCAACACGCTCTCTCGTGCCAGATCTACTATGCCCTGTGTCCGGACCCGTGATCAAGGCCCCCAACCTGAGCACGTTACTTTGAGTTCCGTTTGGTTTTCAAAACTGGATAAGACTTAAAGCCGACGATCGCGAACAGATGCTCGGCCGGACGCGGCTGGAGTCAACGGTCGCCTCGGCTAAAAAACACTTATCGCTCTCGTTACTCCCAGTCTTTTCGAAATTTTTTGTGGATATGTCATTTAATGATTACATAGTTACAATACTTTTTTTCCAGTTATAGCCCTAGACCAGGCGCCTGACAGCACAAATCGCTCCGCTCGACTCCGTGAGTCAGCGTTTTGTTTAACGGAACGTTACCAATCACAGCAGCAGTCAAACCGTAAACGCCTCTTATTCGACAGCATCTCCTCAAGCTCCAACGAGCACCGCAACATCGCTACAAAAGTTGGCTCGTATGTTGCCTATAATTAATCGTCAGCCCTAGAGCGACACCAGAATTTTTCTTAAGTTTCCTATAGGTCTAATGCGAGGAGAGATGTATGTGCAAGAAATCCCGTTACGCCCGGCGTTCAGCCCGAGCAGCCGCGGCACTCCTGACGATCGGAGCCTCAACGGTCGGCGCGGAGATTCGGTTCGAGGATGTATCGGCATCCGCTGGGATCAACGACACGGGGGAAACCTATGGGACAGGGTTCCTCGACACCAACGGCGACGGCTACCCGGAGATCTTTGGCACTAAGCACCAGTTCCTGCCTTCCGTTCTCTACCAGAATCAGCCGGGCCCCTCGGGTAGCCGCATCTTCCGGGACGTGGCATCTGAGGTCTTGGGAGGCATCTTCGAGGTACGCACCGACACCCACTCGATGGCATCCGCGGATTGGGACAATGACGGCGACCCGGACATCATGGAGGTGACGGGCGCCGGCTGGACCTTCCCGCTGTGGCTGAACGACGGCGCCGGTCAATTCACCAATCTGGGGGGCCAACTGGGATTCGCCTATCCACCCACTTGGTCCCGCAGAGGGAGGATGCCCACCGGCGGTCGCGCCCCGATATTCTTTGACTACACTGGCGACGGCAAATTGGACGTCCTGGTCGTCGCCAGGGACAATTTTTTTGCCTATCGTCAACCCTCGGCCACATTCCGGCAGGATACGTCACCCGACGGGTTGCCACAGTTCGTCCTGGACGAGTCGACTGGAGTCGATCTGGTCAATGACGTCCCCTGTCACTACGCACTGCTGGCGGAACTGACTGGCGACGGGGTTCAGGATGTGATCTGCGCCGACTCATCCGCAGTCACACGGATCTGGGACATCACACAGATGCCGTTCCGCGAACTGCGGTCGGTCGTTGGTGATACACTATACACGGCCTTCCCCTTGGATCTTGCGGCGGGAGACTTCGACGGCGACCTGCGAACCGATCTGTTTGCGCCCCGCGGCACTTCATCGACAAACCTCGTCGGCGCGGTCGACAGCAAGACCGCGCACGCGGTGTTCGACAAGAGCCTGCCCTTCGACAGCGGGTTCGCCTTCACGGCGAGCGGCGCCGTCACCTTCGAATTCGACTGGTTTACCACCACCCAGGAAATCTACTTCGGGTCCGCCGGACAACACCCCGCGGCAAGCAGTCAACTGCCAACCCTGCCCGGCCAGCTGCCCGGCTCCATGCCGCTTCACATCAAGTTCACCCTGACCGCGGACCAGGCACAGGGACTTGCGCCTCGCCCAACGGACATTCCGCGCGGAATCGTCATCGGCGTGGTGAACGGTCAGTGGCAGGTCAGGTGGATTGGTACTGACCTTTGGGCGATGGGTATGGTGATTCGCGCCGCAGACTCGCTGTCCCAACTAAGCGCGATCGGACCGGTGCGCGTTGGACAACCGACCGCCGGGTCGCCGCTACTGATGCTGCAGAACCAGGACCACCAGCTCGTCAACAGATCAAGTCAGATTCAGAGCGTGAATCGCTCCTGTAACGCGGCCGCTGCCGGCGATCTGGATAACGACATGGATCTCGACGTCTATGTCGGATGCACCGGCGAATTGTCAAATCTTCCAAACACCATTTACGAAAACCAGGGCAACGGCACCTTTGTGCCCGTGCCCCAGGCCGGCGGGGCTGAAGGGCAGATGCCTGAAGGACGGCTCGACACGGTCAGCCTGGGCGATTACGACCTGGACGGCAAACTGGACGTATTTCTGGCCAACGGCTTCCTGCTCCGACCCTTCTCCTATGCCGGCAAGCAGCAGTTGTTCCGCAACACCGGCGCAACCGGCAATCATTGGATTCAGATCGATCTGGAGGGGACGATCTCCAATCGCGACGGCATCGGCGCCATCCTTTACGCCACCACTCCGGACGGCAAAGTCCAGATGCGCGAGCAGGGCAATGGAATGCACAAGAAGGCCCAGAACTTCAAGCGCATCCATTATGGCCTGGCCGGGAACACCAACGTAAACCTGGAAGTCCGGTGGCCGAGCGGGACAGTGGACACCTTCACCGGATTGCCTGCTGACCAGGTTCACCATCTGGTCGAAGGAACCGGGTCAAACCGTTCCTTCAATGTCACCGTCACTGATCCATCCGTGGCAGAGACGGCGGGCGCCGCGGAATTCGCCGTCACCCTGTCGCCCGCACCCGGACCTGGGGAAACGGTAGCGGTCGCGTATCAGACGGCCGACGGGACAGCCCTGGCCGGCAGCGATTACACCGCGACGAGCGGCACCCTGACGTTTGGCCCCGGCGAGACCGTCAAGACGGTCGCGGTGCCGGTCATCGACGATGCCATCACCGAGGGGGACGAGACCTTCGACCTGACACTGACCGGTACACAAACCGGCGAGGTCACAGCCACCGCCAACATCCTCGACAACGACACCGCGGTGACACCGCCGGCCTGCGGCGCGCCGAATCCGGCCTATAACAAGGCCACCGAGACAGCGGTCTTTCTCTGGAACGACTGCGGCACCAACCAGTGGCACCTGCGCGGCACTAGCGGAGGCCAGGTCGTCGGATTCGCAGGCAGCCTCACCGCCACCCCCCCCTTCGCCAGCCTGTCAGGGTTCTCGTTCGAGTCAACGGATCGGCTGCCGCCCAACTTCGTCATGAATGTGGGCGGGGGTGGGCAGGACGGGATTGACTTCAGCCTGGCGATTGATGGGCAAGCGTGCTTCAGCGTGACCGCACCGGTCAACGCGACCGTGATCGCCGGGTCTGATCGGGTCCCCGTGACCAGTCCCGTCAGCCTGCCCGGCTTCGGGCCATGCACTGAATAGTCGGTCTGTCGGCACCTTGAGGTGCTGACCAAGGTTCCGCCAGCCCATGCGGGCTGGCAGGACTTACGCCATGCGAACGGCAGCCTGGGGATCATCAATCGTTTTTTAACCTTGAGATCCGTCCGGCTCGTCGGATCGCTATAATATCCGGAACTTGTTCATCATCGGCAACGGTTTGAAAACCCTGGGCCAGACGGTGATCAACGACGAGTTTAGGCCCAGTTAATTTTTTACGAACGCACTTCAGTTGTTTCGCATGAACGCGTGGCCGCACCAGTCGGTGCTGCGAATGTGAGACCGAACCGGCAAGACGCTATCGAAGCGTCGGGACGAACAGCAATGGATCAATCGAAACCAAGAATGCACTCAGCCAAGGCGTTCGCCGCGGCGATGTCGGCACGTGCCGGCAAGCGCCGCATGCTGCTGATCGGCGGCGCGGCGCTGCTGCAGCTTGCGGCGGGAGCTCAGGCCGCCCTGAATGCCGATCAATTCATTGAGGCCAGAGACGGCGACGGTCGCCCGGTGATCGACAGCGCCGGTGAGACCT
>NZ_CAIZIZ010000347.1 GCF_903933125.1 uncultured Lamprocystis sp. | reverse complement strand
GACGACCCCGGCGCCGGCAAGACCATCATGGCCGGCCTGCTCATCAAGGAACTGGTCGCCCGCGGCGACCTGCAACGCTGCCTGATCGTCTGCCCCGGCAGCCTGGCCGAGCAGTGGCAGGACGAGTTGTATCGCCGCTTCCACCTGCCCTTCGAGATCCTCACCAACGACAAGCTGGAGGCGGCGCGCACCGGTAATTGGTTCCTGGAGACCAACCTGGTCATCGCACGCCTGGACAAGCTCTCGCGCAATGAGGACGTGCAGCAGAAGCTCCAGGCCCCAGACTGCCGCTGGGACCTGGTGGTCTGCGACGAGGCCCACAAGATGTCGGCCACGGTATTCGGCAACGAGGTCAAATACACCAAGCGCTACAAGCTCGGGCAGATCCTCTCGACCCTAACCCGGCACTTCCTGCTGATGTCGGCCACGCCGCACAACGGCAAGGAAGCGGACTTCCAGCTCTTCATGGCGCTCCTGGATGGAGATCGCTTCGAGGGACGCTTCCGCGACGGCGTGCACACCGCGGATGTCTCTGACCTGATGCGCCGGATGGTCAAGGAGCGCCTGCTCAAGTTCGACGGCACCCCGCTGTTCCCCGAGCGCATCGCCTACACCGTGCCCTACAAGCTCTCGGACCCCGAGGCCGCGCTCTACCAGGCAGTCACCGAGTACGTGCGCGAGGAATTCAACCGCGCCGAGGCCCTGGAGAACGACAAGCGCGCCGGCACCGTCGGCTTTGCCCTGACCATCCTGCAACGGCGTCTCGCATCCTCGCCAGAGGCCATCTATCAGTCCCTGCGCCGTCGCCGCGAACGGCTGGAAAGTCGGCTGCGCGAGCTTGAAGTGCTCCACCGCGGTGGTCAGGCCGCGCCGATCTTCGCGCCCTCGCTGCCTACACTGGACAGCGATGACGTAGATGACCTGGACGAGGCGCCCGACAACGAGGTCGAGGCCGCCGAAGAAGCCATTCTCGACCAGGCCACCGCCGCGCGCTCGATGGCCGAACTGCGCATCGAGATCGACACTCTTCGCCGGCTCGAAGCCCAGGCCTTAGCGGTGCGCCGCAGCGGCAACGACACCAAGTGGTGCGAGCTGGCGAGTCTGCTTGGCGAGGTCTTCACCCCGGCCGCGTTAGCCGACCGCATCGAAGAACCCAAGGCACCTTACGGAGCGGGATCGATCCCGCCGCCCACGCCGTCGCCGCACCAGAAGCTGGTTATCTTCACCGAGCACCGCGACACGCTGAACTACCTGGAGGGCCGCATCACCACCTTGCTCGGACGCAAGGACGCTGTGGTCATCATCCACGGCGGTATCGGTCGGGAGGCGCGCCTCAAGGTCCAGGAGTCCTTCAAACACGACCCCGAGGTCCAAGTCCTGCTGGCCACCGACGCCGCGGGCGAGGGCATCAACCTCCAACGCGCCCACCTGATGGTCAATTACGACCTGCCGTGGAACCCCAACCGGCTGGAGCAGCGCTTCGGGCGCATCCACCGCATCGGCCAGACCGAGGTCTGCCACCTGTGGAACCTGGTGGCTGACGACACCCGCGAGGGCGATGTCTACCGCAAGCTCCTGGAGAAGCTCGAACAGGCGCGCCAGGCCCTGGGCGGGCAGGTCTTCGACGTGCTCGGCAAGCTCCAGTTTCAGGGCAAGTCACTGCGCGAGCTATTGATCGAGGCGATCCGCCACGGCGAAAAGCCCGAGGTCAAAGCCTTCCTCACCACGGTGCTCGACACCACGCTCGACCGGGGCCACCTACAAGACCTGATCGATGAGCGCGTCCTCGCCCATGACGCCATGGACGCGAGCGGGGTCCGGCGCATCCGCGAAGACATGGAGCGCGCCGACGCCCGCCGCCTGCAACCGCACTACATCGAGTCCTTCTTCCATGAGGCATTCAAGCGGCTCGGCGGCACCGCCAAACAGCGTGAGCCCCGCCGCTATGAGATCAGCCATGTCCCCGCCCCGGTG
>NZ_CAIZIZ010000346.1 GCF_903933125.1 uncultured Lamprocystis sp. | reverse complement strand
CGTTCCGGCTGGGGTGCGCGTCTGACCTGGGTAACGCGGCCGTAGGCGATTTCCGGAACACCGGATACGACCCACCATCGGATGTAGGTGCGACTGCAGTCGCACCGACTCGGACGCGGGTGCGACTGAAGTCGCACCTACATCCGATGGTGGGTCGTATCCGGTGTTCCGGAAATCGCCTAAGGCCGCGTTACCCAGGTCAGACGCGCACCCCAGCCGGAACGCTGTAGCTGTCCAGCACATTGATGTAGTTGGCACGCTCGAACTGCGCCGGATTGGGGACCGCCAACGCGCTGACCCGACCGCGGAAATCGGCGACCGACTCGAAGCCTTGCTCCGCCATCCAGTGCTCGATGCCCGCCAGGATGGGCGCGACATGGGCCGGTCCCTTCTCCAGCAGGACACTGCACAGGTGCACCACGTCGGCGCCGGCGAGCAGCAGCTTGATGGCGTCCTCGGCGTTGTGGACACCGCCGGTGGCGCCCAGTGACAGGCCGTCGATCCGCCCGTAAAGGATGGCGATCCAGCGCATCGCCAGTTGGATCTCGGCCGAGGTGGAGGGTCTCAGGGTTGATTGCAGCCGCAGCCCGTCGATGTCGATATCCGGCTGATAGAAGCGATTGAACAGGGCCACGCCGTTGGCACCGGCCGCCGCCAGTTGGGTGACCAGGTTGCCGACCGAGCTGAAGGTCGGTGACAGCTTCATGTTGATCGGGATCTGGATATGGCCGCGCAAGGCGCGCAGCAGTTCCAGATAGCGCCCCTCGACCTCGGCGCCGGTCAGTTTGATGTCTCCCGCGACATAATAGACATTGAGTTCCAGCGCGTCCGCCCCGGCCTGCTGCAGGTCGGCCGCGTGCTTGATCCAGCCGCCGGGGGTCACGCCGTTGAGGCTGGCGATGACCGGGATCGACAGGGACTCTTTGAGTCGGCGAACGGTATCCAGATACTGGTCCAGGGCGCTGGCGAAATCGTCTTGGGCCGGCATGAAGCCGCCGCCGGCCTCGGCGAAGCCGGTTTCCTGATGGTGCAGGAAACGCACCATGGTTTCCGTATCCGCGGTGATCGCTTCTTCGAACAGGGACGCCATGATGATGGCCGCGGCCCCGCTGTCTTCCAGCCGCCGTGCCATGCCGATGCTGCGGGTGAGTGGTGAGGCGGAGGGCACGAGGGGGTTTTTCAGCTTGAGGCCCAGATAGTCGGTCGTGAGATCCATGGGGGACTCCGTCGGTGATTCGTGAATGCTTGTTGGTCTGATCAGCCATGCGGGGGCGGGTGCGGACGATCCGCGCCCGCCCCTCGCAATTACTTCGCCGCCGGTGCCGGTGCAGCGACCGGTGCGGGCGTCGGTGCCTTCTTGACCGCCAGGTGGGCCAACTGCTCATACATTTCGAAGCGCGTCTGCACATGCTGCTGGGCGAGTTGCAGATAGCGCTCGGCATCGTCGGGGTGGGTGCGGGTCAGCACGCTGAAGCGGGTCTCGCTGGACACGAACTCGCGGTAGGGGATGCTCGGCGCCTTGGAGTCGATCAGCAAGGGATTCTCACCCTGGGCGGCGCGCCGCGGATCGTAGCGGAACAGTCCCCAGTGTCCCGAATTTACGGCCAGGTCCTGCTGCCGCAGGTTGTGCGACAGGTCCACCCCGTGGGCGATACAGGGCGCGTAGCAGATGATCACCGAGGGACCGTCATAGGACTCGGCCTCCAGGAAGGCGCGCACGGTCTGCACATCCTTGGCACCGAAGGCGACCGAGGCGACATAGACGTTCTCATAGGCCATGGCCATCATCGCCAGGTCTTTCTTGAAGCTCGCTTTGCCGCTGGCGGCGAACTTGGCAACCGCGCCCATCGGCGTGGACTTGGAGCGTTGACCGCCAGTATTGGAGTAGACCTCGGTGTCGAGAATCAGCAGGTTGACGTTGCGCCCGCTGGAGAGCACATGGTCGACGCCGCCGTAGCCGATGTCGTAGGCCCAGCCGTCGCCGCCGATGATCCAGACGCTGCGCTTGACCAACTGGCCGCAGATGCTTTCCAAGGTCCGTGCCTCCATGCCCGTCATGCCCTTGAGCTTTTCCCGCAGCGCCGCGACCCGCTCGCGTTGCTCGAAGATCCCGGCCTCGGTGGTCTGATCGGCAGTCAACAACCCTTGAACCAGACCCTCGCCGATCTGGCTTGAAAGCCGGGTGATCAATTCGCGGGCATGGACAGTCTGCTTGTCGACGCCCAGGCGAATCCCCAGGCCGAACTCGGCATTGTCCTCGAACAACGAGTTGTTCCAGCTCGGGCCGCGTCCCTCGGCATTGGTGGTGTAAGGCGTGGTCGGCAGGTTACCGCCATAGATGGACGAGCAGCCGGTGGCGTTGGCGATCAGCATGCGATCCCCGAACAACTGGGTCGCGAGCTTGATGTAAGGCGTCTCGCCGCAACCCACGCAGGCCCCGGAGAACTCGAACAGCGGCTGCATCAGCATCGCATGCTTGATCTTGCTGGGTTCGAGTTGCGTACGGTCGAAATCGGGCAGGCTCAGGAAAAAGTCCCAATGGGGCTGTTCTGCCGCATGAAGTTCGGCCGCCTCAACCATGTTCAGGGCCTTGTGGTTGGGGTCCTTGCGGTCGCGGATGGGGCAGACCTCGGCGCACAGACCGCAGCCGGTGCAGTCGTCCGGGGCGATCTGGTAGCTGATGGAATGGCCGGCGGGGAAGTCCTTGCCTTTCATCGGAGCGTGCCGGAACCCCGCGGGGGCCTGGCTCAGCAACTCGGACGGATAGACCTTGGAGCGGATGGCCGCATGCGGGCAAACCAGCGGACACTTGCCGCACTGGGTGCAGAGCGCTTCGTCCCATTGCGGGAGTTGCAGCGCGAGGTTGCGTTTCTCGAAACGGGTGGTCCCGGTAGGCCAGGTGCCGTCGACCGGCATCAGGCTGACCGGCAGTGCGTTGCCATGACCGGCGAGCAGGACCGAGGTGACCCGCCGCACGAAGTCCGGAGCATCGGCCGGCACCACGGGCGGGCGGTCGAAAGTACTGCTGACCTGACTCGGGACCTTGACCTGATGCAGTCCGGCCAGCGCGGCATCAATCGCCTCGTAGTTGCGGTCCAGCAGGGCCTGGCCCTTCTTGCCGTAGGTCTTTTTGACAGCCGTCTTGATGTGTTCGATCGCCTCATCCTTGGGCAGGATGCCGGAGATGGCGAAGAAGGCGTTCTGCATGATCGTATTGATGCGTCGGCCCATGCCGGTCTCGCCGGCGATCCCATAGGCGTCGATGACATAGAAGGTGATCTCCTTATCGATCATCGCCTGTTGCAGCTTGCGCGGCAGATCGTTCCAGACCTGATCCGCCGGGGTCGCCGAATTCAACAGGAAGACACCGCCCTTGCGCGCCTTTTCGAGCAGATCGTAACGGGTGACGAAGTTCGGTTGATGGCAGGCGACGAACTTGGCTTCGTCCATGCCGACCAGGTAGGTGCTCGAGATCGGTTTGGGGCCGAAGCGCAGGTGACTGATGGTGACCGCACCGGCCTTCTTGGAGTCGTACTCGAAGTAGCCCTGCCCGTAGTTGGGGGTCTCTTCGGCGATGATCTTGATGGAGTTTTTGTTCGCCGATACGGTGCCGTCCGAGCCGAGGCCGTAGAACACGCAGGCGGTGACGCCGGCGGCCGCGTCCGGCCGGAAGCTCGGATCCCAGGGCAGGCTGGAATGGGTCAGGTCATCGATGATGCCGACCGTGAAGTGATTGCGGGGACGTTCGAGCGCCAGTTCGTCGAACACGCCCTTGACCATGGCCGGGGTGAACTCCTTGGAGGAGAGGCCGTAGCGCCCGCCGACCACGATCGGCATGGTCGCGCGCCGGCCGTCGGAAAAGGCCTGGGCCAGCGCCGTTACCACGTCTTTGTACATGGGTTCGCCGTCGGCGCCGGGTTCCTTGGCGCGGTCGAGCACGCCGACGCGGGTTGCGGTTGCGGGCAGGGCGGCGAGCAGGCGGTCGGCGTCCATGGGTCGGAACAGACGGACCTTGATCAGACCGACACGCTCGCCGTGGGCGACCAGATGGTCCACCGTCTCTTCGGCGGCGCCGATGCTCGATCCCATCAGCAGGATGACACGCTCGGCATCCGGGGCGCCGACATATTCGAACAACCCGTACTGGCGGCCGGTCAGTTCCGCGAAACGGTCCATGAGGCGCTGCACGATCCCCGGCAGCGCCTGATAGTGCAGGTTGACCGACTCGCGTCCCTGGAAGCAGACGTCCGGGTTCTGCGCGGTGCCGCGCAGGATCGGCCGGTCGGGATTCAGCGCGCGGGCGCGGCAGGCCGCCACCAGGTCGTCATCGATCATGGCACGGACCACGTCGACCGGAACCCGATCGATCTTCGCGACCTCATGAGACGTGCGGAAGCCGTCGAAGAAATGCACGAAAGGTATCCGTGATTCCAGCGTTGCCGCGTGGGCGATCAGGGCGAAGTCCATGACCTCCTGCACCGAGGCCGAGCAGAGCATCGCGAAGCCGGTGGACCGGACGGCCATCACGTCCTGGTGGTCGCCGAAAATCGACAGGCCCTGGGCCGCGAGTGCCCGGGCGGCCACATGCAGCACCACCGGCGAGAGCTCGCCGGCGATCTTGTACATGTTCGGGATCATCAGCAGCAGACCCTGGGAGCAGGTGAAGGTCGTCGCCAGCGAACCCGACTGCAGGGCCCCGTGGATGGCGCCGGCGGCGCCAGCCTCACTCTGCATCTCCATGATTTCAGGGATAGTACCCCAGAGGTTTGTGACGCCCTGGGAGGACCATTCATCCGACCACTCGCCCATGCTGGAGGACGGAGTGATGGGGTAGATGGCGATGACCTCACTGGTCATATGGGCGATGTAGGCCGCTGCTTCGTTGCCGTCGAGGGTGACCATAGGCTGTTGGGGCATCGATCTGTCTCGGGTGGTAAGTGGAATTATGCCGGCGACGCGGCTGCGCCGTGACGCTCGCGTTTGACCTGACGAACGCGTTCAGCCGCCATTGGCCGCTCGTTACAGCGAAAAACAGCGGGTCGGAGGCTCGTGGTTGAAAACGACGGCGCGCAGCCCAAACGACCGGCGCGCACCCTCGGGCGCGCGCGTAGTCTAGCGCAGGTCGCTGCCTGGCGTCATAGTAGATATTGCAACAGTCGATGATGGAACCACAGGCCCCGGCAAGCTGAAGCAGTCGTCCGCCTGTCGAGGCGGCGGGGCGCAGATGGCCCCGGGCCGGGTGCGAGGTGCGATTGGAAGGGATGTGGTTTGTTTGGACAGGTCTTTAGGTAGGATGGGCAGAGCGAGAGCGATGCCCATCCTACGCGCGTCTGCGACCACATCACTTTGGACCGCACCCCCCCGGACACCTGTCACTGGGGCGCGGATCAAGCCGACAGCACGGTCAGGAACTCGCGGGCTCGCCCTTCCCGTCGTCGGCCTTCATGCGGGCCTTCGCGGCCTTCGGGTCCGCCGTGAGCGGGCGATAAATCTCAACCCGGTCGCCCTCTTCCAGTTTGGTATCCAGTGCGGTCACCTTGCCGAAGACGCCCACCTTCTGTTGGGTCAGGTCAATCTCGGGAAACTGCGCGAGAATGCCCGAGCGATCGATCGCCTCCCGAATGCTGCTGCCCTCGGGGACCTCGACCGTCAGCCAGGCCTGGCGTTTCAGCAGGGCGTAGGCAATTCCGATTTTCATTGCCGTATCCTCACACGCTATGAGCACCGGCCATCTGGATCCCCTTGCCCGCGCGAATGTCGAGCATGCGTTTGCCCACGACAATCAGGCCGGTGACCAGGAACCCGCCGGGCGGCAGGATAAACATCAAGATGCCCATGTCGGCCGGCATGACACGCATCTCCACAAACTTGAACGCGGGTCCCAGCAGCAGCGAGGCGTCGGCGAACAGGGTGCCGGAACCCAGGATTTCGCGTATCGCGCCGATCAGGGTGAGCGCCAGGGTGAAACCCAGCCCCATGAAGATACCATCCATCAGCGAGGGGAGGACCGGTTCGCGCGAGGCGAATGACTCGAGCCGCGCCAATGGCAGGCAGTTGGAGACGATCAAGGGAATGAAGAGCCCCAGCACCTTGTACAGTTCGTGCATGTAGGCATTCATCGCCAGGTCCACGAAAGTGACGTTGGCCGCCACGATCAGGATGTAAACAGGGATGCGGACTTCGCGGGTGATGTAGTTGCGGAACGCCGCCACCATCAGGTTGGAAGCGGCCATCACCACGGCGGTGGCCAGCCCCATGCCCAGTCCGTTGGTAGCCGTGGCGGTCATGGCCATGGTCGGGCACATCCCGAGCAGCATGACGAGAACGCCGTTGTTTTCCCACAGGCCGTCGCGGACGATCCGGCCGTAACCAGGCGTGGCCATCAGTTCACCTCCAAGAGTTGCGCCTCGTGGGCGGCATAGAAATCGAGCCCGGAGCGAATGGCGGCGACCGTCCCGCGGGGGGTGATGGTGGCCCCAGTGAACTGATCGAAGCGGCCGCCGTCTTTTTTCACCGCCCATTTCGCGGTCGGTGGATCACCCAGGGACAGACCGGCGAACTGCAGGATCCAATCGCCCTTCTTCACCTCGATCTTATCACCCAGTCCGGGGGTCTCCTTGTGGCTCAGCACCCGCACGCCCAGGATGCGGCCCTCGGCATCGACGCCGAGCATGAATTTCATCTTGCCGGCATAGCCGGAGCCAAACACCTCGAAGGCGACGCCGGTGACGCGGCCGCCTTTGAGTGCCCGGTAGACAGTCAGCTCCCGGCCGGCGTCGTCCTGCATCTGAATGGTATCGACCACCGGGTTGTTGTCGTGGATCGCGGTCGGGATCACCTGTCCGAGTGAGTTTTGCCGGTCTTCCATGGCGCGGGCCGCGATGGCGTCGCGAGTGACCCACTCGGTGAGCGCGAGCGCAAGCCCGAAGCCGAGACAAAAGAGCCCCAAGATAACGCCATGGATCAGTGTGCCCTGTTTCATCGCTGTCCCTCGACCGGCAAGGGCTCGCCCTTGCGGGTTCGGCCGAACATCCGCGGGCGGGTATACTGATCGATGATGGGGGTGAGCGAATTCATCAGCAGGACAGCAAAGGCCATGCCCTCGGGATAACCGGCAAAGGTGCGAATGGTCCAGGTCAGCAATCCGACGCCGAAACCGAATACCAGTTGACCCTTTTGGGTGACCGGGGAGGTCACATAGTCGGTGGCGATGAAGAAGGCCCCGAGAATGGCCGATCCGGACAGGATATGAAAGAATCCGGGAGCGAAACGGGTCGGATCGAAGGCGTTGAACAGGGTGCCCATAAAGAACAGGGTTCCGATCATCATCACCGGGATGTGCCAGGTGATGACGCGTCGCCACAGCAGGAAGATGCCGCCGAGCAGGATCAGGCCCGCGGAGGTCTCACCTAAACTGCCCGGTTTGAAGCCGGTGGCCAGGTCCATCAGATCGGGAGCATAGGTCAGGACGCTGCTGCGTCCGTACTCCTGCAGCGACTCGGAGACCGGTACGCCGCGCGAGAGTTCGGTCTTCACATAGCCGAGTGCGGTGGCGGCGGTCACGCCGTCGGGGGTCTCCCCGGCGAAGGTGATGGTCATGGCCTCGTGCAGCGTGGGTGAACCGGTCGTAAACAAGGGGTGGGGTGCGACCCAGGCGGTCATGACGACCGGAAAGGACACCAGCAAGGCGACCCGTGCGACCATGGCCGGGTTGAACAGATTCTGCCCCAGACCGCCGAAGGCGTGCTTGGCGAGCGGAATGGCAAACATGGCACCCAGGACACCGATCCACCAGGGAGCCCAGGGCGGCAGGGTCATGGCCAACAGCCAACCGGTGAGGATTGCCGAACCGTCCGACAGGGTTGCCGAGACCGGCTTTCCGGCCAGGACCAGGCAGGCCGCCTCGGCGACCACGCAGGCACCGACGGTGACGGCAAACAGCAGAATGGCCGGCCAACCGAATAAGTACAGATTGAACAGGGTCGCGGGCAGTAACGCCAGCAGCACCATGAACATGGTCCGCTGGACGGTATTCGCGGTGTGGGCAAAGGGCCCGCTGCGGGTCGGTGACTCGCCAATCATGCCCCAACCTCTTCGGTGGCAGCCACTACCTTGGGTTTGCGAGCCAGGTTGGCGGCGCGCTGCGCGGCGATGCGTTCGACCCGTGCGGCGCGCGCTTCGACCAGGGTCTTGGTGCGTTCGCTCTTGCGGCGTTCGCGTTCCTGGGCGTTCAAAGCCCCTTTCGCATAGTTGAAATAATGGACGAGCGGGATATGCGAGGGACAGACCCAGGAGCAACTGCCGCAGGACACGCAGTCCATGAGGCCGAGCCGCGCGGCCCCGTCCAGGTCGTCGTGACGGATATGGGCGGCGATTTCAACCGGCACCAGACCGCAGGCACAGATGGCGACGCAGGAACCGCAGCGGACGCAGGGGTCGGCGCGTCGGTCGTTGATCTCCTCGGCGGTGAGCGCGAGGATGCCCGAGGTGCTCTTGACGACCGGGACATCGGTGCCGGGCAACAGGGCGCCCATCATGGGTCCGCCTTGGACCAACCGCTCGGGGCGCTGCGCGAAACCGCCGCAGAACGCGATCAGGTCGGATACCGTGGCGCCGATGGGCGCCTCGACATTCTTGGGCGTGCGCATCGCCTGCCCACTGACGGTCACCACGCGCGCCACCAGCGGGCGGCCATGGCGCACCGCATGGTGAACCGCACGGGCCGTGGCGACGTTGTGCACCACCACCCCGAGGTCCGCGGTGAGCTTGCGCGCGGGGGTCTCCCGGCCGGTGATCGCCAGGGTCAGGTGACGTTCGGACCCCATCGGGTATTTTGCCGGGACCGCGACCACTTCCAGATGGGGGTGGGCCTGCGCGGCGGCGGTCATGATCGCCAGCGCCTGCGGCTTATTCTCCTCGATCGCCACCACGATCTTCGGCGCATTCAGGGCGTGGGCCATGATGCGGGCACCGTCGATCACTTCGTCCGCGTGTTCGCGCATGACCCGGTCATCGCAGGTCAGGTAGGGCTCGCACTCAGCGCCATTGATCAACAGCGTCTCGATGCGGTGACGGATCCCCAGATTCAGCTTGACCGCGGAGGGGAAGCCGGCGCCGCCCATGCCCACGATGCCGCACTCGGCGACCCGCGCCTCGATCGTCTGGGCGTCGACCGCGAAGGGATCGGTGATCGGTTCGGCCAGCGCGCCCCAGGCGTCGGCGCCGTCGGGTTCGATCACGATCGTCGGCTGGTGCAGGCCCGATGGATGCGGGGCGGAGATCTCGGTGACTGCCGCCACGCGTCCGGAGGTTGGGGCATGCTGATTCACCGACACCGGACCCTGACGGCGCGCGATGACCTGGCCTTTGCTGACCAGATCGCCTTCACTGACCAACACCTCGGCCGGTACACCGATGTGTTGCTGCAAGGGGATATAGAGCCGACTCGGCAGCGGCAGCGCCTCAATGGCACAGTCGCCGGTCAACTCCTTGCGGTATTCCGGATGGATACCGCCACGGATCGGGAACAGCTTCATTCGCTTCTCCAGAATCGGTACGTTCAGGCCGGTGTCATGCCGGTTTCAACGGGTGAACGGCGGGACAGGCTCAGGTCCGTTGCAGCGGGCTTGGGCCAGTGCCAGGTGGCCAGGGTGTCGGGTATCTCGATCATCCGGATGCCATTGGTCGGGCAGACCGCGGCGCACTTGCCGCAGCCGTGGCAGACCTCGCTGACCACCGTGTGCATTAACTTGTTGGCGCCCACGATCCCGTCAACCGAGCATTCTTTGAGACAGCGGGTACAGCCGATACACAACTCTTCGACAATCTGGGCATAGGCAGGGACGCGTTTCGTGTGGGCCGAGAGATCGACCCGCACCCCCAGACGCTTGGCCAACTGCTCCGCGACTGCCTTGCCGCCCGGTGGGCACAGGGTCACCGCCGCCTCGCCGCGCGCGAGGGCCGCGGCCGCCTGAGCGCATCCGACAAAGCCGCATTGTCCGCACTGCGAGCCGGGCAGCAGCGCCTGGAGTTCCGCTTCCAGCGGGTTCTCCTCCACGGCGAGCAGTCGCCCCGCGATCCCCAATAAGCCACCCAGACCAAGGCCGAGGGCCGTGAGACTACCGACAGCGAGTAACATGATGCGCTAGACCTCAGTTGGTGTTGATGCCGGAAAAACCCAGGAATGCCAGGGCCAGAAGGCTGGCGACGATGAAGCCGATCGGCGGGCCGGCGAACAAGCGCGGCACCTCGGACAGGGCGAGGCGTTCGCGCAGTCCGGCGAAGATCACCATGACCAAGCTGTAGCCGAGCGAGGACGCGAAGGCGAACAGTGTTGCCGCGATGAAACTCAGTTTGGTCTCGACCATGATCAGCGCGACACCGAGCACGGCGCAGTTGGTGGTGATGAGCGGCAGATAGATGCCGAGCATCTGGAACAGTGGCGGGGAGATCTTGCGGACCGTCATTTCAGTGAACTGGACGGCCCCGGCGATCACCAGGATGAAAGTGACGGTGCGCAGGTAGCCCAGTTCGTAGGGCTCCAGCAGATAGCCCTCGATCGCCCAGTTGCCCATCGACGAGACGGTGATCACGAAGGTGGTGGCGAGCCCCATCCCGATTGCGGTATCTACGCGCGTGGTAACCCCCATGAAGGAACACAGGCCCAGGAAGCGCGCCAGGATCACATTGTTGACCAAGGCCGCGCCGACCATCAAAAGGACGTATTCCTGCATCTCTTATAACCCCTGGGGTCTAATCGTTGGGTCCAGTCGCCAGCTGCGCGGTGGTCGGGCAGGTCTCGTTTAAACCGGCCCGCCGCAGAAAGCGCGGTGCGAGTTGTCCACGGGCACTCAAGGTCTGCCCGCCCCGGCGGACGGCAATCAAACCGACACCGAGTGCTGCTACCATGCTGATCATGGTGATGCCGTCGCTGCCGGCGAGCCACTGTGCCACGCCGCCGGCGCCGAACATGAAGACCAGCGGCAGCGCATAGGCGATACCCGACGCCTTGAGCAGGGCGCGCTCGCTGACACCGACCACCACGCGCTCGCCGATGACGAGTCGCGGTGCATCGGGGAGGGGAAAGCGGCGTCGTGCGAGTTGATTGGCCGCCGTCCCGAACCCTTTCGCGCCGCACAATCCCGACGCCGCGCAGCCGCCGCAACTGGTCGTCTGTTCGGGTTCGAGCCAGGGCACGCCGTCCTCGATCGCCACCACCCGCGCCGTCCCTTCGACCAGGGTGGCCTGGCCTGTCGCGGTTGCATCGTCCTCGCTGTCTCTGTCCACTGAATCGACCTCTGAGGTTAAGGCCACGCTCCGGGAGCGGCGGCCGTGGACCGCAAGCAAGCCCACGGGGAACCGGGGGCGCCTGGTCAGGCACGACGTCACCGCGGCCATGGAAGCCATCGTCTTTGGATACAGCGACGAGTCGGCGCCGGTTAGAATGTCAGCGGTATGGGGAGTGGACCCGGCGGGCTGAGCAGCCCGGATTGCCGGGCGTCCACGGTTGCTGCGGCGCACAAACCTAATTTACGCCGACCCCCGAGGAAGATGCAAGATCCTGATGAAGCGTCGGACGCTTGCAGAACGCTGAGGCGACGGTCGTGGATCGCACGGGCGGCGGCAGCCAACGGACACCGCATGATGCGCACCCAGGTATTCAAGTATATAAATCAGGGTTTTTTGTCGGGATCCGAAGGCCCGGAATAACATAAGAATTTTCTACTTTTCTGATTGTCGGTTCGTGAACGTAACGGTAGCAGCGCGCGTCATGGGTCCAATGATATTGCCCGCCAGCATTCCCAACTCAACGCGCACCAAGAAAGTTGAAAATATCAATCTTTTAAATTGTATTTATCCGGCTAAGTCATCTCCACGCAGTTGAAATCCTGCGCTAACTATCGCACGCTCGACATTGGTGAGCCACGGGTTTATCGTCATGCTCGGCCGACTCCACTGCTGCCCTGACCCAATCGGAGCGACCCGATCGGAGCCAATCGCCCATCCGCCGGAGCCACGATGAAACCTGTCGCGATCCTTACTCTTGGGTTCTGTGTGTTGCTGCCGTTCGTCTGCCTGGCGGCGGTGGACGCGGATTCCCGCGGTTCGGCTGGAAAGTCCCCGGAGCCCACGGCGGACCCGCCCGCCGCCAAAGCGCCCGTGCCCCGAGCGCCCTTGCCGAGAGCCCCCGGTGGTGCCAAACCGAGTCGCGACCAGGTCGGTGCCATGATCGATGCGGTGGCTGATGAGTTCGGCGTGGAGCGGCAGTTGGTGCGGGCGGTGGTCGCCGCCGAATCCAACTTCAATGCCCATGCGGTCTCACCGGTCGGCGCCGTGGGGCTGATGCAGGTGATGCCCGCGACGGCTGGCGACTACGGCGTCAAGTCGCACGAAGCCTTGTTCGACCCCAAGACCAACCTCAAGACCGGAACCCGTCATCTTAAGCGGCTGCTCAAGAAGTATCAGGGCGACTACGGGCGGGTGATCATGGCCTACAACGCCGGTGAGGGTGTGGTGGACCGTACCAACAGCAATGTGACCTACCAGGAGACCCTCAACTACACTGAGGCGGTGATCAAACACTACCGCCGTCAGGGCGGGAGCGCATCGACCCAGGGTGCTTTGTCCAAGGTCCACGCACTGCGCGGGATGCGCAACAAGGGGCAGGCGCGACGCTTATTGAAGCGGTATCTGGACCCCTCGCTGCTGTCGCTGAAGGTCAAGCCGACCTTAAGTCTGCGCTCGCTCAACCCGGCTCTACACAAGGTTGGTCCGGAAAGTCGCCCCATGTTCGAGCTGGATGTGGAGGCGATGCCCTGAGGCGTGCTGGACGAATGCGGGAAAACCCTGCAACATCGTCACAGTTTCCTCGCACCTGGAGCCCGCCCGTGGCCGTCGATCCGCTCGCCGTCGTAGAAGCCTTTTTTGCCGCCCGGGAGTGCTTCGACTTCGAGCGGGCGCGCGGTTTCCTGGCCGACCAGGGGTTCAGCTTCCGCAGCCCCATCCTGTGCTGCGACTGCGCCGATCATCTGATCCAATATTCTGCCCACTCAAGCGGCATCATCCAGTCGACGCAGGTCCGCAAAGTGTTTGTGGACGGGCCCGATGTCTGTCACTTCCTCACCTACCGTATCCAGATCTCGGAGAAACAGGCGGTGGACGTCGCCCATTGGGCGCACGTTGAGCATGGCCGTATCCAACGCATCGAGGCCCTGTTCGATGCCTCGCTCTATCGCGAGCTCTTCCCGAGCGGCGAGACCAAGGCGCCTTGACGGTTCATCGGCCGCCATCGATCCACTGAGCGAGGGTGCCGTGCAGTTCGGCCAGTTTGACCGGTTTGGGGATGTAGTCGTCCATGCCGGCGTCCAGGCATTGCGCGCGATCACCGGACATGGCATTGGCCGTCATGGCGATCACCGGCATCCTGGGCCTGCCGTCCTGCTGTTCGCGGATGCGCAGTTCACGGGTCGCGGCGAAGCCGTCGAGGACCGGCATCTGGACGTCCATCAGCACCGCGTCGTAGTGACCGGCGGCAAGCAGGTCCAGGGCCTGGGCGCCGTTATCCGCCACCGTGACGGTCAATCCCAGCTTACGCAACATGCCGCAGGCGACTTTCTGATTGATCGGGTTATCCTCTGCCAGCAGCACCAGGCCGGTGAGCTGCCGCATGGTCGTCTCGGCAGTTGTCGCCACGGCAGGTTCCGGTGTGCGGCCGTGGACGAGTTGGAACAGGGCATCGCGCAGCAGGGACAAGCGTACCGGCTTACCGAGCGACAGATCGACCCCGGGGGCGTCCTTGGGGGCTGGTTGACCCGCGGAGCTCAGCAGTACGAGACGAATGGGCGCGATCAGTGGGTCCGCCCGGATCGTGCGGGCCAGATCCAGACCGTCCATGTCCGGCATCTGCATGTCCAGGATGGCGACCTCGCAGGGTTGACCGCGCGCCGTTGCCGCGCGCAGGTGCGTCAAGGCCTCCGCGGCCCGGCTGACGCAGTCGTAGTGCACGCCCCAGCCGCGCAAGTAGTGTCCCAGAATCTCCAGGTTGGTCGGGTGGTCGTCCACCGCGAGTATACGCCGACCATCCAGCCCGTCTGCCTGTGGCGGCTCACCCGTGTCGGACTGGGGGGTGAAGGGGATACGAACCAGGAAACGCGAGCCCTCACCAAGCGTGCTTTGCAATTCCAGGGTACCGCCCATCAGCTCCACCAGGTTTTTGCTGATGGTGAGCCCGAGTCCGGATCCGCCGAAGCGGCGGGTGGTGGAGCCGTCCGCCTGAACGAATGGGCTGAAGAGCCGCCCTTGCTGTTCCGGCGAGATACCGATGCCCGTGTCGCTGATCGCGAAGCACAGGGCCAGCCTGGTCGGTTCGCGTTCGCGCTCACTCACGTGCAGCAGCACCTCTCCCTGTGGGGTGAACTTGACTGCATTACCCAACATATTGGTCAGGATCTGCCGTAGGCGCGTCGGATCCCCGATGACCCGACTGCGAACGCTGGGCTCGACGAAGCAGGCAATCTCGATGTGCCGACTTTGCGCGCTGGCACTGAACAGCGCGGCCACGTCCTCCGCCAGCAGGCGCACATCGAACGGGATGGATTCCAGGTCGAGTTTACCGGCCTCGATCTTGGAGAAGTCCAGGATGTCATTGATGACGGTCAGCAGACCCTCGGCCGAGTTGCGGGCGATTTCGACATAGCCGCGCTGGATCGTGCTGAGGTCGGTTTGCGCGAGCATCTCGAGCATTCCCAGGACGCCATTCATGGGGGTGCGGATCTCATGGCTCATGTTGGCCACGAACTGGCTCTTGGCCTGACTGGCGGACTCCGCCCCTTCTTTGGCCTGGACCAGGGCCGCGGCGACGGCACGCCGCTCCTGCACCTCGCGCTCCAATTCCCGGTTGAGGTTACCGATGCGCTCTTGTTCGCGGGTCAGGCTGGCCACCAGGTCGAGGTTGGCGCGGCCCAGTTCCAATGAGCGCCGCAGGGTGTCGTGATAGCGACGGGCGTTGATCCACATGAACAGCCCGAACAGGGTCACGATGATCAAGAATGTATAGGCGAGTTGATCACCCAGGATCGCCATGCGGATGCCGAAGGGGACCAGCGCGGCGAGCAAATAGGCGCGGTAGGCCAGCAGGTGAGGGCTCAGTGTCGGGATGGCTCCGGCCGCCATGCCGGAAATCACGAACCCCAGGAACACCTGATAGGCGAGTTCGTCACGCGGCAGGAGCACGACGGACAGACCCCACGCAAGACCGGTGGCGCCGGCCCCCAGGGCGAACCGGTTGGACCAGAATGCCTCGGGGTGCGAATGGGGTGCGCGGTGGAAGCGCGCCAGCAGCAAGGCGCGTGCTGCCAGGATCAACACGAGCGAACCGAACCAGGTCCAAGCCGCCGGCGCACTGCCGACCAGGCTCATGGCGGCCGCCACCAGCAGGCCATTGACCGCGGTGACGGCAAGCCCCGGCGGCGCCTGGGTGTAGAGCATCCGTGTCAGATCAGCCTGGATCTGCCGTTCGTGCTCCTGGCCTCCGGCGGGGGCTGGTGATCGGGGAACTGGCGCGTGCGGCTCTGGCATGTGGCATCCTGGCATCTGGGCGTGCAATATCCGGATCAGTTGGGCCCCGTCTCGGCGACGCCCTCGCTCAAGACCTGCTCCTGCAACGCATGCAGGGCGATGATGAAACCGTCACGGGCGGCAATGATGTCCGCGATGGCCGCCTCAGTCGATCGGCCCTGCGCGCTGGCCTTGGTCAGGGTGCGTCCCAGATCATGAATGCCGTGATGCAGCGGTTCGAGTCGGCGGAACTCCGGCAGTGTCCCATAGAGACGGCGCCCTTCAGCATGGTACCAACGGCCGAACCCGCACCACTTCTCCTCCATGGTTGGCGGCGTTTTGTTGGGGTTTGAGCCAAGTGCCTGGATCAGGCTCGCCACCCAATCGCGGTGTTCGGACTCCATGGCCAACAGGTTCAGGATTGGCTCCGACCACTCGAAATCCGCGGTGATGCGCCACAACGCGGGGAAGCGGTAGCGGCTCACCCAGTCCGGGAACTGCGCGGCCGGCATGGGTTCCGCGATGCCGTAGCCCTGGGCGCGGTCACAGCCCAAGCGCAACAGCATCAAGCCGTGGGCGGCGGACTCCACCCCCTCCGCGATGACCTCCCGCCGGAAGGCGTGGGCCAGCCCGACCACTCCCTCGACAATGTTGCGGTCGTCCGGGGAGCGGAGCATGTCGCGTACGAACATCTGATCGATCTTGAGGACCTGGGCCGGCAGACGCCTGAAATAGGTCAACGAGGAGTATCCGGTTCCGAAATCGTCGAGGGCGAAGCGCACCCCGAGTTTGGCGCAATGCTGCATGACTCGTGCGACCGCCTCCAGATCGCCCAATGCCTCGGACTCCAGAATCTCCAGCGACAGGACACCCGTTGCGAGTCCGGGGTGGACATGCAATTGCTCATCCAGGTTGTGGATGAAGTCATTATGCTGGATCGAGTGGGCCGAGATGTTGAGGCTCAGTTCCAGGTCGAGTCCATGGTCATGCCAGGTCTGGAGTTGATTCAGACCCTCCTGCAGCACCCACCAGTCGAGCCGTTGCTGATACTCGGTCCCGGCGAGCAGCGGGATAAAAACCCCCGGGGGCAACAGACCCTTCTGCGGATGCTGCCAGCGCACCAGACCCTCGGCGCCGATGACGTTGCCGAGGCGCATGTCCACCTTGGGTTGGTAGTAGAGCACCAGCTCGCCGTCGTCGATCGCCGCACCGATGCGCTCCAATTGGGAGAGGCGGTCGTGGAGGCGGCGGTCGCGCAGCGGGTCGAAGAAGCGGTAGCGATTGCGCCCGCGCTGCTTCGCCCGATACATGGCGTGGTCGGCGTGGCGCAACAAGGTGTCGGCATCATTGGCGTCCCGCGGGAAGAGGGTGATGCCGGCGCTGGCCGTCACGCGTAGTTCCTGGTCCCCGACGACGTGGGGCTGCGCTAAGGCCGTGATCAGACGGTCGAGCAAGTTGGCGCATTCCAGCGGATTCTCGAATCCGCCCAGCAGCAGGACAAACTCATCCCCGCCGAGGCGTGCCACGGTGTCGCTTTCGCGAATCTGGTCGCGCAGTCGGGCGGCAACCGCGACCAGTATCTGGTCGCCGACCACCTCGCCGCAAGCGTCGTTGATCGCCTTGAAACCATCCAGATCGAGGGAGCAGACAGCCAATTCGGTGGCGCTGTCCAGCGCCACGCCCATGGCCTCGCGCATGCGCTCGGCCAACAACCGGCGATTGGGCAGGCCGGTGAGGGTGTCGTAGCGCGCGGCCTCCTCCAGGCGTTGCCGGCCTTCGATCAGTTCTTGCTGGACTTTACGCCGCTCCAACGCGACACCGATCAAATCCGCCAGCAGGCGCAGGACGCGGATTTCGGGGTCCTGCCAGGTTCGCGGTGCGCCTTCGACTTCCACGACGACGCAGCCGGCCAGCCGGCCGCCGACGCGTAAAGGGACTGCTAGGATCGCGCGTACACCTGTCGCCAACAAGATCTGGCGATCCAGCGCCCAAGGATCCGGCAACAGGTCGACATCACCGATGGCGACGCTCTCCCCATGGCGCAGGGTGTCCATCCAGCGCGGCAGACTGGTCAGCGGTACAGGGTCGGCAGTGACCCGACGCTCCGCGACATTCATCGCGCACCACTCATGGGTGGCGCTCAACTGCTGGCTATCACTACTGACTTGATAGAGGTAGGCACGCTCCACATCCATGCGTCGGGCGACCGCCCCCAGGACGCGAATCACCACGTGATCCAGGGCTTCGGGCTGGGCGGTCAGCAGGGTGCGCGAGGCCTCGACCAGCACCGTGTCCAGTGCCACCAAATAGGATAAAGAACGTTCGACCGGCTTGCGCTCGGCAACAACCAGGTGGGTGTCGGTGGATTGCAGGCTGTCCTGTGACCGGAGCTGTTCGCTCAAACGGTCCAGTGTGGCGGCCAGGTCGGCGACCGCGCCGATGCCGCCGACCCCTGACACGCGGTCGTATCGACCGGCAGCCAACTGCTCGGCGCAGGCGCGCAAGCGGCGTAGCGGGGCGAGCAGCCACCGGTTCAGCAGCATGAGGCCCAAGGCCAGGGGGCCCAGGATCTGCCAATGATTCCAGGTCAGGGGTGAGGATCCCGCAACGTCAATCTGGTTCGGCCCGTTGAGGTCACCGGGTACGGCCAGTCCCAGCATGAACAGTGTCGCCAGCGCCAGGGACCACCGCCAGCGGCGTGCGCAGGTCGCGCGGTTCACCGCGCAGCCTCCCTTCGGGGCGGGCAAGACGGACCGGAGCAAAGTCGTGGCGGATGCGACGGAGTCATGGTCTTCGAGCCAGGCTGTGCGATTCATTATGACTGGGGAAAGGGCGGCCCGCCCGCTGGTTCCCCGATCGGTCTTATCGTATTACTCACCCAATTGACCGTACCAATCCAATGTCGTCACTCATTGGTCCTACTCATTGGCCCCGGCCGGGACTGGGGAGTATCTGCCGGCCTGCTACCAGCCGACAGGATACACGATTAAATACCTGATTCAAGATGGGGATTAGCGTTTGGCGGTCGTGATCGGTATCAACCCTCAGGCCGCGGGTAGAGGTGCGGTAGTGGGTCGACCGGCAACGCCCGTCCCGCGCCCCCGTGCACCAGTAAGGTCGGCTCCAACGCCCGCCAGGCCGCGGCCCCGTCCCAGGCCGCGCCGCCGGGCGCGTAAACGGCCCGGTCGATATGTTCCAGTATGTCTGCTGTTGCACTACCCGCCAGACCCAGGCGCGTGCCGATGTCACCCAGCCCGCGGGGTGGGTGGTGCGGCCAGCGCGCCAGTCCCCAATCGAGCAGGGCGGCACGGGCGGCCTTGGGATCAGCCGCCGTGCAAGCTTGGCGCAGCCGAGTCCGCGCCGTTGCCTCGCCGCGATGCGGTCTCATTGGGGTCGCCGCGACGCGCCCCGTCCCGCCGCGCCCGGATCGACGCACCAGGGTCCATGATAGGGTCGCGAGCCAGGCGAGCGCGAAAAACAGGGTCAGCCAGGGCCAGGGGACCGTCGTGCTGCTGTCTGAAAGGTCGACGCCCGTGTCATGGGTGGCCAGCGGGGTGTCCGCGGGATCTTGGTCGGGCGCCGACACGGCCGGGCGGTCGGTCGCCGTGGCCCCTGGTGTCGGTTGCGGGGACGCGGGTTCACCCGGTGCCGGTTCCACCTGAACCCGGCGTGCCGGGATCACCGCCACGCGCTCCTGATCCGCCGTCGTGTCCCACCATGGCACACGGATCTCCGGCAAGATGAGCTCACCCGCGCGGGTTGGTACCAGGGCGATCTTGAGGGTCTTGAGTGCGGTCGGGGCGGGTCCCGGCAGGTCTTCGACCTTCGGCGGTTCGGGATAGACCTTGGCACCCTCGGGTGTGCCGGGATCGAGGGTCGGCAACTGGGCCGCGGTGGCGCCGCGGGCGGTGATCACCAGGGTGCGGGTGACGGGCTCGCCGACGCGGAAACGCGGTGGGGCCGGGGTCCACTCCTCCGACAGTTGGACCGACTCGGCGGGCAGCCAGGTTCCGTTGCCGGCGTTGGGTTGGGGGCGGACCTGGACGGTCAGATCCTGCCCCCGCTCGATCACACGGCGGCCGGAACCCATGTCGAAGAGATCCGGCAAGTCCTGGAAGGGCGCGTTGCCGAAGGGATCGTTGAAGTCGGCGAATGGACTGCGGCGCCCCGCGGACCGGCTCTCCGGCAGCAGCGCCTCCAGCCGCGGCGACGCGATGGTGAGTGGGCCGCTGCGCTGCGGTACCACCAGGTAGCGGCGTTCGATGACCGTATAGCGCTGGCCCTGGATGGTTTCGGAGCTGCTTTGATCCTCCCCTTGCCGTTCCAACGTCGCCCCCTCGGCTTCCGGCTCGGACAGAACCGCCCGTCGCGGCTGTTCCCGGTAGAGCACCCGGACCAGATAAACAAAGGACTGCTGCACATAGGGCTTGGTGTTCTCGACCTGCGTGTCCACGAAGATCGGTTTGGATCCAGTGCCCGCGGCGGTCTGATCGGCCGGGACCACCTCCACCGTGACCGGGCTGGTCTGCGTGCCGCCGAGCGAGAGCGGCGGGATTCGGAGCCGGCCGGCGCGCCGCGGGGCCAACTCCAGGGTCCATTCACGGGTCTGGCTGACGGTGCCGTTGCTGATGCTCATCCGCGATCCGGTGCTCTGGTTCAGGATCTCGAAATCCTGGTTCAACGGCGTCAGGTCCGGCTCGCCCCCGAGCCGACCCCCGGCACGCAGCCGCAGGGTCAAGGTCTCATTGGCGCGCACCTGGGTCCGGTCCAATTCCGCGCTGAAGTCGTCCGCCGCTCCGGCAGGCCCGGCCAGAAGCAATAGCATTAATAGTGAAAGCCAGGTCGCGATGGGTCTGTGCATGAGGATTATGACTGAACTTGAAGCATGGAATTCCGGCCGTGCCAATTCGCGGCAAGCGGCCGGCTTGAGTTTGCCGCACGATCTCCGACAACTTTTCACTGACGACTAACCACGAACGACTGAGGCGATACCCAGTAAGAAACCGGCGTCGCGCACTGGAGGTCGAGGCTTTACCGTGAAAGTCGCGCAACGACCCTGTGGGAGCGGCGTCCCGCCGCGGCGGGGCCGGGCGCGTAGCCCTACCGGTCGAGGTCACCGCGGCACCGCATCGCGGCGGGACGCCGCTCCCACGGGGGACATGCATCGTCCGGGGTGGCTGACTCGGACGATCCTTCCCCGGAAAGCACCTAACCTCAGGGTAACCGTCCCTCCCGTCGCAGATGCTGCAGCAGAAAACGCTGCCGCAGCAGACCGGCCGGGTCGTCCGGGACGCGCTGCAACTGGGCCTCCAGGGCCTGCTGTTGCTCGCGCTCCTCCATGCTGAGATCGGCGGCACCGGCCTGGGCTCGGCGCGCGGTCCCAGCCTGCGGCGGGGTGTCCTGCGGTTGACCTGGCGTGGTGCCCGGCTGACGCCCGTCCTGGGTCGATTCCTGAGCCGCGTCGGCCTCGTCCGGAAGCGACACTTCGGGTTCCCCCGCCTGATCCTGAGAACCGAGGTCACCGGCTGTCGGCGGCGCCGGCTCGCCGGTGCGCCCGGCCGCCTGATCGGGCGCGCCCGGCGTTCCCGCGTCCTGACCGCCCGGCGTTTGCCCGGTGTCCGCTGGAGACTTCGCGGTCTCGCCGGGGCGGGCGCTCGACGCGTCGTCTTGCCCGTCGGTGCCCTGGGGTTGTGCCCCGTCCTGTCCGGTACCGGCCTGCTGATCCTGACGTTGATCGGCGTTTGACGCGCCTGCCTGATCGGCAGCGTCCGGCGGCTGATCTCCGTCCTGGGAGCCCTGGTCCGCGCCGTCCGATGGGTCTTTGCCCTCCCCCTGGTCGCCCGGCTCCCCTTGTTGGGGCGATGGGTTTTGCTGCTGTTGGTCCCGCAGTCGCCTGACCTGCTCCAGGTTGGCGCGGGCGTCGGCATGGTCCGGGGCCTGTTCGAGCGCGCGCTCATAGGCGGCGATCGACGCGTCCAACTGACCCAGGCGTGCCAGCGCGTTGCCGCGGTTATAGTCGACCTCGGCCCCCCCGAGGCCGGCGAGGTCGGCGACGGCACCCGTATAGTCGCCGCTGCGATAACGGGCGGCAGCGCGCCAGGCCGGGTCTTCAAAGCGCTGCGCCGCGGCCGTGTCGTCTCCCGCCGCGAAGGCGCGGGCCGCCTGCTGGTCCGGCCGGCGCCACAGGTCGTCCCAGCCGAAGGCCCAGCCGGGGTCGGGCGGCAGCACCAGGGCCAGGGCCATGGCCGGCATCAGCCAGCCGCGCCGGAAGGCCAGCGCGGCGATCGGCAGCAGGGCCAGCAGGAGCCACGGACCCTCCTCGCGCCATTGATCGGCTGTCAGGTTCTGTTGCTCGACCATCGTGCTCATCGGGGCCGATGCCCCCGCAGCGATCAATGTCTGGGTGTCCCGGCCCGCCGGGTCCAACTCCACATAGCGGCCGTTGCCGACCTGTGCCAGGGTCTCCAAGGCCGCGCGGTCGAGTCGTGACAGCGCGATGGCGCCGTTGCCGACAGCGGCGAAGCCCCCGCTCGCATCAGGAACGGGCGCTCCCTGCGTGGTCCCGACCCCGAGGACCGACAGCTGGTGGCCAGCCGCCGCCAAGGCGCGGGCCGCCCCGTTGACCAGGGTGCCCAGTCCGGCTCCGCTCGCCGTGACCCCGTCGCTGATCAGGATGACCTCGCCGCCGCCTGCACCGGCCTGGGCCAAGAGCTCGCCGGCCAGCGCCAGCGCACGCTCCGGGCGGCGCGGACCCGGCACCGGGACCAGATCGGTGGTCAGGCGCGGGACCTGGGCCGCGATGGTCTGGGCGTCGCCGGTCAGCGGTGAGACGATGTAAGGGTCGGGGCCGAACGCGATCAGGGCGACCTGACCCTCGCGGGTGGCGTTGAGCAGGTCCAGGACCGCGAAACGCGCCCGGGCCAGCCGCGAGGGTGCCAGATCCGCGGCGTTCATGCTCGCCGACAGGTCCAGCAGGATCACCCGCTTGGCCCCGGTGGTAAAGACCGGTTGCGGCAGCCGCTCCCAGACCGGTCCGGCCAGCGCCGTCACACCCGCCAACCAGGCCAGCCCGAGTAGGGCGAATGGCAGGCGGCGCGGGCGGGCCTCCGCGCCCACCAGCAAATGCGGCAACAGATGGGCGTCCACCAGGCCCTGCCAGACCGTGGCCGTTTGGCGGCGGCGCCACAGTCCAATGATCAGGGCGGCGAGGGGGATCAGGGCAAGGAACCACAGTGGCCGCAGAAAATGCAGATCAACCGGCATTGCGCACCCCCAGGCCCGGCAGGGCGATCAGGAGACTCAGGAGCAGCGCCGCCGCCGCCGGCCAGACGAACAGCGACTCCCGCGGCCGGTAGGTGCGCTCGTCGCGGCGGCTTGGCTCCAGCCGATCCAGTTCGTTGTAAACGGCCTCCAGTTCCGCGCGGCTGGTGGCGGAGAAGAAGCGGCCGCCGGTGAGTGCGGCGATGCGTTTGAGCGTTTCCGGATCGACATCGCCCCCCTGGCGCATCAGCCGCATCCCCAGGGGGGTGCGGATGCCGATCTCGCCGCCGCCGATGCCGATGGTATAGATGCGCACGCCCGCCTCCTGGGCCAGCCGCGCGGCGGCCAGCGGTTCCAGTTGCCCCGCCGTGTTGGCCCCGTCGGTAAGCAGGATCAGCACCCGATTGTCGTCCGGCTGGTCGCGCAGGCGCTTGACCGCGAGCGCAATGGCATCGCCGATGGCCGTCTCCCGGCCGGCCAGCCCGACCACGGCCTCGCGCAGCATGGTGGCGACCGTGCGGCCGTCGAAGGTCAGGGGTGTCTGGACATAGGCGTTGCTGCCGAACAGGATCAGGCCCAGCCGATCCTGGCTGCGGCGCTCGACGAAGCGGGCGGCCACCGCCTTGATGACCGCCAGGCGCGAGACCATCCGGCCGTCCATTTCATAGTCTTCTTGTTCCATGCTGCCCGAGACGTCGACGGCGAGCATCAGATCGCGCCCGGACACCGGCAGATTCACTGGGTCCCCGACCCACTCCGGCCGTGCCGCTGCCAGAACCAAAAGCACCCAGGCCAGGACGGCGGCGATGCGTTGCCACCAGGGGAAACGCCGCGCTGCTCCGGTCGCGACCCCCGGCAACTCGCCATAGAAGGGCACCCGCAGTGCGGCCCCGCGGGCCGCTTGGGCGCGGGGCAGGAGCAAGGCCAGTAGCGGCAGGGGCAAGGCCGCCAGCACCCAGGGCCAAGCGAGCGTGATCATGGCGTCGTCTCCCGCTGGGCGCGGATCCAACGGGCGGCCAGGTCGGCCACCGCGACGGGGTCCAGGTCCGGTTGGGCCGACGGCGCGGCATCACCGGGGGCACGATAGGGGCGATCGGCCAGCACCCGTCCGGAACCCTGGGTGAATCCGTCACCCCCGCCGGTCGTATCGAGGAAGGCGAGCCAGGCGGACCCGGTAAGCCCGGCCACCCGCTCGCGCGGGTAGCGGATCAGCGCCAACCGCCGCAACAGTTGCGAGACCTCCGCCGCAAAGCGGCGCTGATCGCCGCCGCTCTGAAGCGCCTGACTCAGGGCCGCCAGCCGGCTCAGGGCGGCCCGCACCGCGGCGCCCTGGCGCCGCCGACGGCGCCATAGCGCCCAGCCGAGCACGAGTGCAATCATGACGAGCGCGGCGACCAGCCACCACCCGGGGGCCGGCGGCCACCAGGCCACCGGCTCCGGCAGATGCCAGTCGCGCAGCCCGGCCAGCGGGTCGGCCATGGCCGGCGACTGGGCCGTGGGGGCAGGAATGAGGGTCGGGTCGGCCATTGGCAGTAGTGCGTAACGCGGCAGAACAAGTTAAGAATGAAGACAATCGTTGTCGTTGTCGTAATCGCAGAAGCGATGCAATTTGGTCATGAGCAACGCGATCGGCATCAATCGTCGTTCCGGCCGACGCGCACTGTAATCCGGGCGGGGCCTCGTGGGAGCGGCCTCCGGCCGCGACGGGGCCCCGCAAACTGTCGAAGGGTTGCGGGTTACCCCGACCTCGCATCGCGGCCGGAGGCCGCTCCCACCGGGTCGCCGCGCGATGTTCTCGATCATGCTCCGATCGCCGGTCTTCGGGCGGCCGGAATGACGATCAAGGCCCTTGCGTGACCTGGCTTCACTCGCGTCCCAGCGCGGACGAATCTGCCGCCCAGGGTCAGCGCCCGACACCGGCGGCCCCATTCCCGGCCCGTGCCCGCAACCCGCGGGCCAGCGCCGGTCCCACTGGTTCGTCGGTCACCAAGTGCAGCAGATGAGCGCGGTGACGCCGCGCCAACAACTCCAGCGTTTGGGTGCGTGCCGCGTAGCGCTGCTCATAAGATGCGCGGCTGCGCATCCCGGTCAGGTCCAGCACCCCGCGGCGCCGGCCATCGGTCACCGGATAAAGACCCGGCGGCGGCGCCGCCGCTTCCATGGGATCGTGTACCATGATCAGCAGTAATTCACTGCCCGCGGCAAGCTGGGCCAGCCACCGGCCGGACTGCGGGTGCACCCCGGCGAAATCGCTGATCACCGCCACCAGGCTGCCCGGGCGCACCAGCCGCACCAGATGACCGGCCGCGACTTCCAGTGAGTCATACCCCCGATCACCCGCCGTCGGGGGCTCGGTCAGCCGTTCCAGCAAGGGCAGCAGTCCGCTGCCGCGGGCCGCCGGCCGCCGCTCCAAATGGCGGCTTTCGTCGAACACCAGCCCGCCCACCCGGTCCGCGCGGTCCACCGCGGCCCAGCCGAGCAGGGCCGCGGCGCGCGCTGCAAGCACCGACTTGAAGGCGACGCGGGTCCCGAAGCGCATCGCCGGCCCCTGATCCACCAGCAGCCAGACCGGGCGTTCCCGTTCCTCGCGAAACAGTTTCACATGGGGCGTTCCGGCGCGGGCGGTGACGCGCCAGTCCATGTTGCGCGGGTCATCCCCCGGCTGATAGACCCGCGACTCGTCGAACTCCATCCCACGCCCGCGAAAGCGCGACAGATGACCGCCGCTGCGGGTGGCCAGCACCCGTCCGCGCGGGGCCAGATCGAGCCGCCGCGCCTGTTCGCGCAGGGCGATCAACTCGGTGAGCCCGGCGCGGATGCCGGGTTGAGTCTCCGGCGCAGGAGTCGACGCGAGGAAGGACATCGCTCAAGGCGCCGGAACACGCGCCAGCAGCGCGGCGATGAAGTCGTCCGGGTGTTTGCCCTCGGCCTCGGCCTCATAGGACAGCAGCACCCGGTGGCGCAGCACGTCCGGGGCCACGGACTGGAGGTCCTCCGGCGACACATAATCGCGCCCGCCGAGCCAGGCGCGGGCGCGGGAGCACCGATCCAGGGCCAGGGTCGCGCGGGGGCTGGCCCCGAACCGCAGCCAGCCGCCCAGGTCCGCGGCATACTCCAGCGGCCGCCGGGTGGCCATCACCAGATGCACCAGATAGTCCTCCACCTCGGGGGCCATGTAGAGGCCGAAGATCGCGCGGCGGGCGGCGAAGATGCTCGCCTGACTCAGCCGCACCCCGGCTGCCTCGGGCCCCTCGCGCAGCGCCTCGTCGCGGTTTAGGTGCAGGATGGCGCGCTCGGTCTCCCCGTCCGGGTAGTCCACCCGCACATGCATCAGAAAGCGGTCGAGCTGCGCCTCCGGCAACGGGTAGGTTCCCTCCTGTTCGATCGGGTTCTGGGTCGCCATCACCAGGAACAGGCGGGGCAGGGGATAGGTCTCCCGCCCCACGGTGACCTGCCGTTCGCCCATCGCCTCCAGCAGGGCTGACTGAACCTTGGCCGGAGCCCGGTTTACCTCGTCGGCCAGCAGCAGGTTATGGAAGATCGGCCCGCGGTCGAAGCGGAAAGTGCCGTCGTTGGGTCGATAGATTTCGGTACCGGTCAGATCGGCCGGCAGCAGGTCCGGGGTGAACTGGATGCGGTGAAAATCCCCTTCGAGCCCCAGCGCCAACTGTTTGATGGCGGTGGTCTTGGCCAACCCCGGAGCGCCTTCCACCAGCAGGTGCCCATCGGCCAGCAGGGCGATCAGCAGCCGTTCGACCAGATTGGCCTGGCCGAGGATGACCCGGCCGACGCGATCACGCAAGGCGGCGAACTCGGCCGCGAGGGCGTGCGACTGATCGGACTGCGGGTCGGATGGCGGGTCGGATAGGGTCTGATCCAAGGCGATGCTCCTCTGTCGGATGGCCCGGACCGCGGGCCTTCAGGCGTGGATTGTCTGAAATTCGCGGGCGTTTGGATAGGCCGGCGGCTTAACGCTTTATTACAGATGGGTAAGCCATCATGCGCGCTGGGCGTCGCCCACTGGAGGCTCCAGCCGGTGGCGCGCTGACCGCGACAGGGTGGCCTCCGGCTGACGGCCATGGCGCCCGCGCCACCCCGGAACATGAAAGTCCTTTCCAGCTCTGTCGCAACTG
>NZ_CAIZIZ010000345.1 GCF_903933125.1 uncultured Lamprocystis sp. | reverse complement strand
CCGGGTGAGCGACTTTGCGCACACGATCAACGTCGATCCGTTTGCCGTTGCCGACCGGCTCTGGACGAAAACGACGCTCGATCCAGAGGAAGAGAAATTACGCATCCCGGCCTAGGCGAGGTTTAAAGGGGAAATATCGAAGCTGTGGCCGCAATCCTCGCAGACATGGAGGCGGCGCTTCTTGCTGAAGATGACGTTGACGGAGTTGCACTGCGGACAACTGGAATCAGCGGCCATAGGGTCTCCGGGCAAGTTGGGTTATTGCCGAACCCAACGCTGGGCCGAGTCTCAAATCGTAAGCAGGGCAACCCACTGGGCTTGCACCTGGTGGACCAGGGACCATGAACTCCGTGTCATTGCATCCGAGTCGCACGATCCAGCTCATCGCGGACTTCCTTGACCCAAGGGTGGTCTTCTGCATTGCCGAGACGAAGCAGCCGGAGGGCTTGCTGAAGGTGTGTAATGGCCTGCCCCAGGTCGCCACGGTGCTTCGCAATCACACCAAGGACCCAGTGGGCCTTGCCGGATCGCAGGTCTTCGGGCACCTGGGTCTGCTGCCAGATCGCCAACGCCTCGCGGGCGTAGGCGTCGGCCTCCTGGTCGCGCCCCAGCCGCATCAGGCCAAGGGCATAGCTGGCAACGCCATTGGCGGTTGCCGGGTGGACGGCTCCGTAGGCGTCCCGGCGCCCGTCCATGGAGCGGCGGAGAAGGGGCTCGGCCTCGGTGAATCGCCCCGCATCCAAGAGAAGGAGTGCGAGACCGTTGACGCTAAACAGCGTGTCGGGATGCGCCGGCCCCAGCGCTTGTTCGCGGCTCGCTAGCGCCCGCCGGTGGAGGGGCTCGGCCGCGGCCAGATCGCCTTGGTCTTGCAGCGAGCAGGCCAGGTTGTGGAGGCAGGTGAGGGTATCGCGATGCGTCGCCCCAAAGGCACGTTCCGCCAGATCCAGCGCCCGCCGTGTGAAAGGCTCGGCCTCGGCGATCTTGCCAAGAAAACGGAGGCATGATTCGAGCTGGTTGCAACGCACGGCCAGCGCGCCTTCGTCCGGCGGTGTTGATGCCTCATCAATGGCCAGCGCCCGGCGCAAGTGCGTCTCGGCCTCTTGGTACCGCCCAAGCTTCTGAAGCGCCCAACCCAGATTCGACAGGGCTACCGAGAGATCGAGCGGATCGTCGCTCGGCCTTTCCTCAAGCTGCGCCAGGCAGGCGCGCAGCAGCGGTTCCGACTGGCGCCCGCTGTCGAAGTGGGGCAGCCATTGGCATAGCGAGCGAACCACCGTCGGCGCCTTGGGGTCATGCCGCTCCAGCAAGTCCTGAGCAGATGCAATAAGCGGCGAAATCTCCCATTGGTGCTCGTGCCAAATGGTCTGCAGTGCGTTAGAGCGTGCTTTGACATGGGATGCGAGTTCAGCTCGCCGACGGTTCTGGTCCCATTTTCGGCGTTGCTTCACCAACTCCCCCACCAGCCGATGCATCCTTACCAACCGCGGGGCCTGGCTCTGCGGATCGACATCGACGATCTGCAAAAGCCGCAGCCCGAGCAGGCGGTTGACCAGGTCCAGCCACGGATCGCTGTATCCGGGGGCGGCATCCCGCGTCAGGTCGGAGTAGTCTTCGCCGACCAGAGTCCGTAGCCAAGGCAGCGGGATGCTGTCCGGGGGCAGTAGGGCGGCGAAGGCGAGCACCAGGGACTCGGCGGGGGCAAGCAGGTCCAGGGTGGGGCCAAGGGTGGCGCCGAGCAGCTTTTCGACATGACGGATGCCGCCCTTGGTGCTCTGGGCGATGCCCTCCACGCCCTGAAAGCCTTCATGGTCCAACCGCTGCAAGAGGGCCGCACAGGTCACCCGCCCCGCGCATTCGCCCAGATAGACCGCCACCACCTCGACGGCCAGGGTGAAGCCGCCCAAGCGGCGGACGATCTCTGCGGCGGCGGTGCGCTCGACCGCGTTGGGGAAGCGGCCCCCGGGCTGGTAGCTCTCGATCAGGCGCAGGGCATCCTCGGGGGGCAGCTCGTCGACCGTCAGCAGGGTCTGGCGTTCGGGGTCGTGGCCGAGCGCGTCCGGGGCGATGCGGGTGGTGGCCAGCACGTGCAACCAGCGCTTGCCGGTGAGCAGGTCGGACTCGGGGGGCTGCAACAGGCTCGGATCATCGACATTGTCGAGCAGCAGCAAGGCACGCGGCTCCGGGGGGACCTTCTCCCCGGCACGGGCGGCGGCGCCCTCGCGGGCACGGGTCTCCAGTTCGGCGAGGATGCGTTTGGCCGCGCGCCGGTCGTCGCGGCGCTCGTCTTCGGTGAGCTGGATGCCGAGGTCCACGTCGAGCTCGCGCAGCACGCCGGCCAGCCTGGTGCGGCCGGCACAGCCGAGTAGCCAGCGCCCGCCGGGGTAGAAGTCGGCATAGGCGCAGGCATACTGGATGGCGAGCGCGGTCTTGCCCAGGCCGCCCATGCCCTGCAGGGCGGTGAGGACGCCAAAGCGCCCGAGCCCGGCGGACTCGTGCAGGTGCTGCATCTCCAGCTCGCGCCCGACGAAGCGCGGGTTGTGGGCCGGGAGATTGCCCGATGCGTCGGCCAGGCGGCGGAGCTTGGAGAGGCGTTCGTGGAGGGTGCGCTCCAGGTCCTCCAGCCGGTTGCGTACGTCGAGTCGTTTGAGGGCGGCAGCGCCCTCCTCGTGCCAGGGGCGCAGATCGAAGCGGTTACGGCGGCGCACCTGGGCCAGCCAGGCGGCCTCCTGGGCCGGGAAGTCGGGGCTGCGGGGTCCGGGGATCTCGACGAAATAGACCGGGGCCAGGCCCTGGCCCTGGGCGGCACGGGAGTGCTCGTATTTCAGGTATTCGATGACCTCCCATTCGCAATAGGGGCTCGCGATATAGGTGGGGGACAGGACGAGCAGCAGCAGGCTCGATTGGCGCAGGCCGTCGAGGATGCGGTGGCGCCAGTCGTCCATGCCGTGGATGTCATCGCGGTCGAAGAAGCAGGTGAGGTCCTCACCGGCGAAGGCGCGGTAGTCGGCCTCGATCCGCTCCTTGAGCTCGGTGACCCGGCCCCCGGCGTTATCACGACGCGAATAGGAGATGAAGATGTCGTAGGGCATGGGGGAGGCTCGCTGAGGGCGGGTACGGAGATCGATTGAATGGCGAGGGTAGAGGTGTTGGGGTTCGTTCCTCATCCCAATCTACGGGACTCCCCACAAGGTGAGCGCGGGCCAGAACAAGCCGTCTTCGGTTCATAGCGGTGCCAACACCAGGTGGTTCTGTTCCTCATCAATGGTGATCCGGAAGCGGCCAAGGACGCTCATGCCCAGCAGGCCGTCTGCTCCCAAGCGGTCGTCCGCGATGAAGGCGGCCGTGACATCGGGAACGCGCTGATCGTTCAACCAGACCGCCGGGAGGGTTCCGATCGCGGCGTCCACACTGCCGTTGGCGGTCAGCACCTGTTGGGTGGTCAGTTGGTCCGGGGAGAAGCCAAGCTGCGGGATCAACGAGGCGGGCAGGGCCACATGGGCGGCTCCCGTATCCACCACCAAGGGCCACTGGAGCCGCCGATCCTCCTGACCCTCCAGCGTCAGGGTGACCAGGTGTGACGCACCGCGGTGTTGGGTATCGATGACGATTTCGCTGGTCTCATGGGCCTTGGTCTTGCCCGTGTCGGCCGCCGCCGCGAAGGCGGTGAAGACGTGCAGGAGAGAGGCGGGGAAACCGAGGGTGAAGGTGGTGAGGTCCAAGCCGTTGGGGTCATCCGTCTCCAGGAAGATGTCGTTGCCGCCGTACAGATGGCCGTACGTGTCGCGCAGCCGCCTGGCGATGGCCGGGGGGCAGCGAATCATGCGCTGACGCTGGCAGAGTCCCTGCTGAACGGCATGGGGTAGCTTGCCCGAGGCGAATTCGGGCTGGGCGTCCATGACGCTGTTGATCTTGGCCAAGTCATGACGGGCCGCGGTCTGGTCCGGCAATTCCAGAATATCCAGGATGTTGAGCGACCTTGCAGGTTTAAAGAGATCTGCCGCGAGGTCCGCGACCCGTTGGATCAGGAGGCCCGCATCGGCCTGGTAGTGCTCCCGCAGGGTGCTGAAGGCCGCATAGGCCGGCGGCTCGCCGGTGCGGTCAGCCACCGAGGGGACGAATCGCAGGGCGGTGGTGACGAGACGGCTCCAATTCGGCTTTTCCAGGAGGCGCTCATAGAGGATATCGGCGCGCTGGACACTGTTGACGCTGAGTTCCGACCAGCGATCCGTCACCGGGACCTGCTGGGCGTTCGCCCACTGCTGGGTCCAGGTGTCCCGGAGTTGTCCGACGAATCGATCGAAGGCGTCATGCAGTTGGTCATGGCACTGGCGAACGCCATCGATCATCAGGACGCGGGCCTCATGGGGCCAAAGCAGCTCGTTGGCGAGTGATTGGAAGACCTCCTGTGTGAAGGATCGGGCGGCCAAGACCTGTTCTCGTTGTTGGGTCAGGGTGTCCAGTCGCTCCTGGAGCGCATGCTTGCCCTTGGTGTAGGCACCCAACTGCCAGAATTTGTAGGCTGGATGGGTCCGACGCAGCGCCTTCAGTTCCTCGCGCAGCCCCGCGCGGTCCCGCTCGAAGGTTGCGAGGAGGCGGCAGATCGCCGCGGTCTCGTTCAGAAATTCGTTCGTGAGGTCCCGCAACAGCGCCTGGCCCTCGGCGGCGGGAACGATGGACAGGGCGAGGGCTGTCTGGACGCGCTCCCAGGCACCGATCAGCACGCGGGCCGGGGAACCGAGCCCCGATCCGAGTTCATTGGCCTTGAGGCTCAGGAGTTGGGCGGCGGGCGCTAAGCCCGCCCCCGTGCTCGCCGCCGTGCCGGGCAGAGCCAGTTGGTAACGCGCGAGACAGGCGGTGAACCAGCGGTGAAACAAGGCCGCGGCCTGCTTCTGCAAGGGTTGTTGACGGAAAGCCCGTTCCAATCCGATGAGACCACCGGCCTCCCCGCCTGCCTGGTCTGGCGCCGGTTGCCCCCGCAGGCAATCCAGCAAGAATGCCGCCCCGGCAAGAAAGTCGGGGGAACGGTCGAGCAATGTCTCCAGCTCGCCGCGCAGTTGGCTGGTGATCCCGGTCAGCAGGTCGGTGAGGCTGGACCGGATGGCAATCTCACCGGTGCGGATGATCTGCTCCATGGCCGCCACGGCCTGGCGGTGCCGGTCTTCGCAGGTCTGTTCAGAAATGCTCGCATCAGCGCCGGTCGTTCGAGTTCCGTCGGTGATGGGTACCGCCCAGGGGCCTGGGATGGCGGCATGGCGCGACAGGGTTCCGAAGACCTGATCAGTGAGCGCTTGGGCCTGAGCGCGCAGTGACCTCCGCTGCTCCTCCGGCAGGCGCTCCGGAGCGAACAGCCCGCGGGTGAACAGGTCATGCTGGAAGCGGGCATGCAGGTAACGCAAGAGTTCTGATGGGTCGTAGCGCACGCGGCGCGCGGTGAGGCTCGCAAAGCCCGCGGGTTCCCCGTTAAGCAGGCGCGCATCCCGGATCAGCGGGTCGCCGAAATCGTGCAGGGTCCTGACCGTGTCCGGGTCCAAGAGGCTGCGAGTGAGGAAATCCGTGAGGTCGCCGAGGGTCTCGCCGGTCGGGAGGGGCTCAGTCGTCTGATCCTGATCCCCCCCTTCGCGCGGAGCTGGAGCGGGCCGGGCGACACCGGCCTCCACCGTCGCGGGCGGTGCGCGATCAGCATCAGCGGTTACAGGTGCTGGGTCGGACGGTGGCGGGGCCGCTGGGCTGGGGGCGTCGTCCCGCGGGCGATAGAGGTCGGAAAGCACCGGCATGACCAAGGCGGAGCGGAAGAATTGCACCTTGCCCATGGCGCGCGAAACCGCTTGAAGGGTATTCCAAGATGCCGCCAGATCCGCCGGACATGCCAGTGAAGGCGGGATCAGTAATGACAGGGTCAGCGACTGATTGCCGGGGAGCGCGGCGCCAATGACCGCGCTGACCCCGTGCAGTAACTTCCCGACCGGGCCGGTGAACTCCCAGGTGCTGATCAGCAGTCTGACCTCGACGCCGGCGGCCTGAAAGCGCTCCTGTTGCGCACCGGCGGCAACCAGTGCCATCAGCGGCCGGCTGAAGTCCTCCGGGGGCTCGAACAAGACGATCACACTGGCGCCGGCCTGGCGACGCGCGACATCCTCCATCAGGCGCAGCGCCAGAGCACGGGCAGTCGGCCCCCAGGGCCAGAGGATGATCGGGGGCTCAGCGGCCATGCCGGGTCACGACATAGGTCCCCGCGCGATAACGGTCCATGTCCATCCCAAACCGCCGATTGTCCAGAAAATCCTTGAGAGGCTGTCTAGGAACCTGGAAATGACATCGAGTCAATTGGCGGCCATCAAATACGGTGTTTGATTATCGCAAAGCTGCCGTAGAAGCAAGCGGCCGGACGCGATGTAAACCTGTGTCTCGCTCGACGTTGGTTTGCGCT
>NZ_CAIZIZ010000344.1 GCF_903933125.1 uncultured Lamprocystis sp. | reverse complement strand
TCCATCCGCTTGTGGCAATTCGTCGCTCACGACAACCTAGCCGATGAATGTTGTTGCCGCGACACGGACGCAACAATCATCCACGCTTCAGGCCTGCACCGTTACCCGTTGTCCTGTCGTCCGTTTCGGAAAAACGGCCCACCTCCCGTTGCACCTGCGCATTCATATTGATCGGCGCGATCACGATCTCCGGGTGACGCTGCGAGAACACTCGGAATATCTCGTCGACAAAGGATCGGCCTACCATATCGACGCCCGCGAAGTCCAATACGACATTGCGGAAGCGCTCGACACGATTCATGATCCGCTTGGCTTGGGAGCGGGAGACGAGCTGCTCCCCTTCGTACAGTGCCAGGCGGATCGGCACAACCGTCTTGGAGAAGTCCAGCGTATCGGCATCGGTATATTCGTCGAAAACGGACGCCAGTATGCGCTCGGTATTGGGCGAGAGGTACATGCCGACCGTGGTCCCCTGCATTGCGCCTTCGACATGCACCAGGAAATCCCGGTCCGACGCGTCCGTATGGCTGAATGCCAGATCGCCTGAAGTGATTCGGAATAAATCGAAGACCCTTGACGTAAAAAAGATACCTTCCCCGGTATGGTTCTCCGGATCGGTGGTCAGCTTACCTTTGCTCAGCTCCAGGATCGCTTCTCTGGGGTCGCCGAGACCCATCAGACGCGCAATGCGTTTGAAAATGCCTTCGCCATCGTCCCGAATCAGTAGTGCGAGCCACTCGTCGCTGCGCCTTGCGACGATCCGCACCACCGCCCCCCCGGAATGGTCGATCGCATTATTGAGCATTTCGGTGAACCCGTAATGCCAGATATCCCGGACGTTTTTCGGCAGTCCCTCGACGATATACTCGAAATCACCGGCATAGACGCGATCCTCGGTGATGGCACCGAGTTCGTAGTTACCTTGCTGCCAGCGGTTCGGTCCTAAGCGATACGTGCGACCGCGTGTCGTCCCGACAGCCTCCAAAAAGCGCTCTCGGGTCAGATGGGCCAGATGCCGATGCACGGCCTGACGGGTGATGCCGAACCGCTCGCAGGTCTCGGCGACGATATCCGCTCGCCCGGACCTGACGGCATCGATCAGGTGGCGACGAATCGACCGGGATTGGCTGGTCTTACCGATATCCATGGGAGGTCAACTCGCTAGAATCGTGCAGGAGCTTCACAAGCGCGGCACCGCCATGAGGCGACGCTCGAAGTCCGCGGCGAACGCAAGCGCCGCGCGGATGTCTTCCGGTTCCAACACCGGAAAATCCTCAAGAACCTCGGCCTCGCTCATCCCTGATGCCAGGACTGGTTACTGATCGCGTATTAACAGGAGCCTCGTTGATCGCCCGTTGCCCGCCCGTTGCCCGCTCAGCATAGCCCCGCCCGCGGACCCCGACAAGGAGCAGCACCTGACCAACCCCGCCCCACCGGCGCTCCCCGTGGGGCGAGTGCCCGGTTGCCCGCCAGTGCCGGCCCGGATGAGGGGTGGTGGGGCATACTATCGATCCGCAGCCGATGGTGGAGTTGGAGCGGGCAGTTGCGCAACAGGTGTCGCGCCTTGATCATCGCCTGATGACCAAACGCGACACCGAGATTGACGACGTGCGGGCCGCCTGGCCGGTGCCGGGGCTCGCACGACGGTTCCCGGCCCAGGATCTGGGCACCCTTCAGACCTTGCTGCAGGAGTACGCCTATCGGTTGCCGGGCGACCTGCCACACGGCGTCGACTTCGTGCTGGAAGGCGGTCCGGCTGACGATTTCTACATGGCCACCAACGGCAAGGGCGGATTCTGGTTCCGCGAGATCGAGCACGGCACCTTCAACTCGCGCCGGGACCTGTTCGGCGCCTTGGCCAAATGCGCCGACAAACAGCGCCCGGTGATGACGCGGGACGAGGAATACGCGCTTGAATCCCTGTGGCATGAGATTTGGCACAACCGGCAAAAGGGGATGGATGCGGTGGTCGCGTTGCCGCCGGCGCACCCGGTGCGCCGCTTTTCCGAAACGCTGAATCAGGCCGTGGCCCGGTTGACCTACCCGCGCTTCGTCGAACGCTTAGGCGGGCAGGCAGCGCACCAAGCGTGGGTACTGAACAGCGGATATGGTTACGCCGCGACCGTCAGCCGACTGTGGCGGGTGATCCAGGAATGCGGGTCGGAGCCGCTGGACCTCGCGGGAGACCTGGCGACGATCAACCGGGCGGCCGATCTATTGGAGGGCACACGACATGTCGCGACGATGCTGGCCCGGCGCAGCGGCTATCCGAGGAGTCCTATTCAGGCGGCTTTAGACGCCTTGGCGATGCCCGATGAGGCGCGTTTCTTCACGCTGGTGGGGCGATCAGGTCATGATTAAGCAGGTTGAACCTGACGTAATCCTGGTCAGACATCCGGCGAGCATAGGCGGCCGACCGCTCCGCGTCGCCACGCATGGCGAACAACATGCTCAGTGCTTCCAGCGCTTCGTCTGCGGTGACGCGCGCCCGATACGCCGTCGCGTCTGGGTCGGCCAGATACCGCAGTTCATCGGGGGTCGGAGCGTGGTCGAAGATCGTTTCCATTGGGAAAGTATAGCCGATGTCCGGCAGGTGGGCGATTGGACAGCCGCGCGCGGCATTTGCGGACATGCGGTTCGCGGCGCGGGGGGCGACAAGGGCGATTCGCTGCCGCAGGACGCGGGTTGGGCGAAGTCCGTAGGTTGGGGTGAGGAACGAACCCCAACGATCGGCGGCGGGGATGTTGG
>NZ_CAIZIZ010000343.1 GCF_903933125.1 uncultured Lamprocystis sp. | reverse complement strand
GGTGCGCCGCACCAGTTGGGCGGCGGCGAATTTCGTCAACTCAACCGCAGACCCGGACGCCCTCGTTATTTCCCGCCAGGATTGGCAACGCGTGCTGAATCAACTGGCCTCGACTCCCTGAAATGGCCAAAGTCGAGTCTTAGCGATCCCTTGGACGAGGTCGTGACCAGACCGTTGAATCCGTGTTGGCGCAGCAGCCTGATATCGGTCCGAATGCTGGCTTCCGAGGGAAACCGGTTCTGGATGGGATCGTATTCGCTGGGGTCGTAGATCAGCCAGTTCAGCCAGGGTAAGGCGCCAAAAAAGGCATCCCGGTCCTTCGCCCGCTCCGGGGTGAGTGTCAAGACCGGTGTTGTGCTCATAGTCCGTCGAGTCCCAAGAAACAGGGCACCTCCTCCGACCAGCAATGTCGCCGCTCCAGTGCCCATCAGCAACTGTCGACGGGTGAGGCCGGACCGGCCCTTGTCAGGTGTAGGAATGGGCGGCTCAACGGACTTTTCAGTGGTTGACGGTAGGGTGGTAGACTTGGCTGAGCCTGATCCAATTTCTCTGACGTCTCGCTTCAACTCCGCGAGTATCTTTGCTCTCGCTTTCTCCCAGATTACTTCGTCACGGACAAAGTCGATGAGGGGCTGCCCGGCGGGCAGAATATGTCGCTTACCCAAGAAAGAAACAGACTTGTAGTCGCAATTGTCCACAAGGATCGGAACGATTCGCAGCAATCCCTCCTTCTCCCGCTTGGTGATCAACGGAAGCTCGACGTCTTCGATGAAATCGGAGTTCAGGAAATTCTGGCTGATCAGTAGAATGGCGATTGCCGAGTCGTTGATGGCCGTTTCAATCTTCTCTCTGAACTCTTCGCCGGCCCGGAGGCCATCCTTATCGAGATCGTACCACAGATGCACTTTGTCTCTTTTCAGAGACTCCTGCAGGAATGGAATCAGCCGGTGGTTCTCGAACCACCGCTGATAGTCCTTGCGACTGTAGCTTAGAAAAATCTGCATGATGACCGGAGGTGACACAAGTCGTTCGTATTGCTTGGAAGGTTAGCGAGCCGCGTAGCATGCATTGAAACTGGACGGTATCAGATCGATTAGACCATATCATCCACTACACCTTCCGAAACGAGTTCGGGCATCAGGTGCAGCAGTTGTTTTCTAAGGTCCGAGATGTTCTTGTAGTAAATGCACCGGTGGATCCTCACATCAAACTGAAGCTGCTCCCCTTTCTTGGCGACGAGAAGCACGGGGACTCCTTTACCCCAGGCATAGCCGACCTCAAGGTAGACGTTCGGATTCGCGCCGGTCATGTCGGCGATGACCACGGTAGCAGACGCAATCCGCTTTCTGATCCTGTCGAGCACCTCCCCGGTGAACGCTGAGCGGTCGCAGCGCTCGCATAGACACCCGCTCGCATTGACCGGCTCACAAATGCCGAATTCATAGACATCCTGCATGTCCTCATCGTAGGGCATGGCAACAAACACATGCTTCTTCGTGGCCGATTTGATGCCGGCATCCGGGAGATTCCGCGGCGCGCTTGGAAGATCATTGACACTGTTATCGAGCTTTCATTAGTTATGCGGACAAGCTGCTTGCATACATTGTATGCGGCAAGAGAAAGAACGACCGGATTCGCTTGATGTCTTTTTTTAGTGAATCCAAAGCTGAATTTAGTCTATTTTTGAGATCATCACGGGTACATATTGGCTGCTTCCTAAGGTGGTTGTCTTTTATTTCTTCCCATCCTTGCTCCATCGGGTTGTACTCGGGTGCATATTTTGGCAGAAAATAAACTCGAATTTTGGCGCGGTTACTCCGCACATAAGCACGTACTTCCTTTGAATGGTGAAATGCAACACGATCAACGAGAAGAATTAGTGGGCTATCTCTACCGCTCAGTACTTTGTCAAGAAAGCCGATATATACTTCTGAGTTGATGCGGCCTTGCGTTACTTCATACTCCATCTGGCCATCATTGGTGACAAGCGAAAGTGTATTCAGCTTACCGCGTTGCCCCGTGACTATGACTTCGGGCGTTCTCCCAATCAATCCCCATGTGCGCCCGGATCGTTCACTCATATCGACCCCCGCTTCATCTTCGTATGCAATATCTGCGCCAATCTTTAACGCAAGTCTTTGTATTCTTGGGAATTTTTCATTTAGAAAATATTCTATTTCCGCCGGATCACGCTCTTTAGCACGATAACATGGCTCTTGATAACTGAGACCCATTGCCTCAGATGCGCACTAACTGTTGAAGGAATCACTCTGACGCAAAACGTTTTTTCTATAATTTCAGCGAGAATCTGGCAGGTCCACAAGACCGTATCGTATCCATAGCTTGTTGGATTTTCTGAGAGAACAATGGACTTCAGCCACGTATCAATCTTGGCAGTGATTCGCGGTTCCGCCCCCGGTGCATCTTGAGTGTTTAGTGCATCATAGCCGGCTTTCTCGTATTTTTTCACCCACTCATAGACTGAGCTACGGGAAAGGCCAAATACACTAGCCACCAAATCAGGGGAGTAATTTCGTTCGACGACAGACTGGACCGCCAGTTTCCGAATATAGCTCATTGGTTCGCCAGGAATCTTTCTTGCGTCACTAAGCCAATCGTTACTCATGATCGACTCTCCTCGTAATCCGAAACCTAACTCTAAGTATAGACTATGCTAGAAAAATTGCCATTAAGGCGCGTCCGGTTATTAAATAGCGCCTCGATAGAACCTGCTGTCGCCTGGATTTCAGCCAGAAAAGCGGCAATGCGTTCCGCCCGGTTCTCATCCCGCTCCACAATCGCGATTGTTGCAGGAAGCCAAGCCGTCTCGGGTGTCTGCAGGTACTCCATCAGGCCGGCGACCTGTGCCGAGAATGCCTCCTTTTCATCGAGCCCGTAGCCAACTCCGTGCATGGTCATCGCGAGAGACCGCTTCTCGCAATCTTCCTTTGCGAGGATTGACAGCGCCGTCTTCGAAAACTCGCGTATCTCTGCGTAGCCGAAATCCCAAAGCCGCGGCACACCGACGAAGAGCACCACCTTACAGGGCAGCTTGCCGTTCGTGGAGACGCGTAGGTGTTTGCCGGGCGAGAGTGGCTCATAGTCCCGGTTAGACAAGCCGAGGGCGTTTACCACAGCCTGGTCGGCACCGTACAATCCCTGGGCGTATTTCAGTATAAGAACGTCGCACTGCATCGTGAGCACGTCACGGCTTTCAACAAAAACGGAAACAGTTATTGACATAGGTCTTCCTCATGCTGCTCTAGACACTCGGCGAACCAACGGGACTAGCTCCGACGGCGTACAGACTCTCACCTCCAGGGCGCCGAATCGCTTGACGTAGCCCGGCGCGCCCGCGGGACTGACCAGGAAGTTACGACCCTCTGGATAATAGCTGCGAAAGACCTGGAGGGCCGAGCTGTCGAACGCCACGGGATTCCACTTGCATTCGATGGCATCCACGTGGTCGCGGCGATGGGCGAGCACGAAATCCACTTCACGACCTTGCTTGTCGCGCCAGTAGCGCACGGGTGTGTCCGGGAAGCGTGCCTGCAGGTGTTCCAGGACCAGATGCTCCCACAGAAGGCCAAAGTCCTCCTGCCGCAACGGATCCCAGCCGCGCGCAAAGCTGACGAAGCCCGTGTCGAAGGCATAGATCTTGGGCTGCTTGACCAGTTCGTGTTGCCCGCCGCCGTGGAAGGGCCGCACCAGGGTGATCGCATGGGTGATCTCCAGCGCGCTGACGTGGCTCTCTACCGTGGGTCGGGTGATGCCCAGTGCGGTCGCCGTTTTGGTCACCTCGAACTGCCCGCCGCTCTGTTGCAGCAGATATTCGAACAGCGTGTTGAAGCGGTTCATGTCCCGAAAACCGAACAGCCGCTGGATGTCCCTGGCAAAGAACGAGTCCAGCCACTCACGATAAAAGGCTGCCTGCTTCGACTCCGCCAGCAACGCGGGCGGCAGGCCGCCATGAAACAGTCGCTGCGGGAGCGCGACACCGAAGGCCTCAAGCTCATCCCACAACACCGGCGTCAGATGCACCACGCGTTTACGCCCCGTCAGGGTGTCGCGAAACTTCTTGCTCGCCGCGAGGGTGGAAGAGCCCGTGGCGAGAATCCGCAACTCGGGAAAGCCGTCCGCGCCGATCTTCAGCACCCGAGCCGGATCGCGAAGCTGGTGGATTTCGTCGAACACCACCACCGGCTTGGAACAGCCCCGGAAGAACACCTGCGGATCGCGCAGCATGTCCTCGACGGACGGCAGGTCGCAGTTGACGTAGAGCATCTGTTCAGCGCCGAGGCTCTGGGCCAGCGTCGTCTTGCCGCTGCGCCGGACGCCACAGAGCCAGGCGATGGGCGCTTCGCGCCACGCCGCCTGGATCCGCTGCTGCCAGAAAGGTCGTTGAATCATGCCAGCATGATATACGTTTATCGCATCCAAATGTATAGTGCGATTTCACGCCATGTCGCTCGGCACCTGCCGGCCGTCACCGGGGACGTTGCCGGCACCCAGCCAGGGCGCGCCGGGGATCAGCGCACCGGGTACAACAGGATTCACTCCAGCGACATAGGAACGGCCTCGCGCCAGGCGGGCAGATGATCCAGGGCCGAAACCCGTTCGTGATGGGGTTTGCAACCCCATCACGAACGTTTGAGATCTTCCAGCGAACACCACCGAAATCGTCAACCAGCGCTGCCGAAGGTTCCGTACGGCCCGGGGGAAACGCCCTGCCATTCGAGCCGAAGTGCTGTCATCGTCGACTCCCCGACTGTCTTGATTCAGTTCTCGCGGACCAGCCGCTCCAGGTTTGCGCGGACCTCCCTTACCCATGGGTGGTCCGCGGGATGGCCCTTGAGGAATAGGTGCAGGGCCTGCCGCAGATGGGTGACGGCCCCGTCCCCGTTACTGCCTTGCTCGGCGGCAACCCCAAGTATCCAGTGCGCCTTTCCCGAGCGGCTGTCCTCGGGCACCGACGTTTGCGCCCAGATGTCCAGGGCCTCCTCGGCGAAGGACTTGGCCTCGGCGTCGCGCCCCAGACGCATCAGGACCAGGGCGTAGCTTGCGACCCCGTTGGCCGCGGCTGGGTGGAGGGGGCCATAGGCCTGCCTGCGCGCCTCCATCGAGCGGCGAAGGAGCGGCTCGGCCTCGTCGGCGCGACCGGTATCTTGGAGCAGAAGGGCCAGGTTGTTAAGGCTGGCGAGGGTGTCGGGGTGCTCGGGACCCAGGGCAGACTCCCAGGCGGCAATGGCATCGCGGAAGCATCGCTCCTGTGTCTCCGGCTTGCGGCCGGCCGAGCTCAACATCCAGCCCAAGTCGTGAAGGCTGGTGACGGTGTCATAGTGGTCCGGCCCGAGTACGCGTTTGCGGATCTCAGCGACCGCCCGGATGTGAATCTCGGCGTCGTTCCAGTGCCCGAGGAGGGTCTCCGCGATTGCCTGGTTGTGCCGGGCGCGCAGTGTACCCTCGTGCTCGGGACCTTGGGCTGCCCACCGACGGGCCTCGCTGTCCCGGAAGGAGCGCAGGCTCTCCTCGGCATGGCCGAGGTATCTTTGGAGATAGCCCACGTCCTCCAAGGCGACGAGGGTGCGCGGATCGTTATCGCCCCACAAGTCGGCGAACCGTTGGTAGGCTTCTGTGAACAGGGGCAGAGCGCCCTGCCAGTCACCCAGGCCGGCCATGGCTCCACCCACGCGCGCAAGCAACTCGGGGTCTCGTTCGCCGGGAAGATCCAGCAGGACCTGACCATGGGGCAGCAGCAGGCGCCACTCGTCTAAGGCGGCACGGCTCCAGTTGCCGCGTTGGTCGTCTTGCCAGCCGAACAGCGGTGGAGTTGCGAGGTAGAGCGCCACGGCCGCGTGCCGATCAGCGTCCAGATCGGCAGCAGGGATGTTGAGCAGCTCGACCTTCCGCAGTAGAGGGTGGAAGCTGACGGTGCGCCCTTCGAGTCGGATCAGGGAGTAAGCTCTGAGGTCGATGAGGGCCTCGCGCACCCAGAACTCCACCTCGTCCTCGGCCAAGGGGCTGGGGTCGCTGCCAAAGCGGATGCTATGCCGCCGTGTCACCGCGCTGCCACATAGCAGCAGGGTTATCGGAATGGGCATGGCCGAAAAAAAGGCGCACAGACGCAGCACCGTCCGCGCTGCGGCGCCCAGGCGCTGGACCGACGGCAGCCAGGTCTCGGCGACTACATCAGGGTACTCCTTAGGATGGACAATGCCCTCCCCCGAGAGCTCAGCAGCAGCTCTGTCGTAGTCACGAAGGTAGTCGGCGAAGCCGTAATGCGGACCCTGTTCGCAAATGTAGGCTGCGGCCTGCTCCAAGGCGAGCGGTACGTTACCCATGATCTTCGCCAGACACACACACGCCGCCAAATCAACACCCTCAGCCTCGCAGTCGGAGCGAGACTGCAGAAAGGCAACCGCCAGCGACTCATCAACCGCGGATCTCCGCTGTCGTTGTTTCCGAGGCCTTTTGCCGTCAATTAGCGCGCCAACTGCAGTCAGGTGGGTACGTGCATGTCTACCCCAGTAGCATGGCTCCGACCAGGATTCCGTGGCGAGCTCAGCTTGAAACGCGTTCGCGAGCAGTCGGTGCCCTTCCTCGGAGCTGACAAAGTAGGCGCCCGCCTTGGTCTCATCCGTCAGAAAATCCGCCAGGGACTTGTGATACGGCCTTATGGTCCTTTCGCCGGTGTCCGTCACCGGGAATAGCGAGGCCAGGGGGCGGGTGAAGTCGCGTAGATCCTCGTCCTCCCACCGGAAATAGCGCTGCAGGATCGCGATGGGCAGTGGTTCGCGGGCGGCGAGGATCGCGCGCAATGGGGCGCGCACCTCCTTGCGGAACCGCTCCTCGCTGGGAAACAGCCGCCGCAGGTATTGGAAGAATGTCCCTCCGAGACCTGTCGGGAATTGCTCCGGGTGGTCCAACGACAGGTCGTTGCGCTGGACGGCGCTGCGAAAGATTTCGACGTAGAGAAAGATCCCTTCGCTCTTCTCCAGGATCTGCTCGACGAGTGGCTCGGCATCGGGGCGACCCCTGAACTGGGGTTCCAGTTCGTGGCGGATATAGGCGCGGATGTCGGCCCGGTTGCTCTCCATGCGGGTATCAATGATGAATGGCTTTAGCCCCTGCAGCGGGGTCTTGACCGCGCTCTCCGGCCGACTGGTAACGAGCAGCACGATCCAGTCGGGCAACCGCTGGGCATCGCGCGCTAGCAAGTCCGCAAGGGGGTTGAGGCCGTCCTCCTCGGCCTCGTCGAGTGCATCGACGATGATCAGGTGGCGCTGGCGTCCGCCCTTGATGACCGTCCGCAGCGGGTTGGCTAGCAGGTAGTCAAAGAGCTCCGCGGGGTCCTTGCGGTCCAGGTGGGCCAGCTCCGGCAGGGTGAGCAGCAGCTTGCGGTACTCGGGCAGGCGCGTGGCAAGCTGGAAGGCGAGGCTGCGCACCACGCGGCGGGGGTCGCGGTGGTCCGGCTTGTCCCATTCGACGAACTGGGCGGCGAGGACGCGGTCGCGCCCGTAGTGGGCCAGGCGGGCGGCGAAGGCGCTCTTGCCGACTCCGGGGTCACCCAGGATCCAGAAGAGCCGGGAGCTGCGGTCGGCGGCGCTGCGCCACTGCTCGACGGAATCGAGCAGCCAGTCGCGGCCGACGAAGGGCTTGGCGAGCAGGCCGGAGACTCGGGACTCGGAGGAGATGGGCATCAGCCAGTGGTTGAGGTCCTCAATCTCTCCGGCGAAGCGTTTGGTCTCCTCGCTCTCTACCACCCGGACAATCTCGGCGAGCTTGGCGCCGTACCAATCCTCCCAGGCCGCCTCTCCGGCAGCGCGCTGTTCCTTCCAGTCGCGCATGTCGAGCCATTGGATGTGGCTGATGCTGGGCGGTGGCCGCACGTCCCCCTCGCGCTCCACCAGGATGGTCTGGATGTTGCTGCCTTTGACGCCAACGGCAATGGCGATTTCGTCGAGGCACACGCCGGGATCGCGGATGGAGTGTCTGGAAAGGAAAGACAACACCCGGTGGCTGGCCAAGATACCCTCGGTGATGGCACGCCGCCAGTCATCTCCGGCACGGATGGCGCTGCGGTCGAACCAGACCTCATGCCCGCGGGTTTCGAGGTCGGACTTGATGCGCCGGACCAGTTCTTCATTGCTATCGTGGCCGTAGCTGAGGAAGATTTTCAGGGGCGCAACTAAACCGCGCCAAGCGCGAGATACGTAATTTCTGTGATACGTTGCATCCCGTGCCGAGCCCCCTGTGTCGGCCAGACCGGCCCCCGATACCAGAAGCACGCAGCGTTTATGCTTAAGCTCGATCTCGCGAAGTGGAATC
>NZ_CAIZIZ010000342.1 GCF_903933125.1 uncultured Lamprocystis sp. | reverse complement strand
CGCTTGCGGGCGACGGGTGGGGGCACAATGACGCGATTCCGGCAGGTCACGTCGCCCGCAAGCGGGCTCCTACGGGGCTTGGTTCTTGATAGCGTCTTATTCGAGTTCCGGGGACTATTCGAGTTCCGGGGACAGTTTACTTATCTCCCCGCTGGTTACAGATACCGAATTGAGTAAACTGTCCCCGGAATTGGCATCGACAGATATCGTGGTACGTCCCCTATTTCCCTTGAGCAGGTTCATGGCGGGCTCCGGTGGGACGGGGGTCTAGGCCCGCTTGACCAGGCGCAGGATAAAGATCAGGACCACGGCACCCACGGTGGCGGTGACGATGGCCCCGACCAGGCCGCCGGCGGAGATGCCGAGCGCCCCGAACAGGACGCCGCCGACCACGGCGCCGATGATGCCGACCACGATGTCGCCGAGGAGGCCGAAGCCTCCGCCGCTCATCAGGACGCCGGCCAGCCAGCCGGCGACGGCGCCGATGGCGAGGAAGATCAAGAGACTGGTGATGTCCATGGGGACTCCTGGGTCGAGTGGGTTGAGGTAGGTGTGTAGGGTTGTGCGCAGCAGGCCCCGAGGCCCGGCCTAGCGCCAGTTGTAGAGTTGATCGATGCGGGTCTGATACTCCCGCTGGACGCAGGCATGGGGGTCCTTGGCCTTCCAGCACTCGTTGCGGGTCTTGACCCAACTGTTCTGCCCGGCCTTGAGTTGCTTGCGCTCCGCACCGGTCTTGCGCTTGAGTAGCCCGGAATAGATCTCGGCGAGGTTGCGGTCGAGCTGCGCCAGCTCGGGGTCCTTGCAGACCATTTGCTCGGCCTCGTGGGTCGCCTTGGCGCAGTTGAAGCTCGGCTTCGCCGCGACAGCGGGGAGGCTCACCGCCAGGGCGGCGAACAGCATGGGGATGGCGGTCAAGCGCATGTCAGGGCTCCAGGTCGGGGAACGTCGTTGGTCGAATACAGGTGGTCGTTGCACGGGGTGGACCGGGCGGTTCGGGTCCAGGGCGCGGACCCTCCCGCCCTCAACCCGGCGGTTCGATCTTGCAGTCCATGGCAGGTCGGTCGGCGAGCAGGAGCTGGGCGTCATCGCCATTGACCCACAGGGCGGCGTACTCGTCCCCGGAGCCACCCGTATAGGTAATGCCCGGGCCCCCGCGTTCCCGTCCGAGGACATAGGAGTAGGCATTGCGCCACTCGATCAGGGCCAAGTCCTGGCTCTGGCCAACGAAGGTCAGGCCGATCAGGGAGTCGAAGCCCTGGCAGGCGAGCACCAGGGGTCCGCGGCTGATCCCCAAGGCATCCTCACTGCGGGCGTCCGCGTAATAGACCCGCAACTCGGCGATACGGTTGGCGTACAGGTCCCGCAGGCACCAGCGCTGGCCCGGGCCCTCCCCGCAGGCGCCGCGCCGCTCGAGCCAGCGGCTATGGGTCGCCTTCAGTTCGTCGCGTCGATCCGCCGTGGCGTAGCGTCCATCCCGCGCCAACCGGTAGAGCCGATCAAGCTCACGGTCCAGGCTCGCAAGCTGCTCGTCTTGGCACAGTATGGCCTCGACGCCGGCCGGGGCCTTGCCGCAGTCGAAGCTCGGCTGTGCGGCCACGGCGCTTGTGGCGGCCAGAAGGATGCAGCAGGCATGGGACAGGCGTTTCATATTGGTGATTGAGGTCGTGGCTCACTCTAACGCGCTTCCTCGCCGGCGCGGTAACCGTCCTTGTAGTCCTGGGGGTGGCGGTTCTGGTCGAAGGCATGGCCCTTGAGGGCGTCGTTATAGCCGCGCTTGTACTCTTTGCTGGTCCCCTGGGAGTGGCTGGCCTGCTTGTACCCGCTGCCGGTGTGGTGCCGGGCGATATCCTGGGAGCGGGAAATCAGGTCGTCATTGCAGCCGGAGCTGTAGCCCATGGCCTCCGCCCTTTGGTTGAAGGTGGCGATGCAGTGCCGGTTGGGCCAGACCACCTCGAACTGGCCGTTGGACATATCGTTGATGGAGTGCGCGTCGGAGCCGGAATGGCCCTGGGTGGTATCGCTGCCTTTCCCCGCCTTGCTCATGGCATTGACGGCGACCCCGGCGGCAATCGCGGCGCCGGCACCGATGGCCAGCTTCTCCGCCGTTCCCATGCCCTTGGGCTTGGGACCCGAGTATTCGGCGCTGGTCACATGACGGTTCTTGACCTCGCAGGTCCAAGGGTGCTTGTCCCCGTCCACCTTGGCCAGGCCATGGACCTTGTAGTGGTGCTCAGCGTCGCCGAGCTTCTCGGAACTGGCGTCGCGCAGGTCGCTCACATGGTATTCGCTGCGGATGCGACTCTCGCAGTCGCGGATGGCGTCTTTGTCGCCGTAGGCCAGAGCGGCCCCGGGGGTGGCCAGAGCCAGGGTCAGCAGGGTGCCGATGGCGGCAGGGGCGAGTCTGGTCGGGATCATGGGTGTTCTACTCCAATGTGATCGAATTAGGTATGGCGAAAAGTGGCCGGACTGAGGGCACCGCGGACCCTGAGGTTTGTGCCGGGGTCTTAGAGCCGCCCCTCGTCACCCGTAAAGGCGACGCCCTGCACATTGCCCTGTTTGTCGGACAGACAGCTATAAGGCGCGGTGGCGCCGGGGACCTTCACCGTGACCCCGATACCGGCCTGAGCCCCCTTGACGTCCAGCACCGAGAGGCGGCTCGGACTCACGCCCACCCGCTTGGCCACCGCCGCGACGCAGGCCCGCTCGGCCGCGCCGGTGCCGGAATCGGACGAACCGGTGTAACCCCCGGCCGGGGATTCGCGGACGTCCTGGCGCTCGGTGCATCCGGAGGCAAGGCCCAGGACGGCGGCGAGGATGAGGGTGGACTTGATCGCATGCATCTGTAACTTCCTGATCGATTTACGGTTGCGTGACATGGAGAAGAGCGCCTCGATGGGCGGCGGCCTGGAATTCGTCCTGGGTCTGGGGACTCAGCTAGGGCTGATAGGACGACTCGCGCAGGTAGCGCCCGGCGACCCAGCCCTCGGATCTGGTATCCTCAGGCCGCGCCACGCGGCACCAGCGCTGGCCGTCGGTCATCTTGCAGCCGAGGTTGCGCAGTATGGAGCCGTTGCCAAGCTCACCGAGCACGCGCTCCTGGGCCGATGGGCCGGCGCGCAGGTTGAGGGTGTCGCCGGCGGTCACCCCCGCCACCTCCCAGAAGTCCGGGCCGCCGGCCAGACCGTCCGCGTAGTCCGGGTTGTGGTCTTGCGGCTGGCTGTGGGATTGGCTGGCTTGGGCGCCGCCGATATGGACCTTGAGGCTGTAATGGGCCTGCTCGCCGCGGCGGGCGGCGGGGCGCATCAGATAGACACGGACGCGGTAGTCGCCGCTGTCCGGAAGGGTCCCCGCGAAGCGGTTACCCGAACTGCTGCCGACGAAGAGCGCCTCGTCGTCGCCCGGGGGCAGGACGTTGAAGTAGTTCTGGGGGTTGTCCGAGTGCAGCTCGACGCTCATACGCTGGCCGGCCTTGGCCCCAAGCAGGTAATCCACGTCGCTGTCGCCGCGCAGGTGCCCCTTGAGGGTCGCCTGCGAGGTCCCGGCCTTGAAGTGGACCCGCTCCTCGCGGATGTCCGCTGCGGCCAGGGTCGGGGTGGCGCAGGCCAGGCCGATCAGGAGGCTAAGGGTCAAGGCTCGCATGGAGGTTCTCCGGGAATACGGTTAGGCCCGCGGGTGGCGGGGGCCTGAGGCAGGGGTATGATTGGCGTGGCTTCGGACAGGCCGAGGACCGCAAGCAGCCTCGGCGGCCCTATGGGCGGCCCGGTCGAGGCCGGCCCGGACAGCCTGGGCGGCGACTATGCCCAGGCGGACGGACGGGCGCCAGGACTTAACAGTTAACTGCTGTTACATGAGCCAAGGCCCTGTGCTGACTATGGTTTTAAGATACTGCACGGAGCTTGGGGACATGGGTAGAGGACAGGCATGACACGCGACCGGCATCCCGACATGGACCCGGGCCTGGTCCAGTCCTGCCTCGGGCGGGTCTTGGCCAGCCAGGCGTTCGCCGCAAGCCCCAAGATGGGGCGCTTCCTGAGATTCGTCGTCGAGGCCAAACTCACCGGCCAGGCCAGCCGGGTCAAGGCGTATAGCATCGGCGTCGAGGTCTTCGACCGCTCGCCCGGGTTCGATCCCGGCGCGGATTCCATCGTGCGCGTCAACGCTATCCGCCTGCGCGGCCTGCTCGATGCCTACTACGCGGGGGAGGGTCGGGAGGACCCCGTCCGGTTCCTGCTGACCAAGGGCAGCTATGTGCCGGAGTTCGCTGAGGCCCGGGCCCCTGGGCCCGCAGTCGGCACGGGTCCCGCCCGCATCCTCCTGACCGTGGAGCGGCTGGTGCTGCTGGGCGGCCCGCCCGACCAGGACTACCTGGCCGCCGGCCTGACCGAGGAGTTGGTCTCCAGCCTCAGCCGCTTTGGCGACAACCTGATTGTGGTGCGCTCACCCGCCGCCCCGGAGGATGACTTTGGGCTCGGGGCGGTGCCCCAGGCCCAGGGTATCGCCTATTGCCTATCGGCTATCGCCTATCGGCTGCGCGGCAGCCTACGTCGGGACTCCGATCAGATCCGCGTGGGCTTCACCCTGGTGGAGACGGAGAGCGACTCGGTGGTCTGGAGCGAGACCTTCGCCCATGCCCTGTCCTCGGCCAGCCTGTTCGAGATCCAGGAGCAGGTGGCGCGCAAGACCGCCGCCCGGGTGCTCGATCCCCACGGTGTCGTCTACCGCTCGCTCAAGCGCCAGCCCGCCGCGCTGCTGGGTACCTATCTCGCGGTGTTTCGCTACCACGAATACGAGGAGCGTTTCACGCCCGAGACCCACCTGCGGGCCCGCGAGGAACTGGAGCGGGCGGTCCGGGAAGAACCCGGCTATGCCGATGCCTGGGCCGTGCTCGCCAACGTCACCCTGGGCGAGGCCCTGTTCGGCTTCAACCGGACCCTCCCGCGCCCCGCCCTGATCGAGAAGTGCCTGGACCTGGCCCACAGGGCGGTGGCGCTGGACCCACGCGGCGTCATGGCGCACTACATCCTCGCCATGATCCTGTTCTATCGCAAGGACAGGTCCCGCTTCATGGCGGCGGCGGATCAGGCCCTGGCCCTGGCGCCCCACAGTCCTGACAACCTCGCCGTCATCGGGATGCACCTGGCCCTCGCCGGCCAATGGGACCGAGGCCTGTCCCTGGTGCAGGAGGCGATGGACCTCAATCCCTTTCATCCCCCCTGGTACCACCTGGTGTTCTCGCTGCATCACCTGCGCCTCTGCCGCCATCGAGAGGCCCTGGGGGTGATCGGCCGATTTGCGCGACTCGACTTCTTCCCGTTCCAGGTCAACCTCGCGGTAATCCACGGCCACCTCGGCCACGAAGCGGAGGCCCGGGGCGCGCTGGACCACATGTTCGCGCTTTGGCCGGAGGCGGGCGAGGAGATGCACGAGATCCTGGCCTTCTGGTTCCCCTACGAGGGCCTGGCGGCCATCTTTGCCGACGGACTCACCAAGGCGGGTTTGCCGGTGGTGGAGCGTCCGGGAGAGATGAGGGCTGGGCTCGGTTTGGCGGCAAGGACCCAGCAGACCGATGCGGCCTGCGGCGGAACGCCGAATCCGGTATGACTACCACAGAAAACAAACGCCTGCCAAACGGTGGCGAGGCCCCGGCTTACTCTTCGCATACGTAGCGCTGGGGGGATGGTCAGTGTCGGCTGTCTACTCGTCAGCGGACCTCTGCCAACGAAACACCTGCGGCTGCTCCTGAGCACCCGCTGGAATCCTCCAGGACTCGTCGTCGTTGTCCAGTTCATCCTCACGGGCGCGGGGAACACCCACACCCCGTCAGGACCGACTGCTCACCGTCGTCCACCGGCCCGCCCGCATTACAGCCCCACACAGACATATTTCGCCACCAAATACTCGTCAATGCCCTGCCGTCCCCCCTCCCGGCCAAACCCTGACTGTTTGATCCCGCCAAAGGGCGCGACCGCGGTCGAAATGAGCCCGGTATTGAGTCCCACCATCCCGTACTCCAGGGCCTCCGCGACGCGGAAGGCGCGCCCCAGGTCGCGTGTATAAAAATAGGCGGCCAGGCCGAATTCGGTCGCGTTGGCCAGCGCGATGGCTTCGGCCTCGGTGTCAAAACGAAAGATTGGCGCCAGCGGGCCAAAGGTCTCTTCGCGGGCCGCCCGCATTCCCGGCTGCATCCCCACCATCACGGTCGGCTGGAAGAAGGTCCCGCCCAGGGCGTGGCGGTGACCGCCGGTCAGTATCCGCGCACCGCCGGCGACGGCATCCGCGATCTGCGCCTCCACCTTGGCGAGTGCTGCCGCGTTGATCAGCGGTCCCTGGACCACGCCGGGTTCGACCCCGGCGCCGACCTGGAGCCCCGCGACCTGTTCGGCGAGGCGCGCGGCGAAGGCGTCGTGGATTCCGGACTGTACCAGCAGCCGGTTGGCACAGACGCAGGTCTGACCGCTGTTGCGGTATTTGGATTCGATGGCGCCGGCCACCGCGCGCTCCAGGTCCGCATCGTCGAAGACGATGAAGGGGGCGTTGCCGCCCAGTTCCAACGACAAGCGCTTGACCGTCTCGGCGCATTGGCGCATGAGCAGCCGCCCGACCGCGGTGGAGCCGGTGAAGCTCAGCTTACGGACGGTGGGATTGGCGGTCAGTTCGGCGCCGATGGCCGCGGGCGCCCCGGTGACCAGATTGAACACTCCGGCCGGCAGCCCCGCGCGCTCGCCGAGCACCGCCAGCGCCAGGGCCGAGAGCGGGGTGTCCTCCGCTGGTTTGACTACCAGGGTGCAGCCGGCGGCGAGCGCCGCGGCGGCCTTGCGCGCGATCATTGCCGCCGGGAAGTTCCAGGGCGTGATGGCCGCGCAGACCCCGATGGGCTGTTTCATGACCAGGAGCCGCCGGTCCGGCTGATGGGGCGGGATCAACTCACCGTAAACCCGCCGACCCTCTTCGGCGAACCACGCGAAGTAAGATGCTGCATAGGCGATCTCCCCGCGGGCTTCCGCGAGCGGCTTGCCCTGCTCGGTGGTCATGATCTGCGCCAGATCGTCCTGGGAGCCGAGCATCAGGTCATGCCACCGACGCAGGATCGCCGCGCGCTCGGCGGCAGTCAGCGCCCGCCAAGCCGGCCAGGCGCGGTCCGCGGCCGCGATGGCGCGCCGGGTCTCGGCGGCGCCCATGGCGGGGACCCGGCCGATGGTCATGCCGGTGGCGGGGTCGGTTACCGGGAAGGTGCCGTTATCGTCGGCCTGTGTCCAGCGACCGTCGATCAGAGTCTGGTCGCGTAGAAGGGTGGGGTCATTCAACTGCATGTGAGAGCGCTCGCCGCGGTGGACTTGCTAAAGTGACGTGATCGCAGAGGCGCGAGGACGGGCATCGCGCTCGCTCTGTCCATCCTACCGAAAGGCCCGGCAAACAGACCAGATCCCTTCAGATCACACCCGCCATCGCCCGCCATCTCGCACCCAAACGCGGATGCGGTTAGACTTCGCCCTGGTCAGCAGTCAGTTCCCGCCGGTAGCGCCCCCGTCATGTCCGATATCCTCGCCCGCCTCGCCGATATCCTGGAGGCCCGCAAGCAGGCGGACCCGGACTCTTCCTATGTCGCCAAGCTGTACGCCAAGGGGACGGATGCGATCCTGAAGAAGATCGGTGAGGAGGCGACCGAGACGGTGATGGCGGCCAAGGACGGGGTGGCGGAGCAGATCGTCTACGAGGTGGCGGACCTGTGGTTCCACTGCATGGTGCTGCTGGCGCAGCAGGGCCTGCGGCCGGAACTGGTGCTGGCTGAACTGGAGCGGCGCTTCGGATTGTCCGGCATTGATGAGAAAGCCAGTCGCGCACGGAGTGGCACGGACTGACGATTGACGACCGATTGGGTTAAGATGACAGCTTGGCCGCGGCGGGTTTTTCGATCCGCCCGGCTGGAGAACACATCAGGGCCTGCGCCCGCGGCGCGGTCCATCACATCAATGTCGCTGCCGCATCGGCGGCAGTGCGGAGAGGAACATGGGACTCGGCGGTATCAGCATCTGGCAACTCCTGATCATCCTGGTGATCGTCCTCCTGATTTTCGGGACCAAGCGTCTGAAGGGCATCGGCGGGGATCTGGGTAACGCGATCAAGAGTTTCCGCAGCGCGATGGGGGGCAATGACAAGGAGGATGAGGCCGAGCCGAAGCAACTCGATCAGAACCCGGCGCGGCGGACGGTCGACACCGATTCGACGCGGGCGGCGACGCCGGCGTCCGGCGCCGCGGCGCACCCGACCGACCGGTCCAAGTCCTGAACAGTCGCGTTTAGAGCCGCATCATGTTCGATATCGGCTTCTGGGAGCTGGTCCTGGTTGGCGTGGTCGCCCTGGTGGTGATCGGGCCGGAGCGTCTGCCCAAGGCGGCGCGCATGGCCGGGCTCTGGGTCGGCCGGGCGCGCCGGACCCTGTCCTCCGTCAAGGAGGAGATCGATCGCGAGTTCAAAGCCCAGGAGCTGCAGGATATCCTCAATAAGCAGGCGCGCAGGAATCCGCTTGAGACGCTGATCGAGGAACCGCGGCCGGCGGCCCGGTCCAGGCCCGCCGACGTCACGCCAACACCGGCCCCGGTGTCGGCGGGTGCGGTCGAGACCGCCAAGCCCAATGCGGATCAGGCGGCTGGATGAGGCAGCGCCCACGGGCGCCGGCCGACCGGCTCATCCGCTCAGTCTGCCCGCCCGACGGTCTTGCGGGCCGGCCGGGCCGGGCCTAAAGATTCGCCCCGAGACCCCTTATGGCCCCGTCCATTGAGCCCGATGAACCAGGCGCCGAACAGCCCTTCATCTCCCACCTGATCGAGTTGCGTGATCGGCTGATCCGCATGCTGATCGGCGTCGGCATCGCTTTGCTGGTGACCTTTCCCTTCGCCAACGACATCTATACCTACGTGGCGGCCCCGCTCATCGCCCAGTTGCCGGCGGGCAGCACGATGATCGCCACCCAGGTGATCTCGCCCTTTCTGACGCCCTTCAAATTGGCGCTGGTGGCGGCGGTGTTTCTCGCCATGCCCTATCTGCTCTATCAGTTGTGGGCGTTCATCGCGCCCGGACTGTACCGCCATGAGAAACGCCTGGCGGTGCCGCTGCTGGCCTCCAGCGTCGTGCTCTTTTATCTCGGGATGGTCTTTGCCTATTTCCTGGTGTTTCCGCTGATCTTCGGGTTCATGGCCGCGACCACTCCGGAAGGGGTGTCGATGATGACCGACATCTCGGCCTATCTGGATTTCGTACTCGCCCTGTTCTTTGCCTTCGGCATCGCTTTCGAGGTCCCGATCGCGACCATCCTGCTGGTTGTCACCGGTCTGACCACCCCCGATGCCCTGGCGGAGAAACGTCCTTATGTGATTGTCGGGGCCTTCGTGATCGGCATGCTCCTGACCCCGCCGGATGTCTTCTCGCAGACCCTGCTGGCCGTGCCGATGTGGCTGCTGTTTGAATTGGGGGTCTTCGCCTCCCGCATTCTGGTGCGTGAGCGGGCGGCGCGCGAGGCGGCGGAGGCGGCTTTGGTCCCGCCGGTGCCGCCCGGCGGGGGCGGGGGTCGGGCCGGTACCGCGGCGCCTCCGGCCGCTCCGGCGGGCGGCTCCGGTGCCGGCCTGGAGGTCGGCCGCGAGCTGGAGCCGGGCGATCTGGATGACCCTGCGCGCTGGGGTCCGCTCACCGACGAAGAGATGGAGGCCGAGTTGGACCTGGAGGATGCCCAGGCGGCCCGAACCGCGCCGCCGCGGGTCCCGATCGATCCGGTCGAGGACAAGATCAACCGGGCCAACCAGCTGCGCGAACTCGATAACCCATTGGCTGCTCGTCAGATTCTTTATCAGGTGCTGGAAGAGGGCGATGACTCGCAGCGGCTGGTGGCACGCAATATCCTCAACCAGCTCGATGAAACCTAGCGTATTGCTTTTCTCAATGGACAGCATGGGTTAGTATCAGGTTCACCACTACAGGAAAAAATAGGATGAACCATGGGCTCCGGATCGCAGATCCACTATAAGCAAAACCGCTTAAAGCAACTGCGGGCATTTTGTCATGCGGCGCGCACCGGCAGCGTCAGCGCCGCGGCCGACAAGATATTTCTCAGCCAGCCGACCGTTTCGCTCCAGATACAGGCGCTGGAGCGCGAGTTCGATACCGTGCTCTTCGAGCGGCGCGGACCCAAGATTCGCCTCACGCCCGAGGGTCAGCTCCTCTTCCAGATGGCGGAACCGCTGGTGGAGGGCATGGATCGGCTGCACGACGCCTTCGCCATCCAGTGCGGGCGGGTCGATCAGGGTGTGCTGAATATCGCCGCCGGCGAGTCGACCATCCTCTATATCCTCCCGGAACCGGTGCGGACCTTCGTCGCGCAATACCCAGGGATCGAACTGAAGCTCCACAATGTGACCGGGCGTGACGGGCTCGCCATGTTGCGCTCGGATGCGGCGGATTTGGCGGTGGGCTCGATGCTGGAGGTTCCGGACGACATCAACTACCGTCCCTTCGTCACCTACCGGCCGACCCTGATTACGCCGCTGGATCACCCCCTGGCCAAGCTGGAGAAGGTGACGCTGGAGGACATCGCGCCCTTCGGGCTGATTCTGCCGCCCCGGCATCTGAGTACCTGGCGCATGGTCGACCTGGTTTTCAAGCAGCACAATCTCGCCTACCGTGTCACCCTGGAGGCTGGCGGCTGGGAGGTCATCAAGAAATATGTCGCGCTGGGGCAGGGGATCTCGATCGTCACCGACGTTTGTCTGACCGGGGACGAACGGCTCGCCCGGATGCCGCTGGATCAGTATTTCCCCAAGCGCAGTTACGGCATCGTGCAGCGCCGCGGCAAGTTCCTCTCACCGCAGACCAAGTGCTTCGTGAAGATTCTCGACAAGGCCTTTGCCGATCACGTGGTGGAGCCGCAGCAGCGCACCGTCGGTGAGGCCGAGTGGGATGACGCGATGCTTGGCTAGGCATGCTTGGCCAGGCTCGCTTGCCTGGCGCTCAATCCCGGCGCAGCGCGTCCGAGATGCCGATGGGGGTCGGAAAGCGCAGGACCACCAGATAGGACGAGACCAGGAAGGTCAGGATGGTGGCCAACTGCAGGGTGTAGGCCGCCCGCGCGCTCAGGCTGCCGGTGGTCAGCGCCAGCGCGGCGATGAGCAGTGAGAACTCGCTCATCTGGCCGAGTCTGAAGCCGATCTCCCAGGCGCGGGCCGAGGGTTCGCCGGTACGGACCAGCAGCAGGCGAAAGATGGCCGGTTTGAGCAGAAGCGCGGCCGTCGCGAGGAACAGGGCCGGCACCAGCACGTCGGGGGCCATCGCCAGGTTGAACTGGACCCCCACGCCGAAGAAGAAGAGCACCAGGAAGAAATCCCGTAACGGACGCAGGCTCTCGGCAATATAGAGCGCGATGGGACTGGAGGCCATCGCCACCCCGGCGATGAAGGCCCCGATCTCATGGGAGAGACCCAGCACGCCGCCCAGTTGGGCCATCCCCAGACACCAGCCGATCGCGATCAGAAAAATGTACTCGCGGAAGGTGTCATAGCGGCGGATCAGTGGGATCAGGACGTAGCGTGCGGTGAGTCCGGCGAAAATGGCCAACCCCGGTAGGGTCAGCATGAGCAGGGCGATTTTGATCCAGGGGGTGGCGCCCGCCCCGGCACCCTGGAGCAGCAACAGCAGGGCGATGGCGAGCAGGTCCTGCAGCAGGAGGATGCTGATGATCACCTCGCCCATGCGCTGATGATGCAGTACGGTGGTCGGCAGCAGCTTCAGACCGATGATGGTGCTGGAGAAGCCGAGAGCACCACCGAGGATCAGCGACTCCAGCGGCGTGAAACCGGCCAGCAGGCCGATGGTGCCGCCGATGATGAGCAGCAGCAGCGCGCTGCCCAAGGTCACCAGGGTGGTGCGGCGCAGGCTGCGCGCCAGATCCTGAGGGGTCAGGTCGAGTCCGAGGAGGAACAGCAAGAACATGATGCCGACCTGAGCGGATTCCGAGACCAGGCGGGCATCGGCGACCAGGCCGAGACCCCAGGGTCCGAAGAGAATACCGAGCCCGATATAGGCGACCAGGAGCGACTGCCGGGCCGCCAGCGCGGCGGTGGCCAGGACCGCGGCGCCGGTGAAAACCAGGAAAAAGGTAAAGACGATCGGGTTCTGAATCATGGTTTACTCGAGTCCGCCCGCGAGGCCTGCCCCCTGGGTCTGGAATCCCGCGGCGATGATCCCACGATTGAGGAGCTAGGTGGAGCGATAAGACCAATTGTGTGCTGTGTTACGGGTCCGTGACGAGTAACAGCCGTTCGTCTGCCCATTCGTCAGGGTCATCTGAAATCCTTCGCAGAAATGTACACAATGCCACCGTGAATGCCTGTCCCAGGCAGCGGTTCCGTTCCCCTTCATTTGTAATAATCGTGTACCACATGAGCAACCTGCTTGTTTATCCTTTTCCACTGCACCTGTCATCACAGGTCGGACACCGGCGAACGCTGGGCGCGAAGGACAGCAGCGATGCCAAAGCGTGGCGGGTTGTCCGATCGACGTTGCGGGGCCTCACGGCGTGGTCGTGAGTCACCACTACGAGTTGTCTAACCTGTATCCATGGACCTAACGAAAAAAATCGGCCAACGCCTCCGTGCTGCACGCCAAGCGCAGGGCTTGAGCCTCTCTGAGTTGTCGAGCCGTACCGGCTCGCTGTCCAAGTCACGGATCAGCAACTATGAGCAGGGAATCCGCCGGATGGGGCTTGAAGAGGCCCAGGAGCTGGCGCTGGCCTTGGGCACTGTGACGCCGATCTATCTGATGTGTCTGGAAGACACGGATCCCCTGTCCAAGGATGAGCGCGAACTGGTCGAGCGCTATCGCAATACCGACGTGCGCGGGCGGGATACCATCCTGAAAGCGGCGGAGGGACAGGCCGTTTACCGGGTCGAAACGTCGCCGGTCGCGGTCGATGGGGAAGCTCCCGCGGGGTTCGCGGAGGGCGGTTAGGGGCGCCTTACACAACAAGTTTTGCGGACGCGATCACTTTTCGTGTGTAAATTGGCTGGCGTATCGGCGCTTTCGTGGGTCGTGCGCCGGCCATTCGAGCCGCGTCATATTCCGGTGTGCGCGTTTTTAGTGCGGCGATCACCGCGGATCCTTGGTCAACAAACCGGTGCTTCGTTTGCGCGTCGTGTTTTGAGGGTTGACCGCTTCCCGGCTCCGCACTTGAACGCCGCTGTTGTGCCGCTTCCCGCGTTATAGCCTTCGTACCTGATATCCGGACAGACTCTTGGTGTAGGGACGGGTTTGAAACCCGCCCCTACGTCCGGTAATCACGTCCGACGGCTATGCGGATGACACTGCTTTCGGGGCGAGGCACCCCGGGGCTCGTGCGGATACACCAATTTGACGGCTGATCAGCGCATTTTAAGGACGCAACGCGGTCTTAACCTGGCTGCCGGCCGCTCGCGACGGGAGGCGCTTCCCTGCGCCGTGCTCGCGGATTCCTTACTTGTAAGCGCCGACCCCGCAGAAGAAGCCTTCCTTGTTGGCCATCACATAGCTCGTCTTGGCGCGGATCTCCTCAGTGCCCGGATAGGGCCACTTGTAGTCCACCCAGCCTTCCTTGGAGGCCTTGACGGTGGCGATCATGTTCTTGAACAGTTCATCCCCGTACTTCTTGAAGTCGAGCAGGTTCTTGCCGACCAGTTCCGGTTTGGTGGCGTGGGAGAGCATGACGCCATCCATGTCCATGCAGAAGACATAGAGATCTTTCTTTTTGAAGTCGCCGTCGGCGGAGAAGGCGGCAAAGGCCTTGTCCTTGCCCATCGTGTTGACGGCCGCCTGAGCCTGCTGGGACATGGCCTTGGCCTCGTCCGGGGTGGCCATGTCGGCCGCCGCAGCGAGGCCGGCGAACAGCAGCCCGGAGGTGGCGATTGCGATCAGGGTTTTTTTCATTTGATGTCTCCTCGTTCATGTTGTGGTGAAGCATACCGAAGATAGCTGAACCTGCGGACGGGCGCCAGTGTGTTCGCAGGTGGTGCCCGCGGAAAGCGTGTTTCTGCCCCGAATTGGATCGTATCCGGGCAAAGGTCTCGGAGATGTGCGCCGCGATGGTGCGTGCGTCCTGCGGCGAGCGATCAGCGATCAGCCGTCAGCGCTTCGCTGCGCGTGCGAAATCCTGACTGGTGTCGGATCCGCGTGATGGCCTAAGGATTGCTGCAGTTTTCCCGGCGGCATCCGTACGCCGCGAACCTTCAACACTTACTCGTCGGAGTCAACTCTTATGCGGAAGCGCGACTTGATCAAGCGGTTGGTACTCGGCTCGGGCCTGGCTTTGGGATTGTCTGCGGTCCTCTCAGCGGCGGCCGCCGACGACACTATCAAGGTGGGGGTCCTCCACTCGTTGTCCGGAACCATGGCGATCAGCGAGACCACGCTCAAGGATACGGTGCTGATGTTGGTCGAGGAGCAGAACAAAAAAGGCGGCCTGCTCGGCAAGAAACTGGAGGCGGTGGTGGTCGATCCGGCGTCCAACTGGCCCTTGTTCGCGGAGAAGGCGCGTGAGCTGATCGCGAAGGACAAGGTGGCGGCGGTTTTCGGATGCTGGACCTCGGTGTCGCGTAAATCGGTCCTGCCGGTCTTCGAGGAACTCAACGGGTTGCTGTTCTACCCGGTGCAGTACGAAGGCGAGGAGTCTTCGAAGAATGTCTTCTACACCGGCGCCGCGCCCAACCAGCAGGCGATTCCGGCGGTGGACTATCTGATGAATGACTTGGGCGTCAAGCGCTGGGTCCTGGCGGGTACCGACTATGTCTACCCGCGCACCACCAATAAGATCCTTGAAGCCTACCTGAAGCAGAAGGGCGTGGCAGCCGAGGACATCATGATCAACTACACGCCGTTCGGTCACTCCGACTGGCAGTCGATCGTCGCCGACATCAAGAAGTTTGGCGGCGCCGGCAAGAAGACCGCCGTGGTCTCAACCATCAACGGCGATGCCAACGTTCCGTTCTACAAAGAACTGGGCAACCAGGGCGTCTCTGCCGAAGATATCCCGGTGGTCGCCTTCTCGGTGGGTGAGGAGGAACTCTCCGGGATCGACACCAAGCCGCTGGTCGGGCACCTGGCCGCCTGGAACTATTTCATGAGCGTCGACACGCCGGAGAACGCCGCGTTCATCAAGCAGTGGCACGCCTTCATCAAGGACCCGAAACGCGTCACCAATGACCCGATGGAGGCCCACAAGATCGGGTTTGACCTCTGGGTGAAGGCCGTCGAGAAGGCCGGCAGCACCGCGACCGACAAGGTGGTAAAGGCCATCGTCGGCCTGGAGACACCGAATCTCACCGGCGGCATCGCCAAGATGCTGCCCAATCACCATATCACCAAGCCCGTGCTGATCGGTGAGATCCAGGATGACGGTCAATTCGCCGTGGTCTGGCAGACCGAGGGCACGGTCCCAGGCGATGCCTGGTCCGACTTTCTGCCGGGCTCCAAGGACCTGGAAGGCGATTGGACCGCGCCGATCAACTGCGGTAACTACAATATCAAGACCAAGACCTGCTTGGGCTCCGCGGCCAAGTAATGGCCAGGCTCCGTCCCGTGTCGCGGTTCGCGGCCTGGGGCGGGGACCATCAACCCGCGGTCATCGCCGTCCGGTGAGCGCCGCGGGATTTCGAATCAAGCAGGGTTCACGCAAGCAGAGTGTCCGCACATGAACGCACCTGAACGCAGATTGGTGGTTGCCGGTCGTCCGCAGGCTGTGGGTTGAACCATGCGTATCACTGCGTCACACCACCGCGGCCGAGGCCTCGCGGGCGCTTTCTTCTCTCTGATCCTGGCCGGGATGACCTGGTGGGGAACAGCGGCGGCGGGCACGTTGGAGGAGGCCCTGCCGGGACTGGCGGACCGCGCCTTCGCGGTCAAGCAGCAGGCCGTGCAGGCGATCGCCGCGACCGGCGACAGCCGGGCCTTCCCGATCCTGCAGGCCCTGCTCGCGGGGGACCTCTACACGCGCGAGGGCGCCGACCCGCCGCTGGTCGTGGCGCGGCGCACCGGGACCGGCTGGTCCCTCAGAGACCCGCTTACCAGGGCTGATCTGGGCGAGGTCGAGTGGGAGGCGGTCAAGAAGATTCCGCTGAATAACGCGCTGCGCACCGCCCTGCGCGGCGGCATCGCGACCCTGACGCTGAGCAGCCCGGACCCGGCGGTGCGCAGTCGCGCGGCTAAGGATCTGATGCGTGACCCGAGCCCCGAGTCCGTCGCGGCGCTGCGCGTCCGCCTGGAACAGGAACAGGACGCCGCGGTGCGTACGACCCTGGTGCTGGCGGTGGCGGTAGCGGACCTGCGCGTCGGGACGCCCGAGGCGCGGCTGGCGGCCGTCTCAACCCTGGAGGGCAGTCTCCACCCGGAGGCACGCAACGGCCTGACGACACTCATCGCTAATGAAACCAACGCGGATGTGAAAGCCGCCGCCGAGCGGGCGTTGACCGCGATCGATTCCCGTCTGACCTGGAATGCGCGGGCTGAGACCTTGTTCTTCGGGTTGAGCCTGGGTTCGGTCCTGGTGCTCGCCGCCATCGGGCTCGCCATCACCTTCGGGGTCATGGGGGTGATCAACATGGCTCACGGCGAATTAATGATGCTCGGGGCCTATACCACCTATCTGGTACAGCAGGCGCTGCCGGGATGGGTCGATTACTCGCTGTTCGTGGCGATACCGGCGGCGTTCATCGTGTCCGGACTCTTTGGCATCGCCATCGAGCGGACGGTCATCCGCTTCCTCTATGGCCGGCCACTGGAGACCCTGCTGGCGACCTTCGGGATCAGCCTGATCCTGCAACAACTGGTGCGGACCGTCATCTCGGCGCAAAACGTGGCGGTCGAGAATCCGTCCTGGATGAGCGGCTCGCTGCACATCAACCCGGCGCTGGCCCTGACCTACAACCGGCTCTATATCCTGGCGTTCGCCTTGCTGGTCTTCGTCGCCCTCCTGCTGATTCTCAAGCGCACCGCGCTGGGGCTGCAGGTCCGGGCGGTGTCCCAGAATCGGGCGATGGCACGCGCCATGGGGGTGCGCTCCGCGCGGGTGGATGCACTGACCTTCGGTCTTGGCGCCGGCATCGCCGGGGTCGCCGGGGTCGCGCTGTCTCAACTCACCAATGTCGGACCCAACATGGGCCAGGCTTACATCATCGACTCCTTCATGGTGGTAGTGTTCGGCGGGGTCGGGAACCTCTGGGGCACCCTGATCGGCGGGATGACACTGGGCGTCGCCAACAAATTCATGGAACCCTGGGCGGGCGCGGTGCTGGCCAAGATTCTGGTGCTGGTATTCATCATCCTGTTCATCCAGAAACGTCCGCGCGGGCTCTTTCCGCAGCGCGGCCGGGCGGCGGATGGATGAGGCGATGAACAGCAAGATCAACCCTCTACCGTGTAACCGGTTTTCGGCCTCGATCAAGATTCCGGCCACTTGGGCTCGCCGGGTGCGTCGTCAGGCCATCCTGGCCTGACACCGTCAGGGCTGGAAGCCCGACTACGCACGCCGCTGGCCGGGATGACGATCAAGGTCCGGTTTTCTTTCTCCAACGACTCGGACACACCCGCATGGGCATAGTTAAGGCACTCAAAGGCGATACCGGCGGCCAGGTCATGCTGGCCGTGCTGCTGGTCGTGACGCTGGTGGTCCCGGTGCTGAATCTGGCGGTGCCGGAGACGAGCTTCTGGCACGTTTCAACCTACACGGTCACGCTGCTGGGCAAGTATCTGACTTATGCGTTGCTCGCCGTGGCGGTCGACCTGGTTTGGGGTTATCTGGGAATCCTCAGCCTGGGGCATGGCGCCTTTTTTGCACTGGGCGGCTATGCCATGGGCATGTATCTGATGCGTCAGATTGGTGATCGCGGGGTCTATGGCGATCCGCTCCTGCCCGACTTCATGGTCTTTTTAAACTGGAAAGAACTGCCCTGGTTCTGGAACGGTTTCGACATGTTCTGGTTTGCCGCGCTGATGGCGATTCTGGTCCCCGGCGTATTGGCCTATGTTTTCGGCTATCTCGCGTTTCGCTCACGGGTGACCGGTGTCTATCTCTCCATTATCACCCAGGCGCTGACCTATGCCCTGATGCTCGCCTTCTTTCGCAATGAGATGGGATTCGGCGGGAACAATGGGCTGACCGATTTCAAGGAGCTACTGGGGTTCGACCTGCAAAGCGACGGCACCCGCGCCGGGCTCTTCATCGCGTCCGCGGCAGCGCTTGCACTCGGCTATCTGGCCTGTCGGATGATTGTCACCTCCCGCCTGGGACGGGTGGCGGTGGCGATTCGCGACGCCGAGTCGCGTACGCGGTTCATCGGCTATCGGGTGGAACGGGTCAAGGTGGCGATCTTCGCCTTCTCGGCCATGCTGGCGGGGGTGGCCGGGGCGCTCTATGTGCCGCAGGTGGGGATCATCAATCCGGGTGAGTTCTCGCCGCTCAACTCCATTGAGCTGGTGATCTGGGTGGCCGTCGGCGGCCGCGCGACCCTCTACGGCGCCGTGGTCGGTGCCCTGATGGTCAATTACGGCAAGAGCACCTTCACGGCCATGTTCCCGGAAGCTTGGCTGTTCGCCCTGGGCGCACTCTTCGTGCTGGTCACACTGCTGCTGCCCCGCGGGATCGCGGGCTGGCTACCCGCGCGGAGGGCCGGCTGATGGGCGGGCAAGTTGAACGCTGGCAATATCTTAACCCCGGCAAGACCCTGGCCGAGACCCTGGATATCTCGCATACGACCCTGCTCTATGTGGAAGGGGTGACGGTGAGCTTCGACGGGTTCCGTGCGCTGAACGACCTGTCATTCTATGTTGATGTCGGCGAACTGCGGTGTGTGATCGGACCCAATGGCGCGGGCAAAACCACCATGATGGACGTCATTACCGGCAAGACCAGGCCGGACGCGGGCTATGTCTTCTTCGGTCAGAGCATCAATCTGCTGGAACTGGATGAGCCGCGCATCGCGCAGGCCGGGATCGGGCGCAAATTTCAGAAACCTACGGTCTTCGAGCAGCATCAGGTCTATGAGAACCTGGAGTTGGCGATGGCCGGCGACAAGCGGGTCTGGCCGACCTTGACGGCCCGGCTCTCCGGTGCGCAGCGCGACCGGATCGACGAGGTGCTGGGGATCATCGGGCTGCGGGATCACGCCTGGCGCCCGGCCGGGGCACTCTCCCACGGCCAGAAGCAGTGGTTGGAGATCGGCATGCTGCTGATGCAGGATCCGCTGCTGCTGCTGGTGGATGAGCCGGTGGCGGGGATGACTCACCAGGAAATGGATCGGACGGCCGAGTTACTGCTGTCCCTGGAGGGCAAGCACTCGGTGGTCGTGGTGGAGCATGATATGGACTTCGTGCGCTCGATCGCCAAACGGGTGACCGTGCTGCATCAGGGGTCGGTGTTGGCGGAGGGGTCGATGGACGAGGTCCAGCATGACCCGCGGGTGGTGGAAGTCTATCTTGGGGAGTGATGCGTGAGCGCCGAGTACGATCAAGATCTGGTTGCCTGGTCGCGCGAGCAGGGGCAGTTGCTGCGCATGGGCCGATTCGCCCAGCTTGATATCGCCCATCTGGCAGAGGAGATCGAAGATTTGGGCAAACAGGAGCGGCGGGCGCTGGTGAGTCGGTTGGCCGTGTTGCTGGGGCACCTGCTGAAATGGCAATACCAGCCCGACTATCCCTATCGCAAGTCCTGGCGGGCGACCATCAACACCCAGCGCCGTGCAGTCGCCAAGCTCCTGAACGAGAATCCGAGCCTGCGGGGGCAAGCCGATCTGCTGATCGCCGAAGCTTACCCGGATGCGCTGGACCTGGCGGTCGCTGAGACACCGTTCGATTATGAGCACTTTTCGGGTATCTGTCCCTGGACCATCGAGCAAATCCTGACGGCCTATTGGCCGGGCGCCGAGGCCGCACCCTCATGTTGACGATCAGCGGATTGAATCAGTTCTATGGTCAGAGCCATACCCTCTGGGATCTGGATATCGCGATCCCGGCCGGCCAATGCACCTGTGTGATGGGGCGCAACGGGGTCGGTAAGACCACCCTGATGCAATGCATCATGGGCTTGTTGCCGCTGCGCTCGGGGGTCATGGACTATCTGGGGCAGGACTTGGCCCGACTGCCGGCCGAGCGGCGGGCCGAGTTGGGACTGGGCTTTGTCCCCCAGGGCCGGCAGATCTTCCCCTTGCTCACGGTCGAGGAGAATTTGCGCATCGGTCTACCGGCGCGGCGTGACGGTCTGCGTCAGGTGCCGGACTATATCTACGAACTCTTCCCGGTCCTGAAACAGATGCTCGGCCGCCGCGGGGGCGACCTCTCCGGCGGTCAACAGCAGCAGCTTGCCATCGGCCGCGCCCTGGTGATCGACCCCAAACTGCTGATCCTGGACGAACCGACCGAGGGCATTCAGCCCAATATCGTGCATGAAATCGGCGACATCATTCGCCGTCTGATCGGCGAATTCGGACTTACCGTCATTCTGGTCGAACAAAAGCTGCCTTTTGCCCGCCGGGTGGCCGATCGTTTCGTGATCCTCGATCGAGGCCGACTGGTCGCCGACGGGGGCATCGCCGACTTGGGTGACGATCTGGTCAGGCAGTATCTGACCGTGTGATGACCGACACTTCAGGCGAAGAGCTTCGTACCACGCGAGTTCAACCTCCGGGGACCGGGGCGACGCGACCGGAGGTCGACGCTTAAGGCCGTGGGTGCGGGTTTGAAACCCGACCCTACACGAAGGCCTGTTTGGATGTCAGGTGCGAACGCTATAAACATCCACCCGTAGGGGGTGCCTGTAGGGTCCCCCTGTAGGGGCGACTTCAGTCGTCCCTTCAAATCTGCAGATCGTTTCCCAAAACTCAGTTGACCTTGAAAGTCGCGCAGCGACCCTGTGGGAGCGGCGTCCCGCCGCGACGGCCCGAACCCGTCGCCGCGGCGTTAAAGGTGTCCGCGGCACCGCATCGCGGCGGGACACCCCTTCCACCGGGAACAGTCCTGTTACGGCGTGGCAGATCTCCAGCCCGTAGGGTCCGCTGCGCGGACCGACAACCGCTCCGATCGCGAGACGACCAACATGACCAAGGCCTCAAATCCGCGACAAGCCGTTGGTGTACCCGCCGGTCTGGCGCCTCCCTTTGGCGTTCCGCCCTACGCTGCCGCGTGTCGCACCCCGACCCCCAGCAGCGCATCCACCGGGCTCTGCACCGCCGAGCCGCCGCGCTGCAACACATGGGTGTAAATCTGCGTCGTGGTGACATCCATAACTGTAAAAATAGACAGCCCACGCAGAAAAGGCAAGCCCGTTCCGCCCAGTGGGAACGCACCCGACGGCTGACCATAATCGTCGGATCGGCCGTAGCAGCGGCTTCCAGCCGCGTCAAAGCCCCACGCTTGGTCATGCTGGCCGGTTGGAGTCCAAGGCTTCAGCCTTGGATCGGGCAGGCCAAGGCTCTGGTCGGAACGATGATCGATGCGCGCCTGAACGACGCCAGGCCGAGCGCGGCCCCCTGTCGTTAATCTTTTTATTAACTTTGCTACAGCAGCACCGGTCGGTTTACGCGGACCGGTTCGGGCGTTATGAGGCAAGATCGCCTCATAACACGTAAACGGTGCGAGTCTGAGCGCGGCCTCCCTGCCGGTGCCTCTAAACACCCTGAGCATTCGTCGAGAAAGGCACTTCATGCGATTGTATTTTCTGCTATTCTCTTGTGAGAACCACGCGGGCATCCCCCGGTTTATGCGGTGTACCTTCGATCCATTCGTGGGATATGAGGCAATCTTGCCTCATATCGCACGAACGGTGCAGCGAGGAACTGCGCGCAAGCGCTTGACACTCTGAAAAAATCCTGATCCAATCCTAAAAAGGCGACGAGTTATGGGGTAGTTCGTCTGCCGAAATCTAGCTAGGATTCACCCTTCGTGTATTTATGCGAGTCGTGTTTCCGCTCGAATTGCAGCGCAAATATTGTGGATGAAAAAATTCAGGATTCATGAT
>NZ_CAIZIZ010000341.1 GCF_903933125.1 uncultured Lamprocystis sp. | reverse complement strand
CTGTACTCGCTCAACAAGCCGGATGATTTCATCCTCGCCATCGTCGAGTTCCAGGACGCCGACGCGCACCGGGTACACTACCTGCGCCAGCCCTTCCAGCGCGAGCCGGACTTTGGAGTGACCAGCGTTAACTACACCTTCAGCGATTTGCTGGTAAGGGCCGGAGAACCATCATGATGAATGCTTCTTTGCAGGTGCGGCGCGTTCCGTCGTCATGTTCCATTTATGCTTCTGCAATTGAGCACTTTCGGAGTTTTCAATCATGACAGTGCTTATCAATAGCCTGGATATCGATGGTTTTAGAGCGCTTGCTGACCTGAAAATTGATGGTCTTGGCAGGGTCAATCTCGTGACCGGCAAGAACAACTCCGGGAAGTCTACTCTGCTCGAGGCTATCAGAATCCTTGCAACCGGCGGTGCGTTAAGAACGCTCTATGAAATCTTGAATTATCGCGAAGAACTAGGCTCAAACAACGAAGCCGACCGCACGTACCTGCCAACTGATCTCGCGCCATTCTGTAGCCTGTTCACTGGTTTCCCGGACCTCGGCTCAAGCAAACACGGGTTTTCCATCGCTGCCAAGGGTACCTTGCCGGCATCAATGTCCCGGATGAGTGCGAATATCAATTGGTTCATCAGGAAAACTGATCCAGATCGGCAAGGGTTTGCGTATGAGCTGATGGGGAGCGACTTGTTTGATGACGTAGACGGGTTTCCCGCCCTTGACCTGGATATTGCAGGTCGCAAACGTATTGTCCCGCTGGACCGGCTTCAGCGGCGCTTTCCGATTCGCCCTGAATCAGATGCCAATCCTGTCCCCTGCGTCTATCTGGACCCGTTTAGTTCGCGCTCTACCAGTCAGATGGGCGTTCTTTGGGATGCCATTGCGCTTCGGGATGTAGAGCAGGAAATCGTCAAGGCCCTGAAAGTGGTTTCCGATGACATCCAGGCGGTTTCAGTGATCGGCGGCGACGAACGCAGTCCCCGTGCGCGTACGGCCATTGCGAAAAGCAATCGCTATACGTCTCCGGTCCCTTTACGCAGCTTCGGCGACGGGGTCAATCGGCTATTTGGCATCATTCTTTCTCTGTGCAATGCAGGTAATGGTGTGTTGCTCGTCGATGAGATAGAAAATGGCCTACACTATTCAGTACAAACCGATATCTTTCGCACCATTTTCCGCCTTGCAAAGGACTTGAATGTCCAGGTATTTGCCACTTCACATAGTTGGGATTGTGTGCGCGCTTTCCAGGAGGCGGCGAGCGAGAGCCCAGAGGATGGTGTGCTTGTCCGTCTATCCAGAAAGGACGACCAAGTCATTCCAACGCTGTTCACGGAGCAAGAACTGAAGATAGTTACCCGTGACCAAATCGAGGTGAGGTAGCGATGACCGGCAAACGCGTACTGATGGTCGAAGGACCGGATGACGAGCATGTGGTCAAGCATATCTGCGACCAGCGGCAACTCGGTATGATAGAGAAAATTCGTGCTTATGGCGGCAAAGACTCCTTGATCGAGGGCATTGGCGTGCGTCTGAAGGAAAGCGACATTGCTGTGCTTGGAATCATTCTGGATGCCGATACCGACCTGCAAGCGCGATGGCAGGCGGTGACTGCCCGCTTGAAGATGGCGGGATACAACAGTATGCCTGTCTCTCCGGTTGCCGAAGGAACCGTTATCGAATCGCCTTTGAACTCGCTGTTACCTCGGGTAGGCATCTGGCTCATGCCGGATAATCTACTACCCGGTATCCTTGAGGACTTTCTCCGCTTTCTGGTGCCCCAAGGAGATGTTTTGCTGGCCCATGTGGACCAGGCTATTGATAATATTCCGTCCGGGCACCGAAGGTTTTCGGATGTAAGAGCAGCCAAGGCGCGGATTCATACCTGGCTTGCTTGGCAGGAAGAGCCCGGCAAGCCCTTCGGTCAGGCCATTTCAGCACACTATCTTGACCCCAACTTGCCGGCGGCGAATACCTTCGCCACCTGGTTACAAAGGACATTCTTCTTGTGACGCCCCCTAAGAAAAAACTGATCGAAGTCGCACTGCCGCTGGAGGCGATCAACAAGGCATCCGCGCGGGAGAAGTCTATCCGTCATGGGCACCCCTCCACGCTGCACTTGTGGTGGGCGCGGCGACCGCTGGCGGCGGCGCGGGCGGTGATCTTTGCGCAGATGGTCGATGATCCGTCGGCGCATCCGGACATCTTCAAGACCGAGAAGGCGCAGGAGAAGGAGCGGCAGCGGCTGTTCCGTATCATCGAGGACCTGGTGCTGTGGGAGAACACCACCAACGAGACGGTGTTGCAACGGGCACGCGACGAGATTTGGCAGAGTTGGCGGTACACCTGTGCCGAGAACGCTAGCCACCCACGCGCCAAGGAGCTGTTCGACCGCGCTAAGCTGCCGGCCTTTCATGATCCCTTTGCCGGTGGCGGCGCGCTGCCTTTGGAGGCGCAGCGGCTGGGACTGGAGAGCTATGCTTCCGACCTGAACCCGGTGGCAGTTCTCATCAACAAGGCGATGATCGAAATTCCGCCGCGCTTTTCAGGCAATCCACCGGTGAATCCGAAGACGCGTGCTGATGCCGCGAGCGGTGGTAGTTGGAAGGGAGCGACTGGATTGGCTGAAGACGTGCGGTACTATGGGCAATGGATGCGCGATCAGGCCGAGCGGCGCATCGGTCACCTCTACCCCAAGGTCGAGGTCACGGCGGCGATGGCGCAAGAGCGGCCGGATCTGAAGAATTACGTCGACCGGAAGCTCACCGTCATCGCCTGGCTTTGGGCACGTACCGTTAAGAGTCCGAACCCGGCCTTCGCCAATGTCGCCGTACCGCTCGCCTCTACCTTCGTGCTCTCCACCAAGCCGGGCAAGGATGCCTATGTCGAGCCTGTGATCGAAGGCGGCGGTTATCGATTCACGGTGAAGGTCGGCAAGTCAAAGGATGCCGAAGCGGCGAAGAATGGCACCAAGCTCTCGCGCGGCGCAAACTTCCAGTGCCTGATGTCAGGGGCGCCGATCGCATCAAACCATATCTACGACGAGGCCAACGCCGGTCGCATGGGCGCACGATTGATGGCGATCGTCGCCGAGGGCGACCGCGGGCGGGTCTATCTCGCGCCGACGGCAGAAATGGAGGCCGTCGTCCTGAGTGTGCAGCCGGTGTGGAAGCCGGAAGTCACCATGCCCGAGAACCCGCGCTGGTTCTCGCCGCCGCTCTACGGCCTGAAGACCTACGGCGACCTCTTTACCCCCCGCCAACTTGTGGCACTGACCACGTTTTCCGATTTGGTCCAGGAAGCGCGCGAGCGGGTGAAGCACGACGCTACTGCCGCGGGCCTGCCCGACGATGGCAAAGCTCTGGAGAAACTTGGTGCTGGCTCGACGGCGTACGCGGATGCTGTAGGGGTGTATTTGGCACTTGCTGTCGACAAGGTTGCTGACCGTAACTCGACCGTTTGTGCTTGGGCCTCTCTGCGCGAGCACGCAAGAAACACATTTGGCAGACAAGCAATACCGATGGTCTGGGACTTTGCTGAGAGCAATCCCCTTTCGGATTCGAGTGGGAACTATGCGGGGGGAATTGTTTCCATCGTTGCCGGGCTTGGCTCGTTAAACCCCACAGCAGCGGGGCATTCAGGTCAAGTGGATGCTCAGTCGCAAGATGTCGCTTCTGCCAAGGTCGTCTCGACGGATCCGCCTTACTACGACAACATCGGCTATGCCGATCTGTCGGACTTTTTTTACGTCTGGCTACGCCGTGCACTGAAGCCTGTCTTTCCTGACCTCTTCGCCACACTGGCTGTTCCCAAGGCCGAGGAGTTGGTGGCTACGCCCTATCGCCATGGCAGTAAGGAGAAGGCCGAAACCTTCTTCCTAGACGGCATGACTCAGGCGATGCACCGGCTCGCCGAGCAGGCCCATCCGGCCTTCCCGGTCACAATCTACTACGCATTCAAGCAGGCAGAAAGCGATGGCGCGGACGGCACGACCAACACTGGCTGGGACACTTTCCTCGCCGCCGTCATCGAGGCTGGCTTCGCCATCAGCGGTACATGGCCAATGCGCACGGAGTTGGACAGACGCATGATTGGCTCAGGCACCAACGCACTGGCCTCTAGCATCGTCCTCGTCTGCCGCAAGCGCCCCGCCGACGCACCCACCGCCACCCGCCGCGAGTTCGTTGCTGCGCTCAAGGCGGAATTGCCAGCAGCACTGGCGCACTTACAGAAGGGCAACATCGCCCCGGTTGACCTGGCTCAGGCAGCGATTGGCCCCGGTATGGCGGTCTACACCCACTTCGCAAAGGTACTCGACGCCGAGGGTAATGCGATCCCGGTGCGTGCCGCGCTGGCATTGATCAACCAAACCCTGGACGAAGCCCTGGCCGAACAGGAGGGCGACTTCGACGCGGATTCCCGCTGGGCGCTGGCGTGGTTCGAGCAGATGGCGTTCAACGAGGCCGAGTTCGGGGTCGCCAACGTCCTGGCCCAGGCCAAGAACACCGGGATGGACGGGCTGGTTGAGGCCGGCATCATCGTCTCGGGAAAAGGCAAGGTTCGCCTGTTGCGGCCAAGCGAACTACCCGCCGACTGGGACCCGATCACCGACAAGCGCTTGACCGTTTGGGAGATGGTCCACCAGCTGATACGCGTACTGGAGTCCGGCGGCGAGGGCGCGGCGGCGGCCTTGGTCGCCAAGCTCGGCAGTCAGGCCGAGACCGCCCGTGAACTGTGTTACCGCCTCTACACCCTATGCGAGCGCAAGAAGCGCGCGACCGAGGCGATGGCCTACAACGGCCTGGTGCAGAGTTGGCCCGAGATCACCCGACTGGCCCAAGCGTCGCCGCGCGCTGCCACTCCGGGCACCGGCGACCTGTTCGATGACGACGGGGGTCGATGATGAGTCTGATCGATGATGCAATGGCATGCCTCAAACCAGCGGTACCGGCTGGCACCCGGCTGATTGTGTTCGGCTCGCAGGCGCGTGGTGATGCACGGGCAGACAGCGACCTCGACTTGCTGGTCGTTGAGCAGGAGGTGCCGGACCGGTTCGCGGAGATGGCACGCCTCGCCACCCTGCTGGGTCGGCGCCTGATCCCTGCCGACGTGGTGGTGATGAGCGCGGACGCCTTCGAGCGCCAGAAAACGGTGATCAACACCCTGGCCTGGCGCGCGGCAAGGAAGGGCAGGCGTATGACCTGGCCGCTTGAGCACGCGCTGGCGCTGCTGGCCCGTGCGCGCGACGACTGTTATGTCGTATGCCACTTGGGCGCCGATGTGGACGCGCCCGCCTGGGTGCTCGGCTTTCACGCTCAGCAAGCCGTGGAGAAGGCACTCAAGGCGGTGCTCTCCGGGGCCGGACTGGCGTATCCGCGCACCCACAACCTGGTGATGCTGAGCGAACTGCTGCGCACGGCCGCGATTGCCCTGCCGCCGGATGTCGATGACTTCGGCCGACTGGTTCCCTATGGCGTGGTCTTGCGCTACGAGGACGCGACGGCCGATAACCCGCCGCCGATGGAGCCAGCGTGGTTCGAAGCCGTGGTGACGCGAACGATCGACTGGGCGAGTGAACGCCTGAACGACAGACAGGACTGAAATGGCCATAACGAATCACGAACGTGTCGGCAAGTCGCTGGAACTGCTGAAGGTCGGTCTCGGTTCCTTCGTTGAGCGCGAGTTGAGGGCGCGGTACGGCGATGGTTGGGCCGACGAGGCGAAAGTCGTCCTGTCCGACACCCGCCTGGGTGCCGGCAAGGAGGAACCGCTCCAGGATGTCGCCGCCTTGCTGGTCATCATGGATCGTAAATGGGGTGAGGTCTTCCGCCAAATTCTCGGTAAGACCGAACGCAGCCTGGTGAACGAGATCATTGCCGTGCGCAACCGGTGGGCGCATCAAGAGCCCTTCTCCAGCGACGACGCTTATCGCGCCCTGGATTCGGTCGCGCGCCTGTTGTCCGCCGTCTCGGCCCCCGAGTCCGAGGAAGTGGACCGGATGAAGATGGAACTGCTGCGCCAGCGCTTCGACGAGCAGGCGCGCGGCGAGAAGCGCAAGTCGGTGAGTCAGGCCATCGAGAGCGGGGTGACGGGGAGCCTGAAGCCCTGGCGTGAGGTGGTGATGCCCCATGAGGACGTGGCCAGCGGCCGGTACCAGCAGGCCGAGTTCGCCGCGGATTTGTGGCAGGTGCATCTGGGCGAGGGCACAGCCGAGTACCGTGACCCGGTCGAGTTCTTCCGGCGTACCTATCTCACTGAGAGCCTCAAGGGGATGCTGGTGGGTGCCCTGCGGCGGCTCTCGCCCGCTGCGACCGGGGCGGGTGGCGACCCGGTCATCCAGTTGCAGACCAACTTCGGTGGCGGCAAGACGCACTCGATGCTGGCGCTCTACCACCTGTTCTCCGGTATCGCGCCGACCGAATTG
>NZ_CAIZIZ010000340.1 GCF_903933125.1 uncultured Lamprocystis sp. | reverse complement strand
TACCGTAGGAGCGGCCCATGGCCGCGACGGGCTGCCGCAACGACGGGTGGCCGGAATGATGATCAAGGCCGCTCGCCCCCGGCGCGATGCGCCGCCAGTGATAGCCTTCGCACCTGGTATCCCGATAGACCCTTGGGGTAGGGGCGGGTTTGAAACCCGCCTCTACGTCCGGTTATTACGTTCGACGACTATAACCACAGAGTTCTGTGGTTATAGCGACGCGCATTCCATCGGAGTGACGCGCAATCAGTGCGTTAGCGTATTCTCCCTACTTTAACAGTAGTTTCTCAAGACGTTCTTACGCGCTCTTCCGACACGCGCTCGGGCATTTTTCCGACACGTTCTCGCGCCATTGTCCAGGTGTCGATTCGTGCGGCCTGCGGTACATTTTCATTCAATGCAAACGGCCTCCTTGCCAAGCGACACGAGGGCACCGGCGATGCGCGTCGCATGATTGCAACGCGTGGGCGGCAACAGCGTTTCCCGGTGGCTCATTTTCTCTCACCCGAACAATAGTATCACAGAGGAGATTCACGATGAAATAACACCGGTTTTCACCTTTAGACATAGAGCCCAGGCGTATCGGTGCGGTTAGCAACCGACCTGAAGAACGCCGGCCTATCTGCCCCATTTAGAACAGAGGACATGGTTATGAATATGCTGCTTCCCGGTCTCGTGACCCTGGCTTGCGGACTGGTCGCCACCAACACGTATGCCGCGACCTATCCCGGTCAAGCATGCCAGGGACAAAGTGCGACATTGGCTTACAGCAACACCGGAGCCCGGAACGCCACTGCCGCCGCAATGTCGATCTCTTGCCCGTTCGTTCGCACGAAGGACGGCGGCACGGCGGCTGCCGGCGCGGTCGCTTACTTCACGAACGACGGCAAGTCCAAGAGTTGCTATCTCGATAACTTCAGCATCGATTCGGGGGGGCTCCTTAAGTGGTCATCGACATCCGGCGTCACGCGTTTGGTGCTCCCTACGATCAATCCGACGGCGAGTTGGCAGCCGTTTGCGCTCAATTGCTCGTTACCCGCGGGCAGTAAGATCAACGGCTATTACTTCGCCGAGTAGCCGCCACCGCGACACCGGCCTTGATCATCGTTGCTGCCGCGGGGGGGCAAGCGCTTGCGCAGCCCACTGTATCACGCGCCGCCGTTGGTGGACTGCGCTACGCTTGTTCACCCTCCGCTGTCCCGTGGCCGTAACCGTGATCAAGGCCGCCGCACCGGCAGTCTTAAGACGACTTATCCATGCGCTGCCCGCTCCCGCTTTCCGGTAGCGAGCAGTGTTTTTCCAACAAGGTTCCGATGTGAGGTTCGCATGTATCGCTACTTGATCGCCCTCGGCGGTGCCCTTGCGCTCGCGCTGGTATTTAACCTCGTGGCGCCGCGCTTGCTGGTCGCGCCGGCCCCACCCGTGCAAGACGCAAGCGCGGCGCACCCCGCAACCGCCGATCGCCCCCAGGACGCTTCGCCGCAGCGCGGCGTTGTGATCACCGGCCCCGCGGTCGACGATGGCACGGCTGCCGCCAACCCCCGGTCGCTATCCGAACTCGAATCGATCAAGGCATCCGTCGCAGCCTTGCGGGCGGATGTCCGCAAGACGCGGGAGGCGCAGGCACAGGCGCAGATGGCTACTGCGCAAGACGACGCAGCGTCTACAGATGCGCTGCTGAATCTGAATGATGCCGCCCTGCTGGCAGTGCAAAAGGAAGAGATCAGGCGTATGGCACAACTCGCGGAGAATAGTTTCTATGCCCAGCCGGTCAATCATCACTGGGCCGACGCGACCACCGATAGAATTGAATCGGCATTGACCAGCGAGGCGGCTCGCGCCATACCCGTTGACCAGATTGAATGCCGTTCGTCGCTGTGCCGCCTGGAGATCGGTGGGGCCGGCGACGGCAGCGATATCGAAGCCTTTAAGCGCGATTTTCGAGACCAGGTTGCCGATGTGTTGACAGCAGGGATGGTTGTCGAAGATGACAGCGGCAGGATGACCGTCTATCTGGGACGAGACAATGATGCGTTCAGCGGCCTTGGCACCGAACATTGAGATCGATCGGTGTTTGTTCTACGGTAGGCCGCCATCGGCCTTGATCGTCGTTCCGGCCACTTGGGCGCGCCGGGTGCGTAGTCAGACCATCCTGGCCTGACACTGTCAGGGCTGGAAGCCCTGACTACGCATACCGCCGGCCGGGATTACGATCAAGGCCGCCCGGCGGGCAGTCGTCCTATGCGGGCTGGAGGCGACGGCTGCGATCCTGACCCAAGGCGCGGCGGGAGGCGCCGGGAGCGGAAGGGTGGTAGGAACAGAGACGGCGGTCAGCGACAACAACCGGAGGCCGGCGGACGCGGCACCGCCTCCCGCTAAAGCGTCGGCTTCCGGTCGAGTCGCCCCGCTTGGGCGTGATGACTGAATGACTGCGTCTTACCGCCAACCGGACGTCTCATTCCACTTTTCCCGCTCAAGGCTGTCGTACTGTTGACGAGTGACTCCCAGTCTGGCCGCCGCCGCATCTTTGTTCAGCTCGACTGTACGATTGACGTCATCGACAACGTCCTGACTGAGTTGATTATTGTACTGTCGATTACTGGCTCGATCGATCAGCGTCCGGTCAGATTGAATCTCCCTTTCCGCCACCGCTTGCCTGCTTTCTTCTATGCGCAGCAGCCGGTCGCGTTCCCGCGCTGTATAGTCAACTTCCTTTGCTCGGCGTGTCTGCTCGGATTTGAGCACTTCAATTTGCTGCCGCAAGTGTTCGTTTTCCAGTTCCAATCGCCGTTCCTGCGCGGCTTCCTCGATCTTCACCATACGCTCGGACTGGTCCGTAGTCTTTTGCGTCGCGACGCGCTCCGACGTGATCGCACCATGAAGTGCAATATAGATAGCCGCCGCCACCGGCAGCGAAAATGCCATGGCCGTTAGCACGTACTTCATCAAGTTTGACGGCACGCTGTCCATGGCCTGGTTGCGGCGGTTGAGAACAGGTTCAGTGATTGCGCCCTCGCCAAGCCGCTTATCGTAGTCTTGACGCTTGTCGGGATCGACCAGCACCGTATACGCACGTTTGACGGCATCAATCCTGGCATTGATCTCGGCGCCATCGCCGCAGGCGAAACCGGCTTCTTGCTGGTATTTCCGCAGCAGTCCCTGGTAAGCCGCGGTGATGGTTTCCTCACTCGCCCACCGACTCACTTCCAACACATCGTATAGCGTCTTCATTGCTGTGCCTCGGGGACTCTACCAACCCTTCTGGGGCCTCGTCTGGCTTCCAAGGCTCCAGCGTGGCGGCTTCCTTGGTCACTACGGCCACTGCGCGCTCTGCACGGTGGTTGGTCCGCACAGCGGACCCTACGGGTTAGGGTGTTACCGCCGGGTCGGCTGTGCGGACCATCAGCGGCTGCGTTCCTACGCGGCGCATGGAAGCAAGATCCAACAGCTATCCTAAACAAACACGGCGTCGATCGCATGGTGCAGCGTCGAGCGGATATCCTCGTCATCCGTAATGGGATCGACCAGCGCCATGCGGCTCGCCTCGCGCGGCGGGATGCCCTCGTCCATCAGATTGGCGGCATAGACCAACAGCCGGGTGGAGATGCCTTCATCCAGCCCGTGCCCTTTGAGGTTGCGGGCGGCGGCGGCGATCTTGACCAGGGCGGCGGCCAGCTCCAGGCTGGTGCCGGTTTCGGTGGCGACGATTTGGGTCTCAAGGTCCGCCGGGGGATAGTCGAAGACCAAGGCGCAGAAGCGCTGTTTGGTGGACTGCTTCAGGTCCTTCATCAGCGATTGATAGCCGGGATTGTAGGAGATGACGAGTTGGAAGTCCGCATGGGCGGTGACGACCTCGCCCTTTTTGTCCAAGGGCATGGCGCGCCGGTGGTCGGTCAGCGGGTGGATGACGACGGTGGTGTCCTGGCGGGCTTCGACGATCTCGTCGAGATAGCAAATGGCGCCGATGCGCGCGGCAACGGTGAGCGGGCCGTCGAGCCAGCGGGTGCCGGTGGCGTCCAGCAGGTAGCGGCCGACGAGGTCGGACGCGGTCATGTCCTCGTTGCAGGCAACGGTGATCAGCGGTTTGCCGAGGCGCCAGGCCATGTATTCGATGAAGCGGGACTTGCCGCACCCGGTCGGTCCCTTGACCATCACCGGAAGACGCCGCTTGTAGGCCGCCTCATAGCGTGCGATTTCGTTGCCCAGGGGCTGATAGAACGGCTCCTGGCTGATTTTGTACTGCTCGGTGTCGATGCGCATGGCGGCTCGCGTGAGGTTGCGGGTAGGTAAGTTATGAATCGCTTGAACGCAAAAAGCCCCCGCACTGCGGGGGCTCCTGCTTCGATCCTATCAGCGATCCGAACCGCTTACTTGTGCGCGACCGCGGCGCCCAGCTTGTCGCGCCAGCCGGGGAAGAGCTTGTCGGCATCGCCGGGGAAGGAGGCGAAGGCGCGGGCGAATTCCTTGTGCTCCTTGGCGAATTCGATCGGGTCGGCGCCAGCCTTCCAGCACTCGTAGGACTGGCGCAACGAGATGGCGCCGGCCGCCGGAGAGTCGATATGACCGTAGGCACCGCCACCGGCGGTGTTGATGACGTTGCCGTGACCGAGGTTCTCAAAGAAACCGGGCAGGCGCAGGGCGTTCATGCCGCCGGAGATGATCGGGGTGGTGGGCTTCATGCCGTACCACTTCTGGTAGTAAACCGGGCCCTGGCACTCGTCGCGTTCGATCATGTAGGCGATGATCTTGTCTTCCGCTCCACCCTCCATCTTGCCGTAGCCCATGGTGCCGACATGGATGCCGGAGGCACCCTGCAGGCGGGCGATCTTGGCCAGCACGAAGGCGGTGTAGCCGCGCCGGGAGGACGGTGAGGTGATCATGCCGTGGCCGGCACGATGATAGTGCAGGTACTGGTTGGGGTACTGACGCCGCGCGGTGGTGATCATGCCGGGGCCGCCGACAAAGCCGTCCACCAGGAAGGCGACCTTGTCCGCATCGGGTCCGAAGGTCTCCAGGATGAAGTCCGCCCGAGCGCACATTTCGTAATGGTCGTCGGCGGTGATGTTGGCGGAGAAGAGCTTGGCCTGACCGGTCTCGTCCTGGGCGCGCTTGAGCGAATCATAGACCAGCGGGTAGACTTTTTTGGCCGGGCAGAACACCTGGTTGCCCTGGGGCTCGTCGTTCTTGATGAAGTCTCCGCCAAGCCAGAACTGGTAAGCGGCCGCGGCGAAGGGCTCGGGACGCAGGCCGAGCTTGGGCTTGATGATGGTGCCGGCGATGTAGCCGCCGTCCTTGATCGGCCGGCCGAGGATGCGCCACAGGTCGGAAATGTCCTTGGCGGGACCGTCGAACAACTGGATGGCGCGTTCCGGGACATAGAAGTCCTGGATCTGACCGTACTCGATGTCGCCCATGCCCTGGTTGTTGCCGATGACCAGCGTCAGGAAGGACACGATCATCATGCGCCCGTCGGTCATGTTCCGGTCGAACAAGTCCAGCGGGTAGGCGATGCGCATGTCTTCCTGCGCCTCGTCGATGAAATACACCAGCGCGTCGACACCCTTGGTGAAGTCGTCGGTGGTGCAGACCTCGACGTTGGTGCCGGTGGACGACTCGGCGGCGAAGTGCGCGGCGGCCTCCAGGTAGCCGTAACCGGCCTTGGGCTTCATGCGGTAGGCGACGAGGATGTGCTTGCCGCCCGCGATCAGGTCGGCTTCGGTCAGGCTGAGATCGGAGTAGCGGGCGGACTGGTCAAGCGCCATGGAGTTCCCCTGTAAGGAGTTTAAGTGTTGGCCGAAGCCGGTATGAGACTCTTAAGAATGCACTTGCCGCCTGCCCCCGCGGAGACTCTCCTGAGTCCAGGGCCGGCCAATTTCCGCGCATTCAATATGCGTATAATTTACAGGTATTTGCCATATAAGTACATTCTAAGTATGTTATGGATTCGATAACCCAGGGGTTATAACTCAAGTCAGTCGATGCACATTACACTTCGCCAACTCCGCGTCTTCGAAGCCGTCGCCCGCCACCTGAGCTACACCAAGGCGAGCCAGGAACTGCACCTCAGTCAACCAGCCGTGTCCATGCAGGTCCGCCAACTGGAAGACGATGTCGGCATCCCGCTGTTCGAGAAGCTCGGCAAGAAAACTGAACTCACCGAGGCCGGACGCGAGCTGTTCAACTATAGCCGCAGCATCAACCGCTCGCTCCTGGAACTGGAAGAGGTGATGCAGGCGCTGAAGGGGGTCAGCCGCGGCGGCCTGCACCTGGCCGTGGCCAGCACCGTCAACTATTTTGCCCCGCGGCTGCTGGCGGTCTTCCACCAGCGCTATCCCGGCATTGCCCCGCGGCTGGACGTCACCAACCGCGAGGCGTTGATCCGCTTGTTGGAGAACAACAGCATCGACCTGGCCTTGATGGGGTTCCCGCCGACCGAGGTGGAAGTCGAGTCCGAGGCGTTCATGCCGAACCCGCTGGTGGTGATCGCCCCGCCGACGCACCCGCTGGTAGGTCAGCCGGACATTGCGCTGACCCGGCTGGCGCAGGAAACCTTCGTCATGCGTGAAACCGGCTCCGGCACCCGCCTGGCCATGGAGCGTTTTTTCAAGGAGCAGGGAATGCCGATCCGCCACGGGATGCAAATGACCCGCAACGAGGCGGTGAAACAGGCCGTGCGCTCGGGACTGGGGCTGAGCGTGGTGTCGCTGCACACCATCGAATTGGAACTGGAGACCGGGCGGCTCAAGATCCTGGACGTCGCCGGCTTCCCGCTGCTGCGCCAGTGGCACCTGGTCTACCGGCGCGCCAAGCGGCTCTCCCCCGCCGCCCGCGCGTTTCGGGACTTCGTGGTGCAGGAAGCAGCACAGATCGCCGGCCCCGGGCCGCTGCCGACCGTCGACACGACACCCTTAGCCAACGAACGTGATAGCCGGACGTAGGGGCGGGTTCTAAACCCGCCCCTAGCAGCCTGTCGGACTTAGCCCCTAGGATAAGGGCATGAGTCAACAAAAAGACTTTTTGTTGCTCCGCAATCTAACTTAAGGTGATTTCCGGGAAAGGATCTACCGCCGTGTAGGGGCGAATTCATTCGCCCCTACAACCCAACAGGCTTTCTGCGCACGCGCAGTCGGGATGCCTATTCACGGAAATCGCCTTAGGGGCGACT
>NZ_CAIZIZ010000339.1 GCF_903933125.1 uncultured Lamprocystis sp. | reverse complement strand
CGGCACCGCCAAACAGCGTGAGCCCCGCCGCTATGAGATCAGCCATGTCCCCGCCCCGGTGCGCAACCGCGACCGCCTCATCGGCATCGGCGAACCGGTACTGCCGCGCTACGAGCGTATCGCCTTCGAGAAGGCCCTGGTCGCGCCCCAAGGCCAGCCGCTCGCCGCCTTCGTCTGCCCCGGCCATCCGCTGCTTGATGCCGTCATCGACCTCACCCTGGAGCGCAATCGCGACCTGCTCAAACGCGGCACCGTGCTGGTCGACGAGCGCGACCCAGGCACCGCACCACGAGTGCTGTTCTATCTGGAGCACGCCATCCAGGACGCCGGACTGACCCGCGCCGGTGAGCGCCGGGTCGTCTCCAAGCGGATGCTCTATGTCGAGGCGAGGATGAGAAGAGAGGGGAGAGGAGTGAGGAGTGAGAGGGGGAGCGATGCATTATCGAGAGACAACTGTCTGGCAGAAGGCCATGTCGGTGGCTCGGGAAGTGAGCCGAATGCTGACGGTGATGCGCCGCAACCGCCGCCAGACCTAGCCACTCACTCCCCACTCCCCTCTCACTCCTCACTGCTCTTTTCTCACCTCTCCTACGCCCCCTATCTCGACTACCGCCCCCTGGCGGCCGGCGAACCGGGATGCGACACCATCCTCGACCGGCCCGAGTGCCAGTGGATCGACCACGGACTGGAGAAAAAGGCCCAGGGTTACGCCATCGCGCAGGTCGTGCCGGAGCACCTTACCGAGATCAAAGGGCGCAAGCTGGACCTTATCGCCAAGACCGAGGCGGCGGTCAAGGATCGCCTCACGAAAGAGATCACCTACTGGGATCACCGCGCCGAGGAGTTGAAGCTCCAAGAGGCGGCCGGTAAACCCAACGCCAGGCTCAACTCCGGCGAGGCGCGCAAGCGGGCCGATATCCTGCAAGGGCGGCTACACAAGCGACTGGAAGACCTGAAGCTTGAGGCCCAACTCTCGCCCCTGCCGCCAGTGGTGTTAGGTGGCTCGCTCATCGTGCCGATGGGACTGATCCAGACCATGACTGGACAATCTGCACCAGTCACGACGGTTGCGGTTGACACCCAGATCAGTGCCGCCCGTGCCCGCGCCATCGTGATGGACATCGAACGTGGTCTCGGCTTCGACCCCACTGACCGGGAGTTCGACAAGCTCGGTTACGACCTCGAGAGCCGCGTCCCCGGCACCGGCAAGCTGCGCTTCATCGAGGTGAAAGGTCGCATCTCTGGTGCCCCGACCATCACCGTCACGCGCAACGAGATTCTGTACTCGCTCAACAAGCCGGATGATTTCATCCTCGCCATCGTCGAGTTCCAGGACGCCGACGCGCACCGGGTACACTACCTGCGCCAGCCCTTCCAGCGCGAGCCGGACTTTGGAGTGACCAGTGTGAACTATGACTTTTCCGGGCTTCTTGCCCGAGCGTGCCCCCCAGAATGAGCAACCACACGGTCCTTCCGCTCTGGATTTTTGCCTTGCAAATTTGCAGAAAACCCGCAAACATCGACCGCTGTTTCATGTCTTGCTGGGCCTTCCACCATGCTCATTGAGTTCAGCGTTTCGAACTTTCGTTCCATTCTGACCCGCCAGACGCTTAGCATGACGGCTAGCCCGGACGCTGCCCATCGCCAGCGCAACGTGAGCCCCGGAGGGGCCAAGGATTTGCACTTGCTGAGGTCGGCAGTCGTCTACGGGCCAAACGCGGCAGGCAAAAGCAACCTCATGCGCGCCGTCGAGTCGCTGCGCGGCCTGGTCCAGAACTCGGCAACTGGTTTTCAGGAAGGGCAAGCGATTCCAGTTACGCCGTTTCTGTTCTCAACGGCGCCGTCTACACAACCCTCTGAGTTCGAGATTATTTTCATCGCCGACGACGGGGTTCGTTATCACTACTGCTGCGCGGTTAGTACTGAACGTGTGTTCAAGGAATGGCTTGTCGCCTATCCTTTGGGCCGTGCACAACGATGGTTTGAGCGCGCGTACGACAGCGCTACAAGGACGCAAAGTTGGTGGTTCGGACCCAACTTCAATGCGGAGCGTGCGGAACGCAAAGTTTGGCAGGACTTTACCCGGGACAATGCACTATTCTTGTCCACCGCCATTCAATTGAACAATGCTCAGCTCCGACCGGTTTTTAATTGGATCACCCAGAATCTTATTGTTCTGGTGCCCGGCGTCGGCCTTAATCCGTTCTTGAGCTTGAATCTCCTGCGAGAAGGAAGCGGACGGGAACAGATCATGCGTTTCATGCGGGCAGCGGATATTGGCATCGACCGTATGGAGCTACTGGAGGAGGATTTGACGGCCGCCCCATCGACAGTCATGCCGGCAGGCACGATGGGCATTCACTTTGAAATTGGACCCCAGCCAGGGGCTTCACCCGCAATTCAGCAACAGACGCGCTTTCGAGTCCTTGCATGGCACAAGCGTGCGGACTCCGAGGAGGATGTTCCGCTGGACATTAGCGATGAGTCGGACGGCACCCAGAAGCTCTTCGAATTCTCGGGAGGCTGGCTACATGCGCTCAAGAGGGGGGCAACCCTATTGGTGGATGAATTAGACCGTAGCTTGCATCCGCATATGACCCGCTTTCTCTTGGGGCTTTTTCACGGTCGCAGCAATGAAAAGAACGCTCAGTTGGTGATCACGACGCACGATACGACCCTGCTGGATATCGACCTGCTCCGTCGAGATCAGATATGGTTTGTAGAGAAGGATAATGACCAATCAACCCGCCTCTATTCGCTGCTTGAATACTCACCGCGAAAAGACGAAGCCCTGGAACGCGGCTATCTCAAGGGACGCTACGGCGCCATTCCGTTCATCGGCGACTTTGGAGCCTGACGCATGACGCGACGCACGCCGGTTTCGCACTTGCGTGGCGCTGGCTCGTTTAGACGCAAACCAGGGAGAAAGACCCCAAGATCGGTCACGCTCATTGTTTGCGAGGGCGAGACGGAGCAGGAGTATTTCGAGGCCGCACGCATAAAATACAAGCTAACTACCGCCGAAATCATTCTTGCCGAAAACACCATTGGACCAGCCCCCATCAGTGTTGTCTGCTGTGCGGAGAACAAGTGCGCAGAACTGGGCAGTTACGACACGATTTTCTGCGTATTCGACCGTGACGGCCATGAGAGCTTTGACCGGGCACGCGAGAGAATCAAGACCCTGACTAAGCTTAAGAAAAAGCCATTACCCATCCGGGAAGCGATCTCAATCCCTTGTTTCGAATATTGGGTGTTGCTTCACTACGCCAGGACGGATGCACCGTTCCACCGTTGTGATGATGCTATAGACCAAGTTCGCAACTAAGTACTTCAAGTGAAATATTTGTAGGCGCCAATAATTGCAAAGCATTGATTTAAAAGAAAGATAAATAATTAAGCGCTCATAGCGAATATATTGATGTACTTATATGCCTGGCTACGGGAAGGCGGATGCAGCCATCGCCAGGAAGCTCATGGCTAGGTTAAGCGATGCCCTCGGAAACGCCGATTGGGTCGAAGGCCGTGCCAAGGATAACGAGTATAACCCCTACACGTCTGTCCACCACGTACTTCAGCATTTCGAACAAGTCGCTAGCCCGGAAAGCAAGGGATGATCTACAAGAAGAAACTCATCGAGGTCGCGCTGCCGCTGGAGGCGATCAACAAGGCCAGTGCGCGGGAGAAGTCCATCCGGCACGGGCACCCATCCACGCTGCACCTGTGGTGGGCCCGCCGACCGCTGGCGGCGGCGCGGGCGGTGATTTTTGCACAGATGGTTGATGATCCGTCAGCGCATCCGGATATCTTCAAGACCGAGAAGGCGCAGGAGAAGGAGCGGCAGCGGCTGTTCCGCATCATCGAGGACCTGGTGCTGTGGGAGAACACCACCAACGAGGCGGTGTTGCAGCGGGCGCGCGACGAGATTTGGCAGAGTTGGCGCTATACCTGTGCCGAGAATGCCGACCATCCGCGCGCCAAGGAGTTGTTCGACCGCTACAAGCTGCCGGCCTTTCATGACCCTTTTGCCGGGGGTGGGTCCTTGCCTCTGGAGGCTCAGCGACTTGGGCTTGAGAGCTATGCCAGCGACCTAAACCCGGTGGCAGTTCTCATCAACAAGGCTATGATCGAAATTCCTCCGCGCTTTGTATGCAACCCACCAGTGAATCCGAAATCGCGTGCCGATGTAGCGAGTGGAGGCAGCTGGAGTGGCGCGACTGGACTCGCTGAGGATGTACGCTATTACGGACAGTGGATGCGGGATGAGGCGGAGAAGCGGATCGGGCACCATTATTCCGAAATCGAGGTCACGGCGGAGATGGTCGAGGACCCAGGCAATCTGCGGCCTGATTTGAACAAATATGTCGATCAAAAGCTGACCGTTATTGCGTGGCTTTGGGCTCGAACAGTGAAGAGTCCCAACCCAGCCTTTGCAGACGTGGATGTGCCGCTTATCACTACCTTCATGCTCTCTACCAAGCCGAGTAAGGAGGCTTGGGTGGAGCCAGTTATCGAAGACGGCGGCTACCGTTTCACGGTCCGGCAGAGTGGGCTAGATTTCAGCCAGATTGAGCAAATTGAAAGCTTGCCTACATCAGCGGAGCGGATGGCAGCAGCGAAAAGCGGCACGAAACTCGCGCGGGGGGCTAGCTTCCGTTGCTTGATGTCGGGAACACCGATCTCAGCCGATCATATCAAGGCTGAAGGTAAAGCGGGTCGTATAGGCGTTCGATTGATGGCGGTTGTGATGGAAGGGGATCGCGGTCGTGTCTATTTGGGACCGACGTCTGAGCACGAAACGTTGGCGCGTGACGCAAAGCCCGAGTGGAAGCCGGAAGGTTCATTCATTGAGGACGCACGAGCGTTTACGCCGTGCATCTATGGAATCAAGGAGTGGCAGCAGCTTTTCACCGACCGCCAGCTCCTGGCATTGACGACTTTCTCTGACCTGATAGAGGAAGTGCGGGATAAGATAAGATGCGACGCCATCACTGCCGGCCTAGCCGACGATAACAAAGTCCTGCGCGACGGCAGCACCAGCGGCGCCGCGTACGCGGAAGCGGTGGGAGTGTATTTGAGCCTTGGCCTCGGTAAATTATCGGATAATGCTTCCGCACTGTGTTCGTGGCACAATGGCGCACAACATCAGAAGATCCGCGCCACGTTTGGAAGGCAAGCTTTATCGATGACATGGGACTTTGCGGAAGGGAATGTTTTTTCGGTCTCAACCGGTAATTTTCAGAGGCAGATAAATTTGATTGCGGAGGTCATTAGCAATGCGCTTAGCGCCACCGCTCCCGGTTGCGCTGTACAAGCAGATGCACAACAACAGACGGTAAGCGCCGACAAAATCGTTTCTATAGACCCCCCTTACTACGACAACGTCCCTTACGCCGATCTGTCGGATTTTTTCTACGTCTGGTTGCGCCGATCGCTGCGATCGGTCTTCCCCGAACTCTTCGCGACGCTTGCCTCGCCTAAGGTCGAAGAACTGGTCGCTACACGCTATCGTCATGGAGGAAAATCTGGCGCAGAGACCTTCTTCCTAAATGGCATGATGAAGGCTATGCGGCGGATTGCGGAGCAAACCCATCCGGCTTTCCCGGTCACAATCTACTACGCCTTCAAACAGGCCGAAAGCGATGGCGGAGACGGCACAACCAATACCGGCTGGGATACGTTTCTGGCCGCCGTCATCGAAGCTGGGTTCGCCATCAGCGGCACTTGGCCGATGAGGACCGAGTTGGCCAACCGGATGCGAGGATCGGAGTCCAACGCGCTGGCCTCTAGCATCGTCCTCGTCTGCCGCCAACGCCCTGCCGACGCCCCCACCGCCACCCGCCGCGAGTTCGTCGCCGCCCTCAAGGCCGAGCTGCCGGCCGCGCTGGCCCACTTGCAGAAGGGAAACATCGCCCCGGTGGACTTGGCGCAGGCGGCCATCGGCCCCGGCATGGCGATTTATACCCGCTATGCGAAGGTACTCGACGCCGAGGGCAAAGCGCTCCCGGTGCGCGCCGCGCTCGCTCTGATCAACCAGACCCTGGACGAGGCGCTGGCCGAGCAGGAAGGCGACTTCGACGCCGACAGCCGCTGGGCGCTGACCTGGTTCGAGCAGACCGGCTTTGCCGAGGGCGATTACGGCGTCGCCGAGCAACTCTCCAAGTCCAAGAACACCGCCGTGGCCGGGCTGGTCGAGGCGGGCATTCTGGTGTCCAAGGCCGGCAAGGTACGCCTGCTGAAACCCGTCGAACTGCCCGCAGACTGGGACCTGGAGGATGAGAAGAGAGGAAAGAGGAGTGAGAAGCGAGAGGGTTCTTCTCTCACTGCTCACTCCTCTCGACTCACTCCTCACTGGATGATGGTCCACCAACTGATCCGCGTACTGGAGTCCGGCGGCGAGGGCGCGGCGGCGGCCCTGGTCGCGAAGCTTGGCAGCCAAGCCGAGACCGCCCGCGAACTGTGCTATCGCCTCTACACCCTGTGCGAGCGCAAGAAGCGCGCGACCGAGGCGATGGCCTACAACGGTCTGGTGCAGAGCTGGCCCGAGATTACCCGACTAGCCCAGGCGTCGCCACGTGCCGACGCGCCCGGTACCGGCGATTTGTTTACATAACCATAGGCGGAGCGCAATCATGCAAGTAGCTATCGACTTTCCCAGTGATTTTGTTGGGATGTTGACGCAGGATGTGGTCGCGCGGGAAATGCGGATAACCTACGCGCTGGCCTTGTTCAAGGATGCTCGTGTCACCCTCGCCAAGGCCGCGGAACTGGCGGGGATGAATTTGTATGAGTTCATGTCCGTGTGCAAGGCGCAGCGGATTTCCGTCATCGACATCTCTAGGGATGAGCTTGTCCAGGAAGTTGAGGCGATGGGGCGGCGCCAATGATTTTGATCGCGGATTGCTCCGCCCTGATCGCCTTGGCAACATGCCACGCGCTGCACGTCAGAGCTTTACCTGTCCGGTGATCTGATAGCGACAGTGTTAGATATTGCGGGTGAGAAGTGAGTCAGCGCCGCGGGGGCATTCGCCACGCGCGGAGACGGACTCCGCGCGCCGCCACGCCGGGCACCGGCGACCTGTTCGATGACGACGGGGGTCGATGATGAGTCTGATTGATGATGCCTTGGCCTGTCTCAAGCCGGCGGTGCCGGCTGGAACCCGGCTGATTGTGTTCGGCTCGCAGGCGCGTGGTGATGCACGGGCAGACAGCGATCTCGACCTGCTGGTGGTGGAACAGGAGGTGCCCGACCGCTTCGCCGAGATGGCACGCCTCGCCACCCTGCTGGGTCGGCGCCTGATCCCTGCCGACGTGGTGGTGATGAGCGCGGACGCCTTCGAGCGCCAGAAGACGGTGATCAACACCCTGGCCTGGCGCGCGGCGCAGGAAGGACGGGTGTATGACTTGGCCGCTTGAGCACGCGCTGGCCCGTCTATCTCGTTCCCACGCTCCGCGTGGGAATGCAGTCTTGGCCGCTCCTGCGGCCCGTCACGCCCGGAGGATCACATGAACCCTCTATCGAAACTGGATGAGATCACCCTGGCCCATCTTTGCGAACGGCACCATATTCGCCGCCTGGCGCTTTTTGGTTCGCAACTGACGGGCACTGCCGGGCCGGATAGCGACATCGACCTGCTGGTCGAGTTCTTTCCAGAGGCGCGGACCACGTTGCTGGACATGGCTCAGATCGAGATTGAATTGTCCGAGGCTTTGGGCGGGCGCAAGGTCGATCTGCGCACCCCGCAGGACTTGAGCCGCTACTTCCGGGATGAGGTGGTGCGCACGGCGCAGGTGCAGTATGTCGCCCGATGATCGCTGGCGGATCAGCCACATGATCGAGGCGGCGGAAGATGCGCGGGCCTTTGTCCAGGGGCGTCAACGCGCGGACTTGGACCAGGACCGGATGCTGAGCCTGGCCTTGACCCGTGCCGTGGAAATCGTCGGTGAAGCCGCCGCGCAGGTGAGCGCCGCCGGGCGCGCCGAAATGCCTGGCGTGCCCTGGCAGCAGGTGGTCGGCATGCGCAATCGATTGGTGCATGCCTATTTCGACATCAATTTGGACATCCTGTGGGATACCGTAGAGCTTGCGCTGCCGTCCCTGCTCGCTCAACTGCGCGGGTTGCCGGAACAGGAATAAGGAATCGATATGGCTATCAGCAACCACGAGCGTGTCGGCAAGTCGCTGGAACTGCTGAAGGCCGGTCTCGGCCCCTTCGTCGAGCGCGAGTTGAGGGCGCGGTACGGCGATGGTTGGGCCGGCGAGGCGAAAGTCGTCCTGTCCGACACCCGCCTGGGTGCCGGCAAGGAGGAACCGCTCCAGGATGTCGCCGCCTTGCTGGTCATCATGGATCGTAAATGGAGCGAGGTCTTCCGGCAAATTCTCGGCAAGACCGAACGCAGCCTGGTGAACGAGATCATTGCCGTGCGCAACCGGTGGGCGCATCAAGAGCCCTTCTCCAGCGACGACGCCTACCGCGCCTTGGACTCCGCAGAACGGCTGTTGTCCGCCGTCTCGGCCCCCGAGTCCGACGAAGTAGACAAGATGAAGATGGAACTGCTGCGCCTGCGCTTCGACGAGCAGGCGCGCGGCGAGAAGCGCAAGTCGGTGAGTCAGGCCATCGAGAGCGGGGTGACGGGCAGCCTGAAGCCCTGGCGTGAGGTGGTGATGCCGCACGAGGACGTGGCCAGCGGCCGGTATCAGCAGGCCGAGTTCGCCGCGGACCTGTGGCAGGTCCATCTGGGCGAGGGCACGGCCGAGTACCGCGACCCGGTCGAGTTCTTCCGGCGCACCTACCTCACCGAGAGCCTCAAGGGGATGCTGGTGGGCGCCCTGCGGCGGCTCTCGCCCGCTGCGACCGGGGCGGGTGGCGACCCGGTCATCCAGTTGCAGACCAACTTCGGTGGCGGCAAGACGCACTCGATGCTGGCGCTCTACCACCTGTTCTCCGGTATCGCGCCGACCGAATTG
>NZ_CAIZIZ010000338.1 GCF_903933125.1 uncultured Lamprocystis sp. | reverse complement strand
CCGAGTCCCCGAGACCGAGCGGCGCGCCTTATCCACCCTACAACGGAGCCGGTTTCGTAGGGTGGATAAGCGCAGCGCATCCACCATCGGCCTCGCTGCCGACACGCTGTTGGCGGCGGCCACCCAAATTTGGAACTGCTGTGACGCCGCACGATGTCAGCCGGCGACTGGTTTATGCTTCAGGGCTGGCCCGGCGTTGTATGTCACATTCGCGTGTTAAAGTGAGTTCCGGATTCTCCGATGACGACACGACAACGATTGTGTTCGTGTTTAATTTGTGCTTTATTCGTTACTCAGAGGTGTGTACCCATGAACCGGAACAGAACCCTGACCAGTCTGCTGCTCACGACCCTGCTCACTGCCGGGTGCACCCAGGAGACCCAGAATACGATTGGCCGTTCCATCCAGAACTGGACCGGGGTCGACGGCGTGTTGGAGGTCTACGCGGGCGAGAAGCTCGTGCGGCGTTTCATCAAGGTGGACAAACTCACCACGGCCGGCGCCACCCAGGGCGGCGGTGCGCGGCCTTACCGCTTCGGCTACGGCGTGCTGGATCTGAACCAGAACGGCCAGCAGGACCCGGGCGAACGCAAGGTCTATTTCGAGATCAGCGACTACTCGACCAATTACGTGTTCTACGGTGATCCAGGGAGCTGACAATCACGCCAGCCGGTAACGGTCCTTCATGTCCAGATAGACCAGATTGGACACGGCGCGGATGGCATTGCTGCGCTGGGTGATCCAGGTTCCGTAGTTCTTGGCGCTGCTCGAGCGCTCGATGATTCCGACGAAGGCGTAGGGGACGCGTCGGCCAAACAGCGTCTGGGCCTCAATGATGCCCATGTTGCCGCAGAGTTGCGAGGTCGAGCCGGTCTTGTCGTAGACGCGCACCGAGGAGGGCATGGACGCGACACCCTGGCAGATGCGGTCATGATTCGGCAGCGCCATCAGCGCCCGGAGTTCCTGGCTGTAGGGGAGGCGGTCCTCCCAGAGTGCGATCAGAAACCGGCTGTAGTCGTGGGCCGAGGCGAGGTTGCGATAGGTCTTGCCGCCGGCGGGGATCTTCTCGACGACCCGCGTCTGCACGAACACCTGCGGCGCATTGGTCTTGAGCACGGTCTCCACGTCTTTGGGTCCGCGTTGCGACTGATTGCGGCTGACCAGTTCGATGAGTTCGTTGGTGGCTGGGTTGCTGCTGCGCCGGATCGAACGCTCCATGGTGTCGCGAATATCCTCGGTGTAGCGCACGCGTCCTCGCGAGTTTTTCACCTGAAAGAAAAACGCCTGGGCGACGAATGGTTTGATCATGCTCGCCGCCTGGCGCGGGGCGTCCTCGTTGATCGCCACCAGTTTCTTGCCGGCGGAGAAGTCGTAGACCGACCAGGCGGTTTTTTCGTTCTCGCTGATCTGACCCTGGGCCTTGAGCCGCTGCACCAAATCCGCGACCTGCCGCTGGAGTGCGTCCTGGCGCTGGGGCGTGTCCTGACCAAAGAAGCCGGCCTTTGCGAAGCTCGGGGTTCCGCACAGCAGGCCGGCCGAGAGCGCGGCCAATCCCTCCAGGAACCCGCGCCGATTGACAAAGAAGTGCTGGTTGAACAGGTCCGGATGATCGCTGTCGCGCGGTTGGTCGTACATCCTCAGATTCTCCCAGTAGTGACTTGATTGCCGGGGCCGACGCCCGGGGCTGGCAACCTGCCGGCCCACTCAGGCACCAACCCCTGTCGGGGCATTTCCCTGAAAGCATAGGCGGATGTGGTACTGAAAACAAGGGGGCGCGAGCAAGGAAAATCTAAGTAAGTCAGCGGTATCTGATTTGTTGTTCAAGTAGCCTTGTACAAAATGCCGGCCTTGGTCACAGTTCCGGTCGGCCGTGGCGCCGGCCGACTGGAGTCCAATACGTTATTGTGAAAGTCGCGCAGCGACCCGGTGGGAGCGGCGTCCCGCCGCGACGGGGCTGGGCGCGCAGCCGCAACGTTCGAGGTCACCGCGGCACCGCATCGCGGCGGGCCGCCGCTCCCACGGGGGATTTTCATCGTCCGGGGTGGTTTGATGTTCTTTCCATGGTCGTTCGCCTTAGATCAAGGCCGTCGTCCGGTGCTCGACTATTGAACGCTGCCGAATGACTTGTCCGCCGCGCCGGCCGGGGCCGGTAAGCCGGCGAAACGACATCCCTGGGCCACCGGGCCGCCCGGTAGCAGCGTGTAGAGATACTTGAGACCGCCTTTGGCGTGGAATGCCTCGTCCAAGGCGTCGTGCAGTTCGCGCATGTTGGGGCGCTCATGGGTGGCAAAATAGCCTTGCAGGGCCTTGATCGCGCGCCAGTGGTCTTCGCTCAGCGTGATCCCGTCGGTCTGAGCCGCGGCCGTGGCACCGGCACGGGTCCAGTCCGATGGTGCCTGCGGGAACTCCGGGTCCGGGGTGGTCGCACCTGGATTCATGAACTCGCTCATGCTCTGAAACACGTTCGTTACCTCCGACTGATTAAATGGACGCCGGCATCTGTAGCGCCGGTTCGCTGAACGAGCCGCACGGCTCAGCGCACGATAACGTACACGAGTAATGCGGCCAGGACTCCGAGTAGTGCCGCCCCCAGGATGGCCAGGTAGAGCAGGCCGTGGCCGGTTCGCACCCGTTGCTCTAGGCCGTCGGTCATCTGTTGGCAGTGCTCCAGCGTCGCCGTCGCTGCCGCATTGGCCTCGCGTTTGGCGATCTCCTGGATGCGGGCTATCAACTCGCCATCAAGTGGGGCGGAGTGACCGGCGGTGCCCGGTACGACCGGGGTCGGGGGGGAGAACTCCCGCACGTATTGATCGACCAGGTTCATGATCGCACCGCGCTCGCTTTCGATCTCGACTTTGACCAGATCGGGCAGGGTCTCCGCGACCAGTCGGCCGGCCGTAGACTCCAACTCGCCGGTGATCGCCTCGAACCTTGCCCGGGTTGCCTCCCGTTCAGTTGCCAGCGGTGCCTCGAGCGCCGCGCGGGTCTCGGCGATCTGCGCCGCGATCAGTTGTTGCGCCTCGGCCAGCAGGCGTTCACGCAGGTCTCGATTGAGGTCCGCGAGCAGCGGTGCGATCAGGTTTGACAGCCGGGCCTCGAGTCGCTCGTCGACGAGCCCCGAGAGGCGCAGCTCGATCTGCCGCTGCCAGTCGGGGGCCGCGGTCGGTGTGAGCGTGCTCGCGGGAATCGATCTGGATTCGTCCTGGGGCTGGGTTGCGGACCCATCCAACACGGTTTTCAACTGCGCCAGGACCGCCGGGAGTTTCTCCGGGGCGACCGACTTGGGTAGAATCGCAACGACGCCCTTGCGTTGGGCGGCGGCGGCGAATTCAGGGTCCTCGTGTGAAGTACAGATCACCACCGGAAGATGCGCGGTGCGCGCATCCGCGCGGATGATCTCGAGTGCCTCGAAGCCGCTGAGCCCAGGCATCATGTGATCCATCAGGACGGCGTCGGGCAGATCGCCCTTCAGGATCTCTAGGGCGGCCTCCGCGGATTCCGCGGTGTCGACCTCGACGCCGTGACGCTGCAACTGGAGCCGCAACGCGTAGCGAGCGGATTTGGAGTCGTCGACCAACAGGATTTTCATTGGGTCCATGATCGCCAATAGCGGGCCGGGCAGGAAACGCCCGGGAAGTGTAATGAAGGTCGGAGAAAAGCGCCATGCCAGCAGGATCCGTACGTTTTCAGTCGCTCGCAACCAGCGCGGACGTGGCCGCGGCGACCGCCGAGCACATACTGGCCGCGGCCGAGCAGGCGGTCGCCGCGCGAGGGCGGTTTCTCCTGGTCCTGGCGGGCGGCCGTACCCCCATCATGGCGTACACCTTGCTCGTTGGCAAACCCGCGCAATGGGACCGCTGGTCCATCTTTTTCGGTGACGAGCGGTGTCTGCCGCCTGATCATCCGGAGCGTAACAGCGTGGCCGCCAGGCAGGCCTTCCTGGATCAGGTGCCGATCCCACCGAAGAACATCTACCCGATGTCGGCGGAGCAGGGTCCAGTTGCCGCCGCGCTGAGCTATCAGCGGACGCTGTCCGGATCGGCGACCGGGAAATCGGCCGCGGTGCGCCTTCCGTTCGACCTCGTGTTGCTGGGGATGGGCGAGGATGGGCATACCGCGAGCCTGTTTCCTGGGCGCCCGGTTCCTGATGGTCCGCTCGTGATCCCGGTGCTGGATGCGCCTAAGCCGCCACCGAAACGGGTGTCGCTGACTCCGAAGGCGCTATCCGCGGCGCGCGCGATGTTAGTCCTGGTGACTGGTGCCGACAAGGCCGCTGCGCTCGCGGCCTGGCGCGCCGGAGCCGATTCGCCGGTAGCTCGCGTCGCCGCATCGGGTGCGGCGCTGGTCCTGATGGACCGTGCCGCGGAGGGCGCCGCGCCGCCTTGAGACCCCGTACCCGTGACAGGACAGTCCCCCAGTGAGAGCGGCCTCCGGCCGCGATGGGGGCCGGGTGAGTTCTGATGCGGGAGATCCCGCGCGGTGGTCTTGATCGTAATCCCTGCCGGCGGCATGCGTAGTCAGGGCTTCCAGCCCTGACGGTGTCAGGCCAGGATGGCCTGACTACGCACCCGGCGAGTCCAAGTGGTCGCCATCTTGATCGAGGCCCGCGCGGCTCATCGCGGCCGGAGGCCGCTCCTACGGGGCCGTCGGCCCCCCTCAGGTCACCTTGATCTCCAGCCGCTCCCCGGTTTGCGGATCCGACAGGTGGACCGCGCAGGCGATGCAGGGGTCGAAGGAGTGGATGGTGCGCAGGATCTCCACCGGCCGCTTCACATCCGCCAACTGGTGGTTGTCCTGGAGCGCCGCCTCGTAGGCTCCCGCCTGATCATCCGGGTCACGCGGCCCCGCGTTCCAGGTGGAGGGCACCACCGCCTGATAGTTGGCGATGCGCCCGTCTTTGATCACGATCCAGTGCCCGAGCGCCCCCCGCGGGGCTTCCATGAAGCCGGCACCGCGGGCCTCGTTGGGCCAGGTGGACGGATCCCAGCGCGAGGCGTTGAAGGTGCTGATGTCGCCGGATCGGATGTTGGCGATCAACTGGTCATACCAGCCCTGCATCTGATCGACCACGATCTTGGTCTCCAGGGTCCGCGCGGCCGTGCGTCCCAGGGTGGAGAACAGGGCGCTGACCGGCAGGTCGAGCTTGGACAAAGTCGAATCGACCAGTTCCCTGGTCTGGGCATGGTTCTTGGCATAGAGGAGCAGCACCCGCGCCAGCGGGCCGACCTCGACTGCATGGCCCTGCCAGCGGGGGGCCTTGAGCCAGGAGTAACCGTCATCGACCGCCAGTTGCGTGTAGGGCGGTTTGACCCCACCGCGTCCGTCGTAGTCTAGCGTGGTCTGGCCGGCATAGGGGTGTAATCCGGTCTGCTTGCCGGCGCTGTAGTCGTACCAGGAGTGTGAAACGAACTCCTGAATCTGGGCAGCGTCGTGCAGGTCCACGTCATAGATGGTGGTCAGGTCACGGTTGAGGATGACCCCGCGCGGGAACAGGTAGGTCGCCGGGTCCATGGACCCGGTGGCCGGCAGGTCGCCGTAGCACATGAAATTGCCGAGACCTTCGCCGCGCTGGAACCAGTCCTTGTAAAAACCGGCAATGGCCAGGGTGTCCGGCACATAGACCTGGTCGACGAATTGCTGCATCGATGTGATGACGCGCTGCACCTCGGCGAGCTTTTTGGCATTGAGTGCCGAGTCCGATTCGAGGTCAATGGGCGATGCGACGCCGCCCACCACCACGTTCGGATGGGGGTTCTTGCCGCCGAAAATGGCGTGCAGGCGGGCCGCGTCGCGTTGCCAGGCCAAGGCCTCCAGGTAGTGTGCCACGGCCATCAGGTTGGCCTCGGGCGGCAGCTTGTAGGCCGGGTGGCCCCAGTAGCCGTTGGCGAAAATGCCGAGTTGGCCGGATTCCACGAAGCCTTTGAGGCGCTTTTGAGTATCCGCGAAGTAACCCGGCGACGCCTTGGACCAACTGCTCAAGGATTGCGCCAATTCCGCGGTGGCCTTGGGGTCGGCGCTCAAGGCGCTGACGACATCCACCCAATCCAGCGCGTGCAGATGATAGAAATGCATCACATGATCGTGCACATACTGGGCGCCGATCATCAGGTTGCGGATCAGTTGCGCATTGGGCGGCAGACTGATGTCGAGCGCGTCCTCTACTGAGCGCGCCGACGCCAGACCATGCACCAGGGTGCAGACCCCGCAGATGCGCTGGGCGAAGGCCCAGGCGTCGCGCGGGTCGCGGTTGAGGAGGATGGTCTCGATACCGCGCACCATGGTCCCGGACGAGTAGGCCCGGGCGATGCGGTCGCCATCCATCTCGGCCTCGATACGCAGATGGCCTTCGATGCGGGTAATCGGGTCAACAACGACGCGTTCGCTCATGCCGGTTCCTCTTTATCGACCAGATGGTCGGCGATCAGCTCGGTCAGGCCCACCACCGGGATATCCATGTTGAAGTGCTCCAGACCTTCTTCGAGTTGGGTGCGGCAGGTGGCGCACATGGTCACCATCCGCTCGGGTTCCACCGCCTCGATCTGGGCTTTCTTGCGTTTGAAGGCGGCCAGCTTGAGGGGCTCCGCGCGTTCATTGGAGCTCACCCCGCCGCCCGCGCCGCAGCACCACTGGAAGCGCCCGTGCTCCGGCAGTTCGACGAACTGATCGGCCACCAGGTCCATCAGGTTGCGCTGCTGCTGAATGACGCCGCTCTTGCGCGCCAGGTTGCAGGGATCGTGCAGGGACAGCCGGTCCAGTTCTTTGCCTTCGGTGGTGATCCGACCCTGTGCGCGTAGTTGGTCCAGGACCTCGATGATGTGGAAGACCCGGAACGGATAGCGCCGGCCGATCAGGTTCGGCCCCTCCCAGCGGATGGCGGTATAGGCGTGGCCGCATTCCGGGCTGATGACGTTCTTGACCCCGAGTTTGACCGCCGCGTCCACCACCCGCTCCACCAGCAGGGCCGCGATGTCCTTGTTGCCGATCTGGATGCCGGCGTTGGTCGCCTCGAAGCATTGGGTGCTCAGGGTCCAGGTGACGCCGGCGTGATCGAAGATCTTGGTGATCGCCTCCAGGTACTCGGGGAAGTTGATGACCTCCATCGAGGAGAGCATCACCAGATAGTCGACCCCGGGTTGGTCTACCGGTACGGTCAGGCCCGAGCTGGTTTGGACATGCTCGATCTGGACCTGCAGGGTCTTCCACTGCAACCCCATCGGGCTGCCGGTCTTGACCGCCCGGACCGCGGCACCGGCCAGACCCTCGGGCGCATGGCCGGCGGCGACCATGCCCTCACGTGACTTGCGCACCATCGCCTGGATGTCGTTGCCGACCGGGCACACCATGGAGCAGCGTCCGCACATCGAGCAGGAGTCGTAGATCAGTTCCTCCCACTCGGCCAGCATGGCGTCCGTGACCTTGCGTTGCAGGCCGAGGGCGCCCTTGATCTTGCCCCACAGGGTGAATTCGGATTCCCAGACCAGGCGCAGCGGTTCCAGCTTGAGGATCGGTGTGTACTTGGGATCGCCGGTCTCCAGATAGAAGGGACAGGATTGGGCGCAGATCCCGCAGTGCACACAACTGGAAAAGAAGGCCGCGACTGGTCCGTCGATCTCTGCGCGGAAGGCGGCCAGGCCGCGCTCGAGGTTGAACGTGGTTGCCTCCGGATTCACGGCCGGATTGACGATGGGGCTCATGACTGGACTCCCCGGCGGCCAAAGCTGGCCCCGTTGTACCAACGCGCGATGAACGCGGTAAAGATGTGGGTGAGCTTGGTGAAGGGCAGGATGATCAGGAACAGCTCGGCGCTCAGGATATGCAGCCCCAGCGCCAGCGGATAAGGGTTGATCAGCCGGTTATACGCCAGATAACCGGTCAGGACGACCAGAAAAGTGACCGTCCAGACCAGATAATCCTCGACCGTGCTGAGGCGCTTCTTCACCGGATGGTTCAGCCGATGCACGAGGGTCGCCGCCAGCGCGACCAGGGTCACGGCCGTCACCAAATCCACGAAGGGGTTGGGCAGTCCCGGCCAGGAGACGCCGAACAGACCCTTGATCAGTTCAATGTGGGGGATGAAGAGCAGCAGGGCGACGAGAAAGCCGATGTGCCAGATCAGCCCCGTGACCACATTGAAGGGCGCACGCTTGAAGGTGCCGGGGTCCGGCAGGGTGCGGGTGACGACCGTCCGCAGGCCCGGTAGCCATTCACCGGCGCGCGGCTCCGCGAAATTCGGCCGTCGGCCGAGGAGCAGGATCTCGGCGAGGCGCGCGAGCAGGCCGAGCGCGAAGATGGCGATGGCGATGTTGAACAGTGGGCCCTTGGTGAACAGCAGAAAGCCCATGGGGTCGGTGAGGGCGGTCATAGTGTCTGCTCCAGTTCGTCGGCGGTGACGGGCTGACGGCTTGCCGCCGCGGTCTCGACCGTGCGCCGCGCCAGGGTTGCGACCGTGCCGCCGACCAGGGCGCCGGCCGCGCCGGCCGTGAGCACCTGGGTGCTGGAGAGGTCGGTGGGGACGGACAGCGGCGCATAGAAACTCCCGGCGTCCCAGAATCGCGGCTCCGAACAGCCCAGGCAGGGGTGTCCGGCCTCGATCGGCCAACTGGTGCCCGCGTTCCAGCGCATCGTGGCACAGGCATTGTAGGTACTGGGTCCTTTGCAGCCGAGCCGGTACAGGCACCAACCGGCGCGGGCGCCCTCGTCGTCGAAGGTCTCGGCGAACAGCCCTTTGTCATAGAAGGGCCGACGGTAGCAGCGATCGTGGATCGACTGGCCGAAAAAGGCGAGCGGACGATGGTATTCGTCGAGTTCTGGCAGGCGCCCGAAGGCGAGATAGTGGGCGAGCACGCCGCTGATGACCATCGGCACCGGCGGGCAGCCGGAGACATTCACCAGCGGCTTATCCTTGATCAAATCCATGACCGCCACCGCACCCGTGGGGTTGGGGGCCGCCTCGGGCAAGCCGCCGAAGGCAGCGCAGGTGCCGACCGCGATCACCGCTGCCGCCCCCTCGACGGCCTCCATCAGCATCGCGTAGTTGCTGACTCCGGCGATGGTCGAATAGCCGGGGTTGGCATCCGGCCCCGGCAGTGAGCCGTCGACGATCAGCAGGTAATTGCCGAAGTTGTCCTTCATGGCCTGTTCGCGGGCCGCCTCGGCAGCCTCCCCCGCGGCGGCCTGGAGCGTGTGGTGATAGTCGAGTGAGATCATTTCCAGGATCAGATCCTCGACCGTCGGGGCATGACTGCGCGTCAGGGACTCGGTGCAGCCGGTACATTCCTGGAACGACAGCCAGATCACGCTCGGCCGCCGGGCTTGCTCCAGCGCGGCGGCCATGGCCGGGATCAGGCCGGGCGGCAAGGCCATCAGGGACGCCGACGCGGTGCAGAACTTCAGGAACGCTCGGCGGGAGACACCCTGGTCACGCAGGTGCTCGCCGACACTGTGTTTCTTGGCGGTCATGGGCCTTTCTCAAGCGGTTAATCAGTACTCGAACGGTGCTCTGTCCTGGGCGCTGGTGAGGCGGGCGTCCAGGGTGGTCAGGGCGGTGTCGAGGTCTTGGCGCTGGGTGCGCAGGATCTCGGGAATGTCGCCGATATCCAGATGCAGGGCCAGCCGCTGATCCTCCGTGATTCGGTAATCGATGAGCCATACGCCTGGAATTGCCGTTTCCTGGACGTGGGTCGGACCCAGGGCATCGATCGTCGCCCGCACCTCACCAACCCCCAGGACGGCGAGCAGGTGCGCCTCGTCCTCCGGGCCGAAGGGGATGGCATTGAGATCGATCTGAGTGCCTTCGCCGGTGGCGATCAGGCGCTCCAGTGCATGGCGGACCTCATGCAGGATGGGGACGGCATTGCCGCAGTCGGTGGTGCCGCAGGGCATCGTCTGGACTCTTACTGGGATGCTGGATAACGCGGGCATGATGCGTCCTCGGCAGGGCGTGAGGAGGTTCCGGCAACAACGCGCCGGCGGCGGGTTGCGACAGATTCTAAGTTTAGCATTTTAGCGATAACCGAAATACTAAAACAGAAGTATAGACCCCTCAAGCGATCTCGTCGCGATTCGCGCCGACTGGCGTCGATCAAGATTCCGGCCGATTGGACTCGCCGGGTGCGTAGTCAGGCCATCTTGGCCTGACACCGTCAGGGCTGGAAGCCCTGACTACGCATGTCGCTGGCCGGGATTACGATCGAGGCCGCCAGGCTCAGGCCGTCGGGCCGTCGGCGGCGTCCCAGCGCGCGAGCAACTCCCGTACCCGCTCCAGCGCGACCGGCACCGCCGCCGCGACCGCCGGGGTCAGTTCATCACTCCAGTCGATCAGGGCCGGCTCGATGCCGATCAGGGCGCGTCGCGCAGGCAGGCTGTCGGTCAGGCGCGCGATATCCAGCAGGTCGGCCAGGCTGACCTCGTGGACGCTCTTGGCATGGCAGCGTAACTGCCGGTCCATTGCCTCGCCTTCGAAGACCCGGACGCTGCCCGCGGCATCGCCCATGGCAGCGGCGTCGATCACGATCAGGCGTGGGCACTCCGCGATGGGAACCGCCAGCGTGAAGCTCAGGGTTCCCCCGTCGAGGAAGCGCAGCGGCGCGGCCGGGTCCGCTTCGGACTCCAGACGCCTGATGACGGCGGCGCCGACGGCCTCGTCGGCCAGTAAGACGTTGCCGAGTCCAAGAATCAAAGTTTGCATGGTCGCCAGGTCGGTCCTGTGTGGAAAGCGGTCGAGTGCAGCATACCTTGCTTGGTGCGGCGCCAGCGTTTAGCCTGTGACCTGAGTCTAAATGATCCGGAGTGATAGCGACCGTGTGTCTTGGCATCCCGATGCAGATCCTGTCGATTGACGGCTTCCTGGCCTGCTGCACCGCCAAAGGCGTGGAGCGGGAGGTCAGTCTGTTCATGCTGCAACACGAGCCGCCGGCCGTCGGTGACTATGTTGTCGTCCACCTGGGATACGCGACGGAGCGCGTCAGTGCGCAGGACGCGGCCGCCGCCTGGGAGGTCTACGACCAAATGCTGAGCGTGGACGAGGCGGCCTAGCGCCCCCGCCCGCCGGCCCGACAGCCCGACAGCCCGACAGCGCCTGACTTGGTGGATTTGTATCAGGCACTTGGCCGCGGGCGAGCGCGATGTCATTCAGGCGCGGCCAAGAAACGCGTCGGCGATGGCGTACTGACGTTGCGCCTCGGTCGCATCGCCCAGTTCATCGGAGGACTCCATCATGGCGCAGTTGATCGCCATGCGGGCCTGAACCGCGGCCTTCCAGGCGCGGTTCTGCCGTTCGGTGATCAGGGTCTCGGGTGCCAGGGCAGCGGCAACGGCGGCGGCCGCGAAGTGGTCGGCCTGGGCCAGCCAGTCGGTCTCTTTGCCGCAATCGGTGTAGGTGTTGGTCACATGGGCCTTGGCGGCCCGGTAGGCGTCGTCCAGTTCCTCCGGGGTGCAATCCTCACGCAAGGCGGTTGCGATTGCGCGGTGCACGCGCTCGGCCGTGACGAGGCGTGCGACACTCCGGGCGAAGTGACCGCCCAGCAGCCGTTGCTGTTCGGGGTTGAGCCCGTTGAGGGCATCGCGCAGAGCGTGATCGCTGGTGATCTTCGCCACGGTAATGACAGCTCCGTGAAGGTGGATAAAAGTGCGCGCCGGCGGGCGTCCGCTGAAGGGTACGACCCTTGCTCCGGTTCAGTGATCTGAATATAAGCAAATTCCGATGGGCTTGGCAATGACCTGCGTCACCTGGTTGCCACCGGACACTGGTAACCGGATAATACTGAGCATTGTCGCCTCCGGGCGGCGCGCCGTTGTGAGGAGGGTGAGAGAAGAATGAGAATCGGTATCCCAGCGGAGACACGGCTCGGGGAGGCGCGGGTCGCGTCCACTCCCGAGATCGTCAAAAAACTAAAGAGCAAAGGGTTCGAACTGATGGTGGAGGCCGGCGCGGGGGTGCGCGCCGGCTATCCGGACGCTGACTATGCGGCGGCGGGTGCGGTCTTGACGGATCGCGCCGGGGCCTACGATGTCGATTTGCTGCTCAAGGTCCGTCGTCCGGACGGCGGCGATGTGGCCGCGATGCGTCCCGGCGGTCTGTTCATCGGCCTGCTGGAAAGCTGCGGCGAGGATGCCATCGTGGCCGCGATGCTGGCCAAGGGGGTGCGGGTGCTGGGCATGGAGCGGATGCCCCGGACCTCCCGTGCCCAGTCGATGGACGCCCTGTCCTCGCAGGCCAACATCGCCGGCTATCGGGCCGTGATCGAAGCGGCGGCCCGGTTCGGCCGCTTCTTCCCCATGATGATGACCTCCGCCGGCTCGGCCAAGCCCGCCCGCCTGGTGGTGCTGGGTGCCGGGGTGGCCGGGTTGCAGGCGATCGCCACCGCCCGCCGCCTGGGGGCCGAGGTGCTGGCTTACGACGTGCGGCCGGAGACCCGCGAACAGATCCAGTCGCTCGGGGCCAAACCGATCGATCTGGACTTGGGCGAGAGCGGGGCCGGGGAGGGCGGCTACGCCAAGGAACTCTCCGCCGAGGCCAAGGCGCGCCAGCAGGCGGCCCTGGCCGACCAATTGGCCAAGGCCCATGTCATCATCACCACCGCGCTCATTCCCTGTCGTCCGGCCCCGGTGCTGGTGACTGAAGATCTGGTCCAGCGGCTGCGCCCGGGGTCGGTGATCGTGGATCTGGCGGCGGCGAACGGCGGCAACTGTCCGCTGACGGTCCCGGATGAGGTGGTCGAGCGCCATGGGGTGCTCATCGTGGGGTACACCAATTACCCGTCAATGGTCGCGTCCGATGCCAGCGCCTTCTACGCCAGGAACCTTGCGAACCTGATCGAGATCATGGTCGAACGGTCGGATCAAGGGCCGGTCCTCAAGGACCTGATGGCGGATGACATCACCAAAGCCATGCTCGTGTCGTAGAAAAAACGCCAACGGCCGAATCGTTACCATCAACGGCGCGTCCGCGCGCCCTACGGAAATCCGCCTATGTCAGACCCGATCGTCGCGCTTTATGTTTTCGTCCTTGCCTGCTTCATCGGCTATTACGTGATCTGGGGCGTCACGCCCTCGCTGCACACCCCATTGATGGCCCTCACTAACGCCATCTCCGGCATCGTGATCGTCGGGGCGCTGTTGGTCGCGGGAGCCGAGCGGGCGGGCCTTGCCGCCGAGCTGCTCGGGTTCCTGGCGGTCCTCCTGGCGTCCATCAACGTCTTCGGAGGCTTCCTGGTGACTCACCGTATGCTCTCCATGTTCCAAAAGAAAAAGAAGTAGGGAGAGCGATCAGCCATGCTGCACTTTAGTCTGTCTGCACACGAGCAGGCCCTGGCCTATCTGGTCTCGGCCATCCTCTTTATTTTCGCCCTCAAGAGCCTGACGCATCCCGCCTCGGCGCGCCGCGGTAATTTCTACGGCATGATCGGCATGGTCATCGCGGTCGCCGCGACCCTGCTCGGACAGGAGGTGACCTCCTACGGGTTCATCATCGCCGGGGTGGCGGGCGGTGCGGTGATCGGCACCATCCTCGCCATGCGCATCCAGATGGCGGCCATGCCGCAACTGGTGGCGGCGCTCCATAGCTTTGTCGGTCTGGCGGCGGTGCTGGTGGCCATCGGTACCTTCATCATCACCGCGCACCCGGATGCGGTCATGATGGGTGAGCTGTCCGCCGGTATCGTGATCGGCGCCATCACCTTTACCGGCTCCGTGATCGCCTTCGGCAAGCTGCAGGGGCTGATCAGCGGCAGCCCCGTGAAATTCACCGGGCAGCACGCCCTGAACGCCGCCATGGCCCTTGCCACCATCGGCTTCGCGGCGCACTTCGCCATGACCGGCAGTGTGCTCTCACTGAGCTTGATGACGCTGATTGCCTTCGCTTTGGGCGTCACGCTGATCATCCCGATCGGCGGGGCCGACATGCCGGTGGTCATCTCCATGCTCAACAGCTACTCGGGCTGGGCGGCGGCGGCGACCGGCTTCACCCTGCACAATAACCTGCTGATCATCGTCGGTGCCCTGGTCGGCTTCTCCGGTGCCATCCTCTCCTACATCATGTGCAAGGGGATGAATCGCTCGATCATCAATGTGGTGTTCGGCGGCTTTGGCTCAGGGGATGAAACGGATACCGGCGCCGGGGCTCTGGCCGCGCAGCGCGGTGTCAAGTCGGCGTCGGTCGAGGACGTCGTCTACTGGATGGAGGATGCGGCGAAAGTCATCATCATCCCCGGCTACGGGATGGCGGCCGCTCAGGCCCAGCATGCCCTGAAGGAACTCATGGAACTGCTGGTGGCGCGCGGCGTCGATGTCAAGTTCGCCATCCACCCGGTCGCCGGGCGCATGCCGGGCCACATGAACGTGCTGCTGGCCGAGGCCGACATCCCATACGAGCGCGTGCTCGAAATGGATGAGATCAACTCGGAGTTCCCCACCGCGGATGTGGCCCTGGTGGTCGGGGCCAACGACGTGGTGAACCCCGCGGCCGAGGAAGACAAGTCGAGCCCCATCTACGGCATGCCGATCCTGCAGGCCGGGAAGGCGCGACAGGTTTACTTCCTCAAGCGTTCCATGCGTCCAGGCTATTCCGGCGTCGATAACCTGCTCTTCTACAAAGATAATACCTCGCTGGTCTTCGGCGATGCCAAAGACACGATCGAGGGGATGGCGAGTGCGCTCAAGGGCTCCGGCCATTGACCGCACGGTGACCCGCGCTGTTGCGCGGCGGCCGGAGCCCGTGAGTGTCCCGGTGCGCTACCTGCTCGTCGGGCTGCTGGCCGGCGCCGTCTTGGGCGGCGCCGGCGGCTTTGCCGCGGGCTATTTCGCCTTCCCTTATTGGTCCGCGGGGGAGCGGGGCGGCCAGGTCATCATCAGCGGCGGTGGCGAGATCAAGGCCACCGGCCGTTTCGCTCACGCGGACCCGGCGGATCGGATGCACTACGGCAGCGGGGCCGTGCGTGTCTATGCGAATCGGGTGCACCTGGAAGACGACTTCGCGGTCAGCCCGGGGCCGAAATATCACGTCTATCTGGTGCCCCAACGGGGCATCGACCCGGATACCCGGGTGGAAGAGACCATGTTCGTGGATCTCGGCCCGCTCGCTGCATTCAGCGGCCGGCAGAGCTATCCGGTGCCGGTCGGGGTGGACGTCGGCGACTACGGGTCGGTCGTGATCTGGTGTGAGCAGTTCAACAGTCTGATTTCACCGGCGGAGTTGAATCCGGGGTCCTGATCTTCGCTCCGGCCGGCTGCTGTCGAGGCTGCCGAGGCTATGGGGCTGAAGAATTGATAAATCCTGCTGATCGCATTGCCGGCACGGCGATCATGGCTGCCCTGCGGGGGCCTTGATCGTCGTTCCGGCCACTTGGGCGCGCCGGGTGCGTAGTCAGGCCATCCTGGCCTGACACTGTCAGGGCTGGAAGCCCTGACTACGCATACCGCCGGCCGGGATTACGATCAAGGCCCCTGCGGGTCACCGATTGTTTTCGTTGTGTACCCTAAGCGATTTCCGGGAAAGTATCTACCGAGGTGGAGGGGCGACTGAAGTCGCCCCTACTCACAGCGAAGCCTCTGCAATCCGCGCCTCAGCCTCCTTGTCGCGCTCGATCAGGGCATAGGCGGAGTGGTTGTGGATCGACTCGAAGTTCTCCGCTTCCACCACATAGGCCGCGATCCGGTCGTCCTCGTTGAGTCGGGTGGCGACATCACGCACCATGTCCTCGACGAACTTTGGGTTGTTGTAGGCGCGCTCGGTCACGAACTTCTCGTCCGGCCGCTTGAGCAGGCCGTACAGTTCCGCGGAGGCCTCGCGCTCGACCAGATCGATGATCTCCTCGATCCAGATGAACCCCTGGGTGCGGACCTGCACCGTGACATGAGAGCGCTGGTTGTGGGCGCCGTAGGCCGAAATCTCCTTGGAGCAGGGGCACAGGCTGGTCACCGGCACCAGCACCTTGATCGCCAGGCTGGGTTCGCCGTCGCGGACCTCGCCGATAAAGGTCACCTCATAGTCCAGCAGGCTTTCCACGCCGCTGACCGGGGCGCGCTTGTTGACGAAGAAGGGGAAGCGCATCTCGATATGCCCGGCCGCGGACTCCAGCCGACACGACATGTCCTTGAGCATATCCTTGAAGGAGTCGACGCTCAGTTCCCGCTCCTGGCTGTTCAACACCTGCACGAAACGCGACATGTGTGTGCCTTTGAAGTTGTGCGGCAGGTACACGTACATGTTGAAGGTGGCCACCGTGTGCTGTTCCACCCCGCCGCGATCCTTGACACGGACCGGGTGGCGGATATCCTTGATGCCGACCTTATCGATGGCGATGCGGCGGGTGTCCGCGCTCCCCTGGACGTCGGCGATGGTGCAGGTGGCACCCTTGGGTTCGGTCGATTGCTGCATGCAGACGTTCTCGGCGTAAGATGATGGCTCGCACTGGAGTAAGTTGGGTGTCTCGGTCTCACAAGACAACCGTGGGTCGCGCGATGACGCGGCTGGGGTTGAAGCATCCACTACGTCTGCCGATTGCCAACCGTCGATTATCGGGGCGCCGCGTGGGCGACGCAAATTTCACCAGGCGGGTTTGGCCTAGGGGTAAGGGTTGGTCGGGCAGGCTTCGAGCTGCTCTGTCTGTCCACTCGAGTCGATGTCAGGTTTTTTTACACCCAGGGGATGCGTCGTCCGCTATTTTTTCCATGGACGATGTATGCCTATGAAGAATATAATTTTTTAGTTTAATGCCTGGATCTTGCATGGTGTATTTTCAAACGTTAAGTCCGACCTGCCCACAAACAAATGACCATCTTGCGCACTCGGGAGTTGAATTATGTCCGTGCTTGAAGCTGCGAATTGTCACATTGGCTGCTGCGGCACCCGGCAACTCTCAGTGAGTGTCGCGGCGCTTTGGCTGGGCTTGGGTGCCGGCCCCGCGGCGGCGGTTTTGCTCGATACCTTCACCTGGGGTTCAGACAACGCCGCCTACAATCTGTTTGCGGAGACTTGTCCGAACGTGGATGGCTCGGGATGCGGCCAGAAAGGCCCTGAACCGGGCTGGGGTTATAGCACGACGGTGACCCGTTCAGGTCCGGTGCCGCCGCTGACCGGGACCCTTTTCAGTTGGGGCACCGGTGCGGATGAGACCTTCAACAGCACCCTGACTTGGACTAATGACGGGACACCTTTCGTCTTGGAAAAAATCGTGCTGAAGGCCACCGGCCTGGTCGGCACTGGCTTGGATGATTGGTCTACGGGTGATCCAATCCCCACATCCCAGGGCACCGGGGCCGCTCCCGCCTGGGAGTGGGCGACCGCTGCTTTTTCCACCGCCCTCAGCGAGGCGATGGTCGAGATCAGTGTGGGCGGCGATGCGGACGCGTACAACGTGTTCTCTGGATACGCTGAGGATGCGACTTGGTTCAATACCTCGGATGGGGATACACGCCAAACCCCGGTTGATTTTACCGCAAGCTATGGTCCGCTCGTTGAGCTCGCAACCAACGAGAGTATCAATATTCGGCTTTTTGAGTCGTACTGGAATGCGCGTGGGGCGACTGGAGAAGAGGGGCGCCCTGACTTGCAATATGCGTCTTTCACGGTCGAGATCTGGGGTTCTGAGGGCCCCGTGGTTCCCGTTCCGGGGACGCTTGCGCTCTTAGGTATTGGCCTTGCCGCGTTGGGGCTGCGTCAGCGCCGGTCGTTATAGCCTTCGCACCCGATAACCACACACGCCTTGGTGTGGGGGCGGATCTAGATCCGCCCCTACACCCGGTTATCGCGTTGACGCGTATAGACACGGGGCCCACTCTTAGCGCAGTTGTTGCCAGACCCGCCAACCCAGGACATCGGCCGCGTTGATCAGCGCCAGATCCCCCTCCGAGGTGGAGACCACCGTGGTGATCCGACCGGCCCCGTCACCAAAGCTTGAGGGCGAGGAGTAGATGCCTGTGTTCTGCCCGCCGGGTGTGAGACGCACGCTGGTACCCACCACCCGTGTGCCGTCCTTGGTCGCCAGCAGGTCGGCCTCGCCGTTCGCCCCATCAAGGTTGTAGTCAAAGGGCGTCAACCCGAGGCGGCTGCCATTGCGCACATCCAATGAATTGATCCAGCTATAGCCGCCGTTGGCGCAGGGGTTGTTTTCGGGAACGAGGCTGACAAAGTCCACCCGCCCGCCCTGCACCATGGGTTCGTTTACGACCCTTTCACCCTTGTTGAGATTGGTGCCGGTTTCCTTTTCGATGTCGAAGTCGATGTACCAGCCCAGTTGTTTGGACCAATCGATCAGCTCTGCCGTACTGGTCCGGCCGCGCGTGACCTCCGCTGCCGATTCCTCTTCCCCGGCTGTCATAACGATGTTGGTTTCCGCGAAGGCTTGCCGCAACAGTGCGGTACGAGGGACCTCCACTGGATCGTCTGAGCCGGTATCCCAGATCGCGTAGAAGCTTTGGACCTGCCGATCACCGCCGTCGCCGATTTCGAGGTATTTTCCGGTCCCGAACAATACGAGCATTCCTAGACCGAGCGGGTGACGGGCGACGGCGACCGGAGACGTGATCGGCTGGGGGCTCCCTGCCGTTGTTCCGGTCGTAGACCCAACAGCGGAGAAGATCGTGCTGATCTCTTTGGTGCTGGAGCCTCTCAGGTCGAAGCGGTAGACATGACCAAACAGGTCTGCAGCATAAGCGAAGTCGGCGAGCGGGTCGCCATCCGTGTGCAGTGAGTCGGCGACGATGGTGGCCTGACCCAGGGCATTCGAACGTCGGTTGCCGACATCGGTGATGTGCAGGGGGTCATCATTGCGTCCGACACCGGTCGAAAACTTCTTGACCACCTCTCCGGTCTCGATCGCGATGACATAGGTACGGCCTGACCGCAAGCGGACGCGTCGCTTTCGTCGACATCCGGGGTGGTGTCATCGCAGCCGGCGTTGCGGCTGCCGTCATCCTCGGTGCTGTTGTAGCCGTTGCCGATGATGGCGACCCAGGTGGGGTCGGTGCGTCCGACCAGCGCACCGCGCACGCGGACAATGGCCGGGCGCCCGAAGATGTAGCCGAGGTCCGGATCTCCCTTGATGACCCTCGTCGCTGCGGCGGCCCCATTGCCGGTGGTTACCGTCTCGTCCCGGTCAATGAACTGCCAGTGAGACAGCGCGTCCGCAAAGGTGCTGACGGCGGCCGTGGCTGCTGGGACAGTCGTCACGTCCAGGCTGTACAGTCCTTGCGCGCCCAAACCCAGAGCGCCGATCAACACCGTGTGCCACTCGCCCTGCCCGGCCGCTGGATCTGGGCGCCGGTGACGCCGGTCAGCCCCATCAGAACCGGCGGCACGAAGGCAAAGGACTCCTCCAAGGTGGCGGCATCGAATGCGTGCAGCATGCCGTCATTGGCGCCGGCATAGATCAGCGGGGTGCGCTTCGCATGTGCTTGCATGAAGCTGGTGGCGTTCGTACCGACGGCACTTTGATATCCCGGTGCGTTGTAGTCAAAGGCCGGCGCCCCAACGATGACTGGCGCGGCATTGATGAAATCACCAAGCAGGTTGGTACAGCCGGGAGGCTCGGTGCAAGAAGGCGAAAGGAGGGCGCGTGTGCGGAACCGGTAGGTCTCCCCATCGTCCTCATAGGTCCGGTCACCCGCCACGTAGGCCAGGCGCGCTTTGGCCTCGTCGATCTGCGCCTGGCTGGCCCGTGCGGGATTCGTGCCGCTGAATCCGGCGCCCGTGAGGAAGTCGAGTTGTTGGGTGTTCGTCAAATTGTCCCACCTGAAGGCTGTTCCAGCCCCGTTGGCGGTGGTGAAGATGCGTCGGTCGTCAGGCACCAGATCCCGCATGGCCTGCGCCGCTGACTGATAATACTGTCCCCTGGAAGGATCCTGGCACAGTTGTCCGGGACGAATGTCCAGCGTGGGGCAGGGGTCCTTGCCTTTGCCGGCAGAGACCTGGTAGGAGCGGATATCGCCGCTCCAACCCGTGGCGTTGAGCCTGGCCTGATAAATAATGTCCTGGCTTGCCGTGGTTCCGGTGTTGACTGCGACCGCGGCGGCTGAACTGTCTTTCGCGAGTGTGCTGACCGCATCCAGTACGTTGCTGAAGGCCGCGGCGAGTGCCGCGGCATCCCCCGCGTTCAGGTAGTCGCCTCGGCCGTTGATCCCGGCGTGCCAGGTGTCGTCGATCTTGACGGCCGCGGGAATCAGGTTCGCATTGGGTGACGTGGCTGTGCCGCCGATTGCATTCCAGGCTCCGGGAAACCCGTCAATCGAGATGTTTTTGCATTCCTCATCATCTGGTTTCTCACAGGGGTTACTATCTGAAGTCCAGGTACCCTCCGGATAGCTCACATTGCCGGCGACTCCGAGCCCGATGGTGTACGTGGTGATGTGCTGCCAGTCCGCTGGATCGTTGGCTGGATTCCAGAAATAGTCCTCCGGCGTATCGGTACTGCCCTTGGGAACCCGGATCAGGGTCGGAACGCGATGCTCAGCGGCCGGTTCGTCCGGGCGCAGATCGGTGATCCATGACGCGAACACCACGTCGGCGAGCATGCCGATGTTCTGGTCCGCAAAGATTCTGGCATAGTCCTGGTCGGGGTCGTATGTTTCCGATGCGAGCCCTGAGGCCGCGGCAGAAGCGGAATCCGGCGGGAGATCCTTCTTCGTCGCGTCATTATTACCTAGCCAGAGGTGTGGGTCGTTCTCCGCTTTCGGGGGCTTGAGGCCAGTAAAAGCGCTGCCTCTGGCCGATGGTACCCATATGGTATCTTCCCAAAAACCGTCGGTGAAAATCACATGAAAGTTGTTACGGCAGCCGCGCAGCGGGTTAACGATCACGTCTTCGGATTGGATGAGTTCTCCGCCTTCGCTCATTGGCTGTTCAACATAGACCTGCGGGGTCGCGCAAAACTCGTGCACCCGGGCCGCCGCGCTCACCAAGTAGGTTGTTGACTGTGCACGACTGTCGAAGAGCCAGTCGAAGAATGTTTTCCGATTATCCGCGTAAGGAGCGAAGGTGTCTGCGAGGCTAATAAACGCGACCTCGCCGGGGAGATAGGAGCCTTCGACGGAGAGGTTCTGATAGCCGAATCGCACAGTCGGCGGGAGGTCATTGAAAACCCGGCTCAACACGGTTTTCAGGGTCAGAAATCGCGTCCGGTAGTAACTGAACCAATTGGCAAAGTTCCGCTCCGCCAACGCGGTTGCGCTGGGAACGGTGCCGTCGCGGTTCTTGAGCCGGTCCTCGCGTTCGGCAAGAACCGTGCGAGTGACATCATCGTTCTTTCGGTTGCGGATTTCCCCAAAGTCAGGGCCGGTACCGACAACGACCCGCTCCAGGCAGTCGATCGGGAAATCGACAGCTTTGATAGTTTCCGGGTTCAGGTTCTTACATTCACTCTTGCTATTGTCAAGTCGGTAATAGACCGCTTTGCAGATGCTTGCGTTGTTGGAGCTATTTGCGTTACCGGCATTGCCGGCATTTCCGGAATTGCCAGGGCTACCGACCATGCAGCGCCAGGCCCATTCCCGGCCGAGCTGAATCGGTGTCGAATTGGGGGTCGCTGTCTTTAGAAATTTTTCGTATTGGGGGTCTCCCACGTCAGCGGCGTATGAATTGTTCTTGTTCATAACGGCTACGGTTGCGGCCGATAGGTCGTCACAAGCCCCATCCCCGGTTTTCCCGAGACTCCAGATCGCGGCATAGCGTTTCGAGAGGTCGAGTGTACAGCCGGTCTGATCGTGAAACGCATCCACGAGCGCTCTAATGAATACGGCGTGATCGCGACTGGTGCCGTCTGCGTTCAGCGGCGGCAGATAGGTCTGTGCCGGGTCGTATGTCGATTGGTCAAAGACGAGAGATCGCGCGCATCGAGTTGCGGGTGGGTAATGCCGTCAACCGAATCCGGTCCCCAGATCCCTTCCGGCAGAGATGCCTTATTCATGCTCTTCGAATCATCGATCGTCAGAATCAGATTCGGCGCCGCGCCGGACAGCAAGAACACCGGCGCACTGGCGATATCGAGCAGGTCGGCCGGGGCGGCACTTCCGGCCCAGACCGCGATGAGACAGAGCAGGGTGGCGCGCCACCTGGTCAGACCGCGGCGGTGCGGTTGCGGTATCGCGCGCGCGGACTTGCATGAAGGCTCTTCGGGATCTCAGTAGGTTATGATATACTTATATTTCAGCATCTTACGAGGTTTTGAAGGTCATCATGGACTCCAACAACGAGCCACTCAGACAAGCAATAGAGCTATTGCGAGATTTGCCCAATGTCCAAGTG
>NZ_CAIZIZ010000337.1 GCF_903933125.1 uncultured Lamprocystis sp. | reverse complement strand
TTCTCCGCCCATTTCGTGGTGTCAACAAGGTCTATCTTCAGCAGTATGTCGCCATTCATGAATGGGCTCACAACATCAAAATATGCTGCATAGAATTTCTCCGAATGCTGTGTGGCGTCACACAGTTGGCCCCATGAGCCGCAACATCAACCTGTTTGAGCTGACCGAGCCGGCGACCACGACCACCGTGCGGCAAACCGTGACGTTGCAGGCGCAGGTGGCCGGGAACATCCATCGCGTCGAGATCGGGATTCCTGGACTGCTGATTGAGGCGCGCGGCCGACTGGCGGGGCCGGTGAGCCCCGCAACGGGGTGGTGCGGCATGGATGTCTCGGGCTGGGGCGGTGCGCCTTCGCCGGTGGGCGTCCTCGGTGGACTGGTGGCTCCCAATGTTGACGCCCGTGCGCGGCTGCGCGCGGTACCGCGCCCTCGAAGCGGAGTCGCGCGGATCGGCGCCGTGGGCTGGGGGACGCTGCGCTCCCCGCTGGGCCTGGCTGCCGCCCTGGCGGCGGTACAGAGTGTCGCTCGCGCGTTGCTGCCCTCTCCCCTGGGACGGATCACTGCACGCGGCGAAACCGTGCCGGGGGGCGTCGCGCGGCTGGCTTCGCCGCTGACCGCGCCGGGGGGCTTGGTCTGGCAGCCGGTCACCGGGTGGGCGGTGCGCCCCTCTCCGCTGGGCTCCCTGCGGGCGCGCGCGACGCAACCGCGCGTGGTGGCCTCGGCGGTCACGGTACGCCAAGCCCCGCGGCTGTTTGCCGATCCGCTGCCCCTGCGCGACGGCACCGACGTGCCCGACTACCCCGCGGCCGGGCCGCTGCCCTGGGTCTATGGGCGGGTCACGCTGTCCCCGCTGCCCTGGGATACCGCTGGGCTGCAATGGCTGGTGGCCGATCACCCGATTGTCGATGTCACCGCCGTGCGTGTGGATGGCGCGACCGTCAGCGGCTGGGAGCTTGTACAAACCCTGGACATGACGGGCGCCCCGGTCGCCCTGCTGCGGCTGACCCGCGCCCCGCAAGGCGCGCTGGCGGTCGATGTGCTGGGGCGTCGCGATGCGCGCACTGGCGCCCTGCTGGAGTCGCCCGCCGACCTCGCGGCCGATGTACTGACCCAGTGCGGCCATACCGTCAGCGCAGGCACCTGGGCCGACCTCGCCCGCGCTACCCCTGGAGTGCGCCTGGGCGGGGTGTTCGACACGCCGGTGACCTTGCGGGAGGCGATCACCACGCTCATTGGCGGCGCCGGTGCCCGTTGGTCGGCCGCCCCGCTGCGCGCCTGGTGGCCCACGGGCGGGACCACCGTGGCGACGATCACCCCGGCGTTGGCCGATCGGGTCACCGCCAGCGCCGATACCGGCTCCCTGGCGACCCGCGTGCGGGTGCCCTGGGGCTGGGACTGGGCCGCGTCCGCTCCCCGTGGCACCGTCATCCTGGAGGCCCCGGAGGCGGTGCGCCGCTATGGCCGCATCGAGACCGAGATCGCCGCCCCCTGGCTACGCTCCGCCCGTGATGCCCTCGCGCTGGCGACGGCCGCCCTGCAGGATGCTGCCCGCCCGCAATGGCAGGTCGAAGTCACGCTCGGACCGGGGCCGCGCTGGTCTCCCGGCGACCGCCTACTGCTCGCGCACCCCTGGCTGCCCGCGGGCCTGGCCACCATCACCGCGACCCGCTGGACCGAGGGCGAGCGCACCCTGACCGCCCTGCTGCCGGCCGGTCCGCTGCCGCGCCTGATCACCATCGGCACCCATGCGCGAGCCGAGGCCGATGTGGCTGACCCGTTACGCATCAGCTACCGCGATGGCGCCGCCACCTTCACCATCACCGACGCCGCCGGCCGGGCGCTGGCTGGGGCCGCGGTCACGCTGGACGGCCAACAGACCGCCTTCACCGATCGCCTGGGGCAGGTCCAGTTCCGCACCACGCGCGGCTTGCATACCCTGCGTGTCGTGGCGACCGGCTACGCCACCATGGATCTTGAGGTACAGGTGTGAAACGGCGGATCGTCCAGCGCGCCCCGAACCTGGGGCTGACGCTGCGGCTGCAGCCGGTGGGGGGCGCGGTGACCGCCGACTGCGCGCCGGAGGTCGGGCCGGCCCGGTGGTTTGATTATGCGACCGGGGATTACACCGCCCCGATTGCCTACGGCGGTTGCTCTTTCGGCGACTGGCATGAGCCTACTGGGCAGATTTTTTGGGTTGGCAAAGTCACCGGGGCGTTGTGCGGGGCGGCGGTCAGTTGGGATGTCACCTGGGACAGCCAGGTTGATTACATGGTCCCGGCATGGATTGCCAACGGGGAGACGCTCTCTGTATGCAGCGTGGCCGTACCGAACGGCCCGACCTTCGGCCAATATCGAGCTAATACGGTCCCCGGTATCCTGACTGCAACGCCGACCGTGCATCTGGCCGCTGGCGCGCAACAACTGGCCCCGCTGGTGCTGATCACCGTGTTGTATTGGTACTGACGATGCCCCAACACCCCTGCGACACCCATATTCTGGCGGCCCGCGGCCATGCGCTGTGGCTGCGGCAAGCGCTCGACTCCCTGGTGGGCGAGCCGACCCACGTGCACCTGATCGAGGGCGGGTCGCCCGGCAACATCGGCGCCGGCCGGGCGCGGGCGTTCCGCCTGGGAACCGCCCCGTACGTCGCCTGCCTCGACGACGACGACACCCTCCTGCCCGGCGTCATGGCGCAGTGCATCGCGTACTTGGACAGGCATCCCGCGTGCGTCGGCGCCTACACCGACCGCCGCTGCCTGTTCACGGACGGCACCATCACCGAGCGGCGCACCGGACCGTGGGACCCGCGGCGCCAACTGTGCGACGCCGGCATCGTCACCCACCTGACCGTCATGCGTCGCGCGCTAGTCGAGCAATATCTGGACGAACTCCCGCGTTGGCCGACCCACGACGACTACGTCCTGCACGGCCTCCTAGCCGCCCATGGCCCCTGGCACCACCTGTCTCTGCTGGGGGCCGTCAAGCGCGAGCGCCGCCCTGGTGAATCGCTCCAGCCGACCGACAGCACCCGGCTATCGACCCCCGGACTGTGGCAGCGGGCTGTCGCTCGGGTGGCCCCGGTGTTGTTGGCGATCGATCGGCCGGTTAGCGGGTAACTTACACATGATTTGCGACAAAATAATGGGGGTGCAAAAGTGTCGCAAATCATGTGTCGTTGCGTCGCAAACCAAATGGCGCGCTACAGCCGGCCCGGACCTGGACCCCCGCACCGCGCTCCTGCACACCCTCACCGGCGAGGGCCGCGAGGCCGCGACCCTGAGCGCCCTCATCGAGCGGTTGCGCACGATCGATCCGCTGGCCCCGGCCTGGCTGCGCGCCGGCCTCGATCAAGTGCTTGCCCAACTCGCCGACCCCGCACAGGCGCCGCGCTGGCACAGCCGCCGGACCCGCCTGGGCGACCTGCTCGCCGCCCTGGGGGACGACCGCGCGGGCGTCGGACTGCGGCCGGACGGCCTGCCCGACATCGTCTGGCAGGCCGTTCCCGCCGGGTCGTTCCACTGGCAGGACGGCGCGACTCGCGAGACCGGGGCCTATCGAATCGCCCGCTATCCGGTCACCAATGCCCAGTACCTGGCCTTTACCCAGGTGAAGGAGGCGTATGAGGATGACCGCTGGTAGCAAGAAGGTGTCGAGCATCCCGAGCCCGCCAAACCCCAATGGGACCAACCCAACCGCCCGCGGGTCGAACTCGCCTGGGTCGAGGCCCTGGCCTACTGCCGCTGGCTGACGGTGCGCCTGCGAACCGCGGGGTTGATCGGCCCCGTGGAGGTCATCCGCCTGCCCACCGAGTACGAGTGGGAGAAGGCCGCGCGCGACCCCGACGGCCGCGACTTCCCCTGGGGCGCCGATTACCGCAGCGGCGATGCCAACGTCGACGAGACCTACGACCGTACCGGCCCCCTGTCCCTGCGCGAGACCACCGCGGTCGGCCTGTACCCGCGCAATGGCTCGCCCTATGGGCTCATGGACTGCGCGGGGAACTGCTGGGAGTGGTGCCTGAACAAATACGCCGACCCGGATGATAGCGACACCCAGGGGCGGGATGAGCGGGCGGTGCGCGGCGGCTCGTGGCACAGCTATGAGATTGTGAAAGTATTCATATCGTATACTATTTAGGGCGTGCCACCACGTGCCTGGCGGCGCCAGTCGCCGCGCGGTTTCGTCGAGAGCGACCGACGCGGGCGCGATCGGCTGGCCGTCAAAATCCGTCTCCGAGGCTGC
>NZ_CAIZIZ010000336.1 GCF_903933125.1 uncultured Lamprocystis sp. | reverse complement strand
TCCGCGTCGGGGATCTCGGGCAGGCGGATCGGGCTGGGCATGTCAAGGTACGGCGGAAAGGTGAGGGTTAATCTCGATGCGATACTTTAACTGATCTCGTCAGCATACTGATACTGTTGCCATGACTTTTTGAGAAGTTACAAATCTAGGCCCCTTTTTTTTCCCGCGGGACACTGGCGGATAACACGAATCAAGACAGTGCAACACGGACTTGTCTAGGCGTCTCCCCAGCGGTCAACCGACGAACATGCAACGCTGTTGACCTTGCCAGATTCCCCCGGTGTCTTCCGTCCCTTTTCCCCCGTAATGCAATGCTCCGGTTACCGCTGGGCGACCCGCGTTTGCTGCGCTATAACCGCCTGCGCAGTCAGACGCAAAAACTCAACATCCGGGGTATCTCCTACGGCGCACCGTGCTAGAACCAGAAGCCGCGCATCGGCGCGCGCTAGGGTGTCTTGATCTGCGGCTGACAGACTATCGGAAGGTGTCAATGCTAGCGATTCGCGAGCATTCAACATCATGAAGGCATCGCCACAGTCAGGGCTCCAATATTCAACGTAGTCACATGCTCTCGCTGTCCGGGTGTCCCGTAGAGCGGGATCAGGACCAACCGGCCGGGCTCCGGGAGGTTGTCCAGCGCCGCGAGGGTCTCCGGGAGGGTGTCCAGGTCCAGGGCCTTCGGGAGAGTGCCAGGGCCAGCGCCGGCCGTGGAAATAGAAAACGCCCCGCTGGGAACCGTGTCTACGCATGAAACGCGAGGGGCGTCAAAGCCGCAAACTCAACCAACCACGGGGCGTACTCTCAAATAAACCAATTTAACCCGACACAATTGACCGTCTAAGCCGCTGGCTTTTGTGTTGGTTTCTGTTGTATCCGGCACCGGCCTACCGTTCGTCGGGCCGCTGAGCGGTAGGATCGAGAGTCCACCAACTTGCGACGTAGCGCGTTCTCGTGCTCGGCAACTTCGGCCTTGGTCGCCATCTGTCGATCAAGGATTTCCGCCAGTGCACGGGCCTGGGTTACGGCTTGTTGCTCGCTGAACCCGCCCGCTTTGAGGGTTTCGGAATAGGCCAGGGTGTCAAGAATGAAGCTGGTCATGTCCTTTCAATGTCTGCTGTCATCGTGGGTGCTCCGGGTGAAAGGCTGTAGGTCACTGGGCGGCGGTCCGGGCACGGGGCGGAGGCTCGGCAACCGTAACCGATAGTAACCAGCCCAATCAAGGCACCGCGATCAGCCGCGCGCTGCACCCGGCCCCGGAAGTTAGGTCCGCCAAACAATGGCGTCGTCGCGGTGGTTACAAAATGCCCCTTTAGCCGCTAGAGTAACGTACCGTGCCGCCGTAGCGCCGCCGCCGGTCCTTTCTGTGCCCCAAGGATCCATCGCCAGGTAATCGCCGTGAGCAACCCTTTCTTCGACCGGCCGATCCTCAACTCCCCCTATGCGTACCCAGCCCGCCACTGGGAACTGGATGACACGGGCCAACCGACCCAGAAAATCGTCGAGGCTCGGCGCCGGGCGGAGTTCATCACGCCGATCCCCAAGCCGAAGAAGCAGAAGGGCGCACCCAAGCAGGGCGAGCTGCTCTTCGATGACGGCAAGGGACTGAGCACGGAGGCCCAGCGTTACGACCACACGGCCATCATCAACGCCGTCCGCCAAGAGGTCGACCGCTGGCGGCTGGACCCTGATCCGAACCACTGGCGGGTCACCCCGGAGACTGCGCGCCTCCTTACGCACTGGCGACATCACCCGTTCAGCAGCCTGCGTCCCTTCTTCTGCCAGATCGAGGCCGTCGAGACCGCCATCTGGCTGACCGAGGTCGCGCCCCAGATCGGTAAGGCCGGCGAGCGCTTCCTGAATCATCTGGCCGACGCCAACCACGACGCAAATCCGGAACTGATGCGCCTGGCGCTCAAGCTCGCCACCGGCGCCGGCAAGACCACGGTCATGGCCATGCTGATCGCTTGGCAGACGGTCAACGCCGTGCGCCGGCCCTCAGCCAAGAAGTTCACCCGCGGTTTCCTCATCGTCGCCCCTGGCCTGACGATCAAGGACCGCCTGCGCGTGCTCCAGCCCAACGACCCGGACAGCTACTACGCCAGCCGCGAACTGGTGCCGGGCGACCTGTTGGACGATGTACGGCGCGCCAAGATCGTGATCACCAACTACCACGCCTTCCGGCGGCGCGAGCGCATCGAGCTGTCCAAGGGCGGCCGGCTGTTACTCCAAGGCCGCGGCGGCGATGCCCTGGACACCCTGGAGACAGAGGGACAGATGCTCCAACGCGTCATGCCCGACCTGATGGGTCTGAAGAACATCCTGGCCATCAACGACGAGGCCCACCACTGCTACCGCGAGAAGCCCAACCACGACCTGGAAGGCGACCTGAAGGGAGACGACAAAAAGGAGGCCGAGAAGAACAACGCCGCCGCCCGCCTGTGGATTTCCGGCTTGGAGGCCGTCAACCGCAACCTGGGGTTGACCCGCGTCTTCGACCTCTCCGCCACCCCCTTCTTCCTGCGCGGCTCCGGCTATGCCGAGGGCACCCTTTTCCCCTGGACCCTGAGCGACTTCTCGCTGATGGACGCTATCGAGTGCGGCATCGTCAAGTTGCCGCGCGTGCCGGTCGCCGACAACATTCCAGGCGGCGAGATGCCCATGTTCCGCAACCTGTGGGAGCACATCCGCGCCAAGATGCCCAAGAAGGGGCGCGGCAAGTCGGAGGCCCTCAACCCGCTGGACCTGCCGACCCAGCTTCAAACCGCGCTGGAAGCACTCTACGGGCACTATGAGAAGACCTTCGCGCTCTGGGCAGAGGCCAAGGTTGTGTCACCGCCCTGCTTCATCGTCGTCTGCAACAACACCTCCGCCTCCAAGCTGGTCTACGACTTCATCGCCGGTTTCGACCGCAAGAAGCCGGACGGAACCACCGACCCGGTGCCCGGCCGCCTGCCCCTGTTCCGCAACCACGATGAGCACGGCAACGCCCTCCCACGGCCCCGCACCCTCCTGATCGACAGCGAGCAGTTGGAGTCCGGCGAGGCCCTGGACGATAACTTCCGAGCCATGGCCGCGGATGAAATCGAGGGTTTCCGCCGCGAGATCATCGAGCGCACCGGCGACCCGCGTCAGGCCGAGAACCTCACCGACCAGGACCTGCTGCGCGAGGTCATGAATACCGTCGGCAAGCCCGGCCGGCTGGGGGCCGACATCCGCTGCGTCGTTTCGGTGTCTATGCTCACCGAGGGCTGGGACGCCAACACCGTCACCCATGTGCTGGGCGTGCGCGCCTTCGGCACCCAACTCTTGTGCGAGCAAGTCATCGGCCGGGCACTGCGCCGCCAGTCCTACGACCTCAACGAAGACGGGCTCTTCAATGTGGAATACGCCGATGTCCTCGGCATCCCCTTCGATTTCAACGCCAAACCCGTGGTGGCGCCGCCTCAGCCGCCGCGCGAGACCATCCAGGTCAAGGCCGTGCGCCCCGAGCGCGACGCGCTCGAAATCCGCTTCCCCCGCGTCGCCGGCTACCGCACCGAACTGCCGCAGGAGCGTCTGACTGCCGAGTTCAACGACGACTCCGTGCTCGAACTCACGCCCGACCTGATCGGTGCCACCAGGACCCAGAATGCGGGCATCATCGGTGCAACGGTCGACCTCGACCTTGTCCATACCGGGGACGTGCGGCCATCCCAGATGGTCTACGAGTTGACCTCTTACCTGGTGCTCAACAAGTGGCGCGACGCGAATGACGAACCGCGCCTCAACCTGTTCGGCCAACTCAAGCGCATCGCGCGCCAGTGGCTCGATGGCTATCTGGTGTGCAAGGGCGGCACCTTCCCGGCACAGCTCAAATACAAGATGCTCGCGGACATGGCCTGCGAGCGGATCACTGCCGGTATCACCCGCGCCTTCATCGGCAAGCGCCCGATCCTGGCACTGCTTGACCCCTACAATCCGGTTGGCTCCACCGCCCGTGTCCGCTTTAATACCAGCAAGACCGAGCGCTGGGAAACCGACTCCCGCCGCTGTCACATCAACTGGGTAATACTGGACAGCGATTGGGAGGCCGAATTCTGCCGCGTTGCGGAGGCCCATCCGCGGGTGCGTGCCTACGCCAAGAACCATAGTCTGGGGTTTGAAGTACCCTACCGCTACGGCTCGCAGATGCGCCGCTATCTGCCTGATTTTGTCTTGCTGGTGGATGACGGCCATGGCGAGGACGACTTGCTGCACCTGACCGTCGAGATCAAGGGCTACCGTCGCGAAGACGCCAAGGAAAAGAAGTCCACCATGGACACCTACTGGGTGCCCGGCGTAAACAACCTCGGCACCTTCGGGCGCTGGGCCTTTGCCGAATTCACCGAGGTCTATCAGATCGAGGCCGATTTCAAGGCAAAGGTCGAGAGCGAGTTCAATAAGATGATCGAGACTGTCGCGCCGATCCCAGCGACTCGGGAGGCGTCGCGATGACGACGGGGAAACCCATCGGCCAAACCGTTCTTCTCGTTCCCATGCTCCGCGTGGGAATGCAGTCTTGGCCGCTCCAGCGGCCGGAACACTCGTGCGAGCCGGCATCGCGCGGGGATCAGCAAATAGAGGTCATCATGCGAACCACTGTTAACCTTGACGAAGGCTTGCTCAACGAGGCACAGCGGCTTACGGGCCTTACCCAGCGCGCGGCCTTGATCCAAGAGGGGTTGAAAGCATTGATCGCGCGAGAGAGCGCCAAGCGTTTGGCACTCTTGGGCGGAAGTGACCCCCAAATTGATCCGATTCCACGGCGGCGGCCTGAATCTCGATGATCCGGCGACCGCCTTGGCCAGCCCGGCTCGGATCTGGACGCGGGACAAGCGGCTGGCAGTCGTCGCCGCCACGCTCAACCTGAAGTTCCAACCGGAAACCCATTGATATGGCGCGCAAACCCGAGCCAGGAAAGGTCGTGGAAACACTCACCCACGACGAAGCCACCCGCAGGAACATCCCGACGGCCGAATATCAGTCGGTGATGCAGAAGGATGAGCAGGATCCGGTGCCGGTGACCTATGCTCGCGGCACGGTCGGGCTTGATGAGGAAAAGGAGGAGCGCAACCGCGACCTCGATCCACAACTCGTCTGGCGCGGCAAGGATCAGCAGGATTGGAGCGATCTCGTCGTCCACGCGCCACCCCTCTACATTCAGGAGAAGGTTCACCCCAAGGTTCTGATTGACGACCTGCTGCGCCAATCCAATCGGCCCGCCCCATCCGGGGGCGAGGGAGAGCAGTTCGACCTCTTCGCCGACTTCAACGGCATCCCCAAGGACGCCGACCGGACCGAGTTCTACCGGCACGACCAGAACTGGTCCAACCGCATGATCCTGGGCGACTCGCTCCAGGTGATGGCGAGCCTGGCCGAGCGCGAAGTGCTGCGCGGCAAGGTCCAGTGTATCTATCTCGATCCGCCCTATGGCATCAAGTTCAACAGCAATTTCCAGTGGAGTACCACCAGCCGTGATGTGAAGGACGGCAATGTCAGTCACATTACCCGCGAGCCGGAGCAGGTGAAGGCGTTTCGGGATACCTGGCGGGATGGGATTCACTCCTATCTGACCTATCTGCGGGATCGGCTGACCGTGGCGCGGGATTTGTTGACCGATTCTGGCTCCATTTTCGTCCAGATCGGCGATGAAAATGTGCATCTTGCTCGCTCTCTTCTGGAGGAGGTGTTCGGAAAGGCGAACTTCATCAGTCAAATCACAATTGCGAAAACGGCAGGTGCTACCGCAGATCTGCTTCCAGGAATATCTGATTATATTCTCTGGTTCGCGAAGAACCTGGAATCGGTTAAGTATCGGCAGACCTTCCAAGAAAAATCCGGGCCGGAGGCCGGGGCTGGTGAATACAAATATGTGCTGCTAGCGGACGGTCAGACGCGCGTAATGACCAAGGAAGAGAAAGATGGCGCACCGATTCCTGCTGGTGCCGACCTCTATCGTCCAAGCGCGACGACTTCCCAGCGCCCGCCCGGAACCGATCCTTTTTCTTTTCGCGGGTTAGTCTTTACACCGGGCTCAGCGCAGTATTGGAAAACGAGCATTGCCGGTCTGACGAAGCTTGGCCTTGCGGGACGTCTCATTCCTCGGAAAGCGTCAATTTCCTATCTTCGGCGCCTTCGCGACTTTCCCGTGATGCCGGTAACCAACGTGTGGTTCGATACACGATGGGGGTTTGACGCTCAGGACAAGAGGTACGTCGTTGAGACCAACACAAAGGTAGTTGCCCGCTGCATCCTCATAGCAACCGATCCCGGCGATCTGGTACTTGACCCCACATGCGGCTCCGGCACCACAGCCTATGTCGCTGAGCAATGGGGCCGCCGCTGGATCGCCATCGATACCTCCCGTGTCGCACTCGCACTAGCCCGCGCCCGCGTCATGGGCGCCCGCTACCCCTATTACCTGCTCTTTGATTCACGCGACGGCCAGATCAAAGAGGCCGAGGTCAGCCGCACCGCCCCATCCTCCCAGCCGACCCATGGCGACATCCGCTACGGCTTCGTCTACGAGCGTGTGCCGCATATCACGCTCAAGTCCATCGCAAACAACAGCGAGATCAACGTCATCTGGGATAAGTGGCAGGCGACCCTGGAGCCGCTACGCGAGGGCCTGAACGCCGCGATGACGCAGCAGTGGCAGGAATGGGAGATTCCGCGCGCCGCCGAAGAGCCCTGGCCGACCGAACCCCTGCGATTCTTCTCTGAGTTGAAGACCGAGCAGGCGAAGGGTGCGAACACCAGGGCGAGTAAGGTCGAAGACGCTTTGCGCGCGATCAATAAGGTCATGAAGCGCGACTATACAATCGAGACGCTACCAGATCGCCCGGTCGACCCCTGGCCCGAACCGGCGGCGAAGCTGCACGCGGACTGGTGGCAGGCCCGCATCGCCCGCCAGCAGGAGATCGACGCCTCCATCGCCGCCAAGGCCGATTCCGAGTACCTCTACGACAAGCCCTACACCGACAACAAGAAGGTCCGCGTCGCCGGCCCCTTCACCGTCGAGAGCCTGTCGCCGCATCGCGTGCTCGGCGTGGATGAGAACGACGAACTGGTTGACCCCAACGAGAAACAGGTGGCCGATCCAGGGGCGGGCTACGGCGAGAAACAGACCTTCCCGCAGATGATCTTGGAGAACCTGAAGGTGGCCGGCGTACAGCAGGCCCACAAGGAGGACCGCATCACCTTCACGTCGCTGACGCCCTGGCCCGGCGATCTCGTCTGTGCCGAGGGCCGCTACATCGAAGGCAACGGCGAGACCGGCACCGAGCGACGCGCCGCCATCTTCATCGGTCCCGAGTTCGGCACGGTCACCCGTCCCGACCTGGTAATCGCCGCCCGCGAGGCCGGCGATGCCGATTTCGACTGCCTGATCGCCTGCGCCTTCAACTACGAGGCCCACGCCACCGAGTTCAGCAAACTCGGCCGCATCCCGGTGCTGAAAGCACGCATGAACGCCGACCTGCACATGGCCGAGGACCTGAAAACGACGTCCAAGGGCAACCTGTTCGTGATCTTCGGCGAACCGGACATCGCGATCCTGCCCGCTGAGGACGGCCAGGTCCGGATCAAGATCAACGGCGTGGATGTCTTCCACCCCAGCACCGGCGAGGTCCGCAGCGACGGCCCCGAGGGCATCGCCTGCTGGTTCATCGACACCGACTACAACGAGGAGAGCTTCTTCGTCCGCCACGCCTATTTTCTCGGCGCCGCCGACCCCTACAAGGCGCTGAAGACCACCCTCAAGGCCGAGATCAATGAGGAGGCTTGGGCCACCCTCAACAGCGACACCTCGCGCCCCTTCCCCAAACCCGCCTCCGGGCGCATCGCGGTCAAGGTCATCAATCACCTGGGGGATGAGGTGATGAAGGTGTTTCGGGTGGTATGACATGAGTTCCATGTTATCCCAAGTGCTGTGGATCAGCGACAAGAGGACGCCTAAGTGATCACTCGATTGACACTGCGCAACTTCAAGAGTGTGGATGAACAAGTTTATGACTTTACCCAGTTTGACTTGCTGGTCGGACGGAATAATAGCGGTAAGAGCACGGTGCTTCAGGCGCTTGCTATCTGGCAATTCTGTGTAGATGAGTTTCACCGGTCTCAACGCAGTGGAACGAAAGGCATCCAGGTTGTGCTTCCCAACTTCACTGCACTGCCATTGCCGGAATTTAATCTGCTCTGGAAAGATCGCACGGATCGCCGTTGGCCAATGGTCAATGGAAAAAAGAAGCAGGAATATATTCTGATTCACATTGACGTCGAGTGGCGAACAGAAGTCGGGGAGATGGACTCGTTCAGTGTCGAGTTGCGTTACCACTCGCCACAAACGATTTACGCCATACCCAGTGATGGCTGGGCGAAGTTCCGCGAATGCGAGAAATCGGGAAATCTTCCGAGGATTGCTTATGTACCGCCGTTCTCAGGTTTAGAACCCGCCGAGAAATGGTTGGATGTCTCTCCCATCCGTCAACAGATAGGCAAGGGGCAGCCCGGCAGCGTGCTGCGAAATCTGCTCTTACGGGTTTGCTCCCCATCGCCAGACGAGCCGGATGATAGCAAAGGCAACAAGCATATTGGTCCGCCGGTCGACTGGCAGGAAGTCGCCGCCATTATCGACCGCTGGTTCTCGGTTAAGATTCGCGAGCCAAGATACGAATCGGTGAAGGATGTCTATATCACGGTCGAATATCGTCAGCACGGAAAGGATTACGACATCATCGCCGGAGGTAGCGGATTTCACCAAACCTTGACGCTACTGGCTTTCCTTTACGGCTATCACCCAACAACAATTCTGCTCGACGAACCGGATGCGCATCTACATGTGAATCTGCAGCGCGAGATTCTTGATTACTTCAAACGTAAGGCGATTGAGAGGAGCACGCAGTTTCTGATCGCCACCCACGCCGAGGAGTTCGCCCGCGGGGTCGATGCTGCTCAGATTGTATCGCTCCTGAGCCAAGCCCCCAAGCGCATTCAGTCTACGCCTGAAGTGCTGCGTGCAATGGCTGAAGTGTCAAATGAGGAAATCACCCGACTGATGGCGTCACCCTACATCCTTTATGTGGAGGGCGAAAGTGACGAGCGGATTCTGAGGGGGTGGGCGGATCAGTGCAATGCCCAGGCGGCCATGGACCGCGTCTGCTTCAAGAGTATGGGTGGCGGGGGTAAAGGGTACATGAAGCAACACGCGGACGAACATTTCGCCGCGCTAAAGCAGATTATTCCTAGCGCGTCGCGAATGATGTTATTTGATTACGATGACCACGCAACCTGGCACCCGCCAGCCGCAAACTCAACGGTGGTCGAGTGGAAACGCAAGAACATAGAGAACTATTTGCTTGTGCCTGACGCATGGAAGCGCGCGGCTTTGGGTCAGCTTCGATACGCCGAGGACGAATTGTTCGCGCAGCCGACGATTCAGACTATCGATGCCTTCTTCGTTGGCGAGAACTTGACTCTTCCGCCAGGTAAATCGTGGCGCAGTGTATCCGCAAACGTATTTAGTGTTGTGGATGGCAAGCGGATACTATTCGAAAATGACGAATCACTTTTTCAGCAACTCAAGAATGCGAGGGAGCCCGTGCGCTTAATACGTGAGGAAGTCGCCATGGTGATGCGGGCCGACGAAATTCACGACGATGTCCATCATTTTTTTGGTAAGTTGGTTTCGCTGATCGGGACTCACTGATGGACTTCCGCATCGCCGACACCTTCACCGACAGTCTAGCCCGCCTGACCGGCGACGAGCAGAAGGCTGTCAAGACCACTGCGTTCGACCTCCAGGTCAATCCGGCCAATCCCGGGCTGAGCTTCCACAAACTGGATGACGCACGGGACAAGAACTTCTGGTCGGTGCGCGCCAGCGGTGATATCCGACTGATCGTGCACAGGTCATCCGACAGCCTGTTGCTTTGCTATGTGGACCACCACGACCGCGCGTACAGTTGGGCCGAGCGGCGCAAACTGGAGGTCCATCCGCGGACCGGCGCCGCACAGTTGGTGGAGATTCGCGAGCGCGTCGAAGAGATCGCGGTCCCGCGGTACGTCGAAGTCGCGCCATCCGCACCGGTGAAGCCGCCGTTGTTCGCTCAGCGGCCCGATGCTGAGCTATTGGGCTACGGCATCCCGGTCGAATGGCTCGCGGACGTGCGCCAGGTCAACGAGGACAGCCTGCTGGAGTTGGCCGGCCATCTCCCGGCCGAGGCGGCAGAGGCGTTGCTCCAACCGGCCACCGGCGGTCAGCCGGCCATACCGCGACCGCCGGCAGCCCCCGGCGTCGATCCCTTCGCCCATCCGGATGCCCAGCGGCGCTTCCGCCTCATGGGCGATCTGGAGGAGCTTGAGCGCGCCTTGGAGTACCCCTGGGACAAGTGGACGGTCTTTCTCCACCCGGCCCAGCGCCAATGGGTGGAGCGCGATTTCGCAGGGCCGGCGCGGGTCTGCGGCTCGGCCGGAACGGGGAAGACGATTGTCGCCCTGCACCGGGCGGTGTTCCTCGCTCGCAAGCACCCGGACAGCCGCATCCTGCTGACCACCTTTTCCGAGACGCTGGCGAACGCACTACGCACCAAATTACGGCGCCTGATCAGCAATGAGCCGCGCTTGGCCGAGCGCCTGGAGGTCCAAGCCCTGGATGCCATCGGCGAGCGACTCTACGAGCGTCACCTCGGCCCCCCGAACATTGCCTCGCGTGACCTGACGACCAGCCTGATCGCCAAGGCGAGCGCGGCCGCGACGGGTCAGAAGTTCAGCCTCGCGAACGACCTGGCGAACCGCAAGCAGCGGCCATTCGACTTCGTGTTGGTGGACGAGGCACAGGATGTGAGCGTGCCCCAACTGCGGTTCCTCGCCGCCCTGGGCGCCGGTCGCCCGAGCGGCCTCTTCTTCGCCGGGGACTTGGGTCAGCGAATCTTCCAGCCGCCGTTTTCGTGGCTGTCCCTCGGCGTCGACATCCGGGGCCGTGCCAGGACGTTGCACATCAACTACCGCACGTCGCACCAAATCAGGACCCAGGCGGATCGGTTGCTGGGGCCGGCGGTGTCCGACGTTGATGGGAACACGGAAGACCGCCGTGGCACCGTCTCGGCATTCAATGGACCTCAGCCCCGAGTGAGCGTCTTCAAAACCCCGGACGAAGAGGCCAGTGCCGTCGGCGCCTGGATCGGCGAACGTGTCAACGAGGGTGTCGCTCCGCACGAGATCGGCATTTTCGTGCGCTCCGCGACCGAACTCGACCGCGCCCGCGAGGCTGTCACCAAGACCGTCCTGCCCTTCAAGGTGCTGGACGAGCACGTCGAAACGAGCCACGGGCATGTTTCGATTGGCACTATGCATCTGGCCAAGGGCCTGGAGTTTCGGGCGGTCGCCGTGATGGCGTGCGACGACGAGATCGTTCCCTTGCAGGCGCGCATCGAGACCGTGACCGACGACAGCGATCTGGAAGAGGTCTACAACACCGAGCGCCATTTGCTGTACGTCGCCTGCACGCGGGCGCGAGATCACTTGCTGGTCTGCGGTGTCGATCCGGCTTCCGAGTTCGTTGAGGATCTTCAGATACTCTAAGTCAGAACACTGTGGACGTTTGTCGCGATCCGCCCGGCGGTTTGACCTAGAGTAGCGTGAGAGTGAGGACCTGCCCATCATGACTGATCATCCTATTGATCCCGCCATCCGTTCGGAGATCGAGCGACACCTTGCAGCGATCGAAGCGGATCACGCGGTGCGGATACTTTTTGCGTGCGAATCGGGCAGCCGGGGTTGGGGTTTCGCCTCTCCCGACAGCGACTACGACGTGCGGTTTCTGTACGTGCATCCGCTGGCTTGGTATCTGCGGGTGAGTCCGCCGCGTGATGTGATCGAGGTGCCAATCTCCGGGGTGCTGGATATCAATGGGTGGGAGCTGCGCAAGGCGCTTGGACTGCTCAAGAAAGGTAACTCGACCTTGGTCGAATGGCTTGACTCCCCCGTTGTCTACCGCGCCCATGCGCGGTTCCTTGAAGCGATCCGTCTGGCGGCCCGGTGCACTCACAGACCCGAGCGCTCTTTCCACCACTACGTCCATATGGCGCGTGGTAACTACCGCACCTATCTCCTCGGTGAGCGGGTACGCCTGAAGAAGTACCTGTATGTGTTGCGTCCGTTGCTGGCCGCTCGGTGGATCGAGCAAGGTCGCGGCGTTGCCCCCATGCGGTTTCAGAACCTGGTGGACGCCTTGGTGACCGAGCCAGTCCTGCGGGACGCCATCGCCGATCTGCTGGCCAGGAAGCGTCGCGCCTTGGAGTCCGAGCACGGCGCGCCGCTGCGGGTCATCGACGACTACATCGCGGCCGAACTCACGCGCCTCGAAGTGGCCTCGGTTCCCCTGCCGCGGGACATCGATTTCTCGGTGCTGGATCGGCTGCTGCTCGATACCGTCACGCACTCGGAGGGGGCCGACTGATGGACTTCCGGATCGCCGACACCTTCACCGACAGCCTCGCCCGCCTGACCGGCGACGAGCAGAAGTCTGTCAAAACCACGGCGTTCGACCTTCAGGTCAATCCGGCCAATCCCGGGCTGAGCTTCCACAAACTGGATGACGCAAGGGACCAGAACTTCTGGTCGGTGCGCGCCAGCGGTGATATTCGACTGATCGTGCACCGGTCATCCGAGAGCCTGTTGCTCTGTTACGTGGACCACCACGATCGCGCCTACGGCTGGGCCGAACGGCGCAAGCTGGAGACCCATCCGCGGACCGGCGCCGCACTCATGGGCGATCTGGAGGAGCTTGAGCGCGCCTTGGAGTACCCCTGGGAAAGTGGACGGTCTTTCTCCACCCGGCCCAGCGTCAGTGGGTGGAGCGCGATTTCGCGGGGCCGGCGCGGGTGTGCGGCTCGGCCGGGACGGGGAAAACGCATCTGGCCAAGGGCCTGGAGTTTCGGGCGGTCGCCGTGATGGCGTGCGACGACGAGATCGTTCCCTTGCAGGCACGCATCGAGACCGTGACCGACGACAGCGATCTGGAAGAGGTCCATAACACCGAGCGCCATTTGCTGTACGTCGCCTGCACGCGGGCGCGGGTTCATTTGCTCGTCAGCGGCGTCGAGCCAGCTTCAGAGTTCCTTGAGGATCTTCAGGTACCGTAGGGCAGCTTTCCGTTCGGGGATCAGCCTAGGCCCGGCCGTAACTGGGTCAGCCCTCGGTCAGTTCCAGCCGCCGCTCGATGCGCTCAACGCGCTTGGTGAGTGACTGGACGGTCTCACGGTCGCTCCCGGAGAAGCGCGTAGAGACTGCCCAAGGTCTGCTCAATAGCAGATAGGCGAATCTCGATGCGGTCCAGTCGCTCGCTGTGGTGATCCTGTTTCGCGCGAATCGCTCGCAGGTGTTCCAGGACCAGGCTTTCAATGTCTGCGGTCATTGGGTTTCTCGTGTTCGACGACTTCAGCCTTGGTCGCCATTTGCCGATCAAGGATTTCGGCCAGGGCGCGGGCCTGGGTTTCGGCTTGCTGTGGGCTGAATCGGCCCGCCTTGAGGGTGTCGGCCTTGATCATTAAGCCGGCCAGACCAAGCTGGCACTCGTCGCGGCCGGGGGCCGCTCCTACCGCGGCCGGGG
>NZ_CAIZIZ010000335.1 GCF_903933125.1 uncultured Lamprocystis sp. | reverse complement strand
GAAGTCGCACCTACACTGACCGGTATCCAAATTATTGGAAATCACCTGAACAATTGGTAATCAGGGCGAGGATCCTCGACCGCCCATCGAATCGAACCCGCGGTGGTCGGGCCGATTCCAGGCACCGCCGCCAGCGCGTCGGCCGGAGCGGCCATGATCGCCTCGACCGAACCGAACTGTTCCAGCAGTCGCCGCGCCCGCTCCGGCCCGATGCCCGGCAACCCCTGCAGGACACGGCTCTGCACCCGTGCCTTGCCGCGCGGGCGTCGGCCCGGGCGGGGCAGCGCGCCGACCGCGCGGACGCGCGCCTGCCGCGCAGCGAACAGCATCAGGCGCGCGGTCTCCTCCGCGTCCATGGACCGCAGCAGCGGGATGCCGAGAAACAGGGTCAGGTTCACCAGCGCGCCCTGGATCGCCTCACGCCGCATGTGGCACTGCGCCAAATCCTGCGCACGACCTTCCAGGATCAGCGCGGCGCGCAGGGGCGCGTTCGCGAGCCGCAGCCCCTGCGAGAACAGGCGCCCGTCCTTGATCGAGGCCACCAGATCCGGCAGCGTCTTACGCTCGAAGAGCAGACTGTCGTCCACCTGATAATCGCCGACCGGCAGCCGCTCCACCCGCGTCAGCACCTCGGCGTGCTGCTGCAGCGCCGCCAGCACGAGGCTGGCCGACTCGCGGTCATCGACCACAATGGAGAAGCGTTGGCTGGTCGTCATCATCAGCTCGTGGCATGGCGCGATAGACCTTCAGGCGCACGCCTTTTCAAAGCGCGCGACGCAGTGTTCCAGTCGGCTGGCCGGTGTGCGTTGGATCTTCGCAAGCAATTGGCAGGACACCGTCCCGAGCCCGAATCGCCGCATCAGTTCCCGCTCCAGATACAGGGTCAGATGCACGGTCATCTCCGCGTCGGCTTGGGCGCGGTGATAGCGCCCGGTCACCGGCAGTTTGGCATAGTCGACCAGGGTGCCGAGCTTATGGTTAGGCGCCTGCGGCAGAACGCGCCGGGCAATCAGCATCGAGCAGATGAATGCCTGGTCCCGGGCGCGCCCGATGCGCGCCAGTTCGGCGTCCCAGAACTTGCTGTCGAACGAGGCGTTATGGGCCACCAGCGGATAGTCGCCGACAAAGTCCGCCACCTCGGCCATCACCTGCCGGGCCGGCGGCGCCGCGCGCACCATCGCGTTGGTGATCCCCGTAAACCCCGTGATGAACCCGGGGATCGACACACCGGCGTTCATGAGGCTCTGGTATTGATCGACGATCTGTCCGTCGCGCACCAGCACGGCGGCAATCTCGGTGGCGCGATCACCGCAATCCGGCGACAGGCCGGTGGTCTCAAAATCGATGACGGCGATGGTTTCCACTGTGATGCTCCTGTTGATATTTCAATAGGTAAGGAGTTGGAGATAGGTGAAGCAACGAATAAAATCGTTGTCGTTGTCGTTGTCGTTGTCGTAATCGGACGCTCGGACAGTGAAAGGACGCGGCGTGAGAGCAGCCTCGCGGACATCATAATCACACTGCGCCCCGTGGGAGCGGCCTCCGGCCGCGATGGGGCCGCACGGGATCTAGGCCATCGGCATTCACCCCGGCACCGCATCGCGGCCGGAGGCCGCTCCCACTGGCGACGCGCGTCGTGCGGGGTGGGTCATGTTTCCCAGGATCTTGGCGGCGAGGATTCTTCGTCCGCAGGCGGCCCTGAGCGACCCAGTCCGCCGGTCACCGGCACGAAGCGGACCGGCAGCAGGTTGTGTCCGGTGACTGCGCCGGCCGGCCCTTTCTGATACAAAGCAAGTTCCTGGTGGCCCCCGGGCGCACCGAGCGGGATCACCAGCCGACCGCCTGGTTTGAGTTGGTCGAGCAGGGTTTCGGGCAGGCGCGGGGCCGCGGCGGTGATGATGATGCCGTCGAACGGAGCGACCTCCGGCCAGCCGAGCCAACCGTCTCCCGTGCGCACCTGGACCTGATCATACCCCAATGCCTGCAAAGTCATGCGCGCCCGCTCGGCCAATTCGGGGACGATCTCCATCGAGTAGACCGCCACCCCGAGGGCGGCCAGCACCGCCGACTGATAACCGGACCCGGTCCCGAGTTCGAACACCCGATCCCCGGCGCCGACCCCGAGCAGTTGGCTCATAATGGCGACGATATAGGGCTGTGAGATGGTCTGGCCGCTGCCGATGGGCAGAGGATAGTTGGCGTAGGCCAGGTCGCGTTGTTCAGGCGCGACGAAGGCGTGGCGGGGGACCCGGCGCAGGGCGTCACTGACCGCCAGGGTGAGGTGGTCGAAGCCGATGGCGGAGGCCGTCAGACGGACGTCGGATTCCACCTCGGTGAGCAGTGCATCGCAGGGCGCTGTCATGGCTTGTTCCGTGGTGCATGAACGCAGACCGTCGCGTCGGTTGGCGGGGCCTTGGTCATGGTCCCGGCCAGCCGGCTGGAGTCCAACGCTTTACCGTGAAAGTCGCGCAGCGCCCCTGTGGGTGCGGCGTCCCGCCGCGACGGGGCCGGGCGCGCAGCCGCAGCGTTCGAGGTCACCGCGGCACCGTATCGCGGCGGGACGCCGCTCCCACGAGGGACTTTCATCTTCCGGGGTGGCTGAAAGGCTCCCGCCGCGCGACAATGCACGGCTTTGTGATCCCCTTCACGGCCGCCTGAGTACCTGCTCCATGAACCTACGCCCGCGCCTCCTGACCACACTCTCCGCGCCCCTGCGCCTGCTGCCGACCCTGGCCCATAGCCAGGCGCTCGCGTTGACGCTCAATCAGGTGATGAAGGACGCGATCACCGATGGCGAGCTCGATTTCCTCAAAGGCCGCACGGTCGGTATCGAGATCAGTGACCTGGGTATCCGCTATCGCCTCGGGTTCGGCGCCGGGCGCATCCGCGGTTTCGGCGAAGGCGCGCCCGCGGATGCCAGTATCTCGGGCGGGCTCCACGAGTTCCTGTTGCTGGCCGCGCGGCGGGAGGACGCGGACACCCTGTTCTTCCAGCGCCGGCTGCGGATGGCGGGTGATACTGAATTGGGCCTCTATCTCAAGAACTTCCTCGACGCGTTCGAACCGCCGGCGCGGGTCGCACCGCTGATTCGCGGGCTGGATCGGCTGCTGGGGCGCTGAGCCGCCTGGGTCATCAACCGCCATGAGCGAATACCAGTACTACGAATTCCTGGCCCTCGACCAACCCCTGACCAACGCGCAGATGGCCGAACTGCGGCGCTGCTCCACCCGCGCCGAGATCAGTTCCACCCGTTTTTTCAACGAGTATCACTGGGGCGATTTGAAGGGCGATCCCAGGCGCTGGATGGAGCAGTATTTCGACGCCTTCCTCTATTTCGCCAACTGGGGCTCGCACTGGCTCATGCTGCGTCTGCCGGCCGCGCTCTTGCCCCCGCACCAGATCCGTGACTACGCCTCCGAAGAGGCCCTGGAGATCCGGCAGGCGGGCGATCACACCATCCTCTCCTTCACGTCGGAGATCGAGGAACCCGACTGGGAGGGCGAGTCCTACGCGCTCGGCTCACTCGTCCCATTGCGCGCCGCGCTCATTGCGGGCGATCGGCGCAGTCTTTACCTCGGCTGGCTGAGCGGCATCCATGATGCGGAGGATCTGAGCCCGGAGCCTTCAGTCCCGCCCGGTCTCGCGGAACTCGATGCAGCGCACCGCGCGCTGGCGGACTTCCTGCGCATCGGGCCGGACCTACTCGCCGTCGCGGCCGAGCGCAGTGGCCCGCTTCAGGATGCCAGGCCGGACCAGGCCGCTTTCGCCGGCTGGGTCCAGGCCCTGTCGCCGACCCACAAGGATGCGTTGCTCACCGAGCTTCTGGTCTCCGCTGGTCCTTACCCCCTCGCGGCCCTGAGACAACGGGCCGAGCGGGAACTGGGCGCGGCCAAACCCGCCCACTCCGGACAGCCCGAGCGACGCACCGCCGCCGCCCTGTGGATCCGCGCCGAACAGCTCGCCGGGGAACGCCGCGCGCACGCGGCCCGCGAGCGTGCCGCCGCCAAGACCCGCCAGGAGGCCGAGGAGGCGGCACGTCGCCGGCTCTACCTCCAGGGCCTGCGCGGCCGTGAGGACACACTGTGGCATACGATCGAGACCCTGATCGAGACCCGGCAGACCAGCAGCTACGGGCAGGCGGTCTCGAAGCTGCAGGACCTGCGTGACCTGGCCGCTCTAGACCAGCAGACCGCCGCATTTATAGAGCGCATGGCCGTGCTGTCCGCCAAGCACGAGAGAAAACAGTCGCTGATTCGCCGTTTCCGCGAAGCCAAGCTTTTCGATTGAGCCTCCACGCACCGTTGAAGACGCCTGGACCAGTGCCGCCGCCATCAATTCAGGGCTGATGCAGGGCTTGGAAGTCGCGTCGCGTTTACCGCAAAAGTCGCGCAGCGACCCTGTGGGAGCGGCGTCCCGCCGCGACGGGGCCGGGCGCGCAGCCGCGGCGTGCGAGGTCACCGCGGCACCGCAGCGTGGCGGGACGCCGCTCCCACTGGGGATTTTCATCTTCCGAACACACTCTACAGCGGGTGGCGTCCGTCGGCGATGCGGTAGGCGGTCAGCGGTAGTTCAGGCCGGGAGTCCATGGAACAACCGCCACAGGAGATCCTCCACCCGCCGTGCGCCCAACTCGGTGAGTGCAAGGTCGAGCGGTGCGCGGCCCTCGAGCATCGGATGCGGCTCGTGCAGGAAGCGCCGGGCCGCATCCGTGTCATCCCAGACATAGTCCGCGGTCGCCACCACGCGCGCCAGCCGCTCAGTCCGCTCGCTTTCCTGCGGACTCAGAACCCGGCGGCGCTTGTAGGTTGCTTCAGAGACAATCCCGTGCAGTAGCCGACGGCGCTCGCCGGGGTCCGCCACCGCGCGCGCGACGACCTGTGTCAAAGCGGCCTTTGGCAGGCCCCGATGCACGACCGCCTCCAGCATGCTCAGCGAGCCAATGGCCTGCCCGAGCACTGCTGCTCCACCCATGGCCTCGGCAATGCGTTGTGTTTCGATCATTTCGTCACGGCGGTATCAAGTGATCCCAAGGATAGCACCAACTGCACCTTTCCGCTCATTCCTTAACGGACGCCGAGGACGAATCGCAGGGGGATTCCAGCGGGTGCTCAGGGGTATCCGTTGAACGTCGGGTAGTAAGTCACGACCCCTTGCTGCCCTTCAGGCCGAACGGCGGAGCGACTGGAATTCCTCGCAAAGCCGCCGCTTGAAAGACACGGCTTCGACCGTGATGGCGCGATGATCGGCGCCGCAGGAGCGGCAGCCCGTGCTTACTCGACCGAGGTTAGCCCCGCCCGGATGGCGAAGCACACCAGGCCGGCCAGGGTGTCGAACCGCAGCTTCATCATGATCCGGGCGCGGTAGGTCTCCACCGTTTTGGCGCTGATGCCCAGGGTTTCGGCGATCTCTTTGGTGCGCCAACCCAGGGCCATGAGCCGCAGCACCTCGCGCTCGCGCTTGGTCAGCAGCGCCTGGTCCAGGTCCGCGCTGCACCGCGGCCGTACCCGCCTGGGCCAGGGCGGGGCTAATGAAGCGATCCCCGGCGACGGCGGCGCGGATCGCCTGGATCAGGTCGGCGCCGGCTTCGTTCTTCAACACATAGGCCCTGGCCCCGGCCGTCATCATGCGTTGCAGATAGTGGGCATCGGCGTACATGGAGACGGCGACGATACAGGTGGTCGGTGAGCCGACGCGGATCAGGTCCGCCGCGTCGATTCCGCTCATGCCCGGCATGGCCACGTCGAGCACCGCCACGTCGGGCTTGAGCTCGGTGGCCAGACGCACGGCCTCGGCCCCGTCGGCGACCTGGGCCAGAACCCGCCAACCGGGCTCGCGGGCAATCAGAGCCGCCAGCCCGTCGCCAAACAGGGTGTGGTCGTCGCACAGGATGAGGCTGAGGGTGATGACTGGGCTCTGCGCTGCTTGGCGTGGCCCTAGCTTACGCCGGAATCGCTGCCCTGCGGCAGGCAGATGGTCATGCGGCTGCTCGGGGCCAGCGCCGCGATAAGGATCGCTGTCGCGAAACTCTGCGCTCGGGTTAAGTCCGACAGACTGCTAGCGATCAGTAACACATCGCCACTCATCTATCTGCATCAGGTCAGCGAACTGGACCTGTTGTGTCAGTTATACGGCCGGGTGCGACTCCCGCCCGCTGTGGCAACCGAGCTCAAGGCAGGCTTGGCATCGCGGTGCCGTCACCGAATGCCATCGATTGGCTTGAGATAAGTACATCAATATATTCGCTATGAGCGCTTAATTATTTATCTTTCTTTTAAATCAATGCTTTGCAATTATTGGCGCCTACAAATATTTCACTTGAAGTACTTACTACCGGTCCGCAATCCTGACCTGATACCGCTCGGGCTTTATCCCATCCGTGGCGGCGATATTGGGCAAGCTCCGCATGGCAGGGATGTGGATCGGCGATGATCTGACCGCAGAGGTGATCAGGGCTGCCGGCGAGTAGCGACATTCGGCGACAAAGGGACCGAATCGTTTGGGCGGGCGGCTATCGGTGCGGTTCGCTCACGCTCACCGCACCCTACGCACTACGCACCAGCGGATGCCGTTTGCCCAAAAGGAGTCCCTCGGCGGCGCATGACCTGTTCCCGGGCGAGTCTTTCCGCCGAGATATCCGTGGTACGTCCCCTATTTCCGCGCGTCCCCTATTTCCGCGGGGATCGCTCACCGGGTCGTTGGACCAGGGGGTAATGCGGTTGGCCTGGCTGTTGCGCGCCCAGGTGTAACCGGCGCCCACCTCGCTCACCAGGCAGCCGGCCCGTTCATTGGCGATGACATTGATCCAGGGCAGCGGCGGGCGGGGCAGGGCGCCCGCGTCAGTGCCCGACCGGCGCAACGGCAGGACATAGTCGCGCCCGTCCGCGGAGAACCCGCCGTAGCCGTTGAACAGCCGCAGCGGCTCGCCCGCGAGGTCCAGGGCTGCCGCCGGCTTATCGGGGGCGCCGGCCATCTGTCCGGTCGGCCCCGTGCCGACAGCCGGCATGGTCGTGCCGGTCGCGGGGGCCGCTTCCGGGCGGTGATAACCGTCCAGCAGCGCCAGCGCGCTCGCCCGGTCCGGGGCCACTCCGGTCAGGAACAGGACCTCGACCACGGCGTCAGCCGCCAGTGCGACCGTCGCCCGCAG
>NZ_CAIZIZ010000334.1 GCF_903933125.1 uncultured Lamprocystis sp. | reverse complement strand
GGCTTGGAGAATCTGGCTGCCCACAACCTGCTCAGCGACAAATCCGCCGCGGAGCCGTTCAACGCCTGGGCGCTGGAAGAGCGCGTCAGCCACTACGTCACCTACCGGAAGCTGGCCTCGCTACGCGCCCGCAGCGGCGCGCGCGGGACCGATGAGCCGCCGGCCGAACCCGCGGGTGCCTACCCGTTGCTGCCGGCGCGCGACGTTCGCCGCTACGCCATCGCCACCCGCGCAGCCGCATTGGCATCTTCTCGCGTGACCAACTGGCCGCCACCGGTGGCCTGGAGACCGCCATGGCATACACTGTTGAAGAGGTCGAACGCGACGCGATGCGGGACCTTCTGGAAGACGTCCTGCGCGATCCCAAGCACCTGAAGACGTTCCTCGATCGCCTGGTGGAAGAGGATCGGCTGCGCGAACTTGCCCCCGAGAAGCGGCTGCGTGGGCTCGCCCTTGAGGAGCGGCTGGAAGGTCTCGATCCCGCGCTCATCGAAGCCTGGCTGAAGCAACAGCGCCGTCACGACCATTGACTGCCGACGACCCCGCGGGGGTCAGTGCCATGGACGGTACCGCTCAGCCAGCCCGGTGTCGCAAGCATCAGCCAAGCGTTGCCGCCGCAGCCCCGCCCCGCCGGCCGCCGCGGATCGCGCAGCCCGTCGTTCCGGCAAGGATGCCGGAACCCAGTGCCATGGACGGTACCTCGTAGCCAGCCCGGTGCCGCCAGACCTGGCCCCCAAACGTCCGCGTCCAGCACCCAGGCCCGGCCACCACGCTGACCCATGGCGCCTGAGCGATCCACGCCGTCCCCACGCATCCACCAGACCGCCGGCCGAACACCCCCGACATGGACCCTAGCACCGCCACTGCCGCCCTCGCCCACCTGCGCGCACCGGATTGCCCGCTGGCCATCATCGGCCTCGGCTACGTCGGCCTGCCGCTGGCGGTCGAATTCGGCAAACACCGCCCGGTCGTCGGCTTCGACATCCACCCCGCGCGCATTGCCGAACTCCAAGCCGGGCACGACCGCACCCGCGAAGTCGCCGCGGACGCACTGGCCGCCGCCCGCCACCTCCAGGTCACCAGCGACCCCGAGGCCCTGCGCGCCTGCCGCATTTTCATCATCACCGTGCCCACCCCGGTCGATGACTACAAACGCCCTGACCTGACGCCCTTGCTCAAAGCGTCCGAAACCGTCGGCAACGTCCTCAAACCCGGCGATCTGGTCATCTACGAATCCACCGTCTACCCCGGCTGCACCGAAGACGACTGCGTCCCCGTCCTCGCGCGCCACTCCGGTCTGACCTATCTCCACACCCCATCTGGCTCCCACGCTCCAGCGTGGGAGCCCGCGCGGGCGCTCCCGCGTCCCGTGGCGCCGCCACCGATGCCCGACCATGGCTTCTACTGCGGCTACAGCCCCGAGCGCATCAACCCCGGCGACCACGACCACCGCCTGACCACCATCAGAAAAGTCACCAGCGGCTCCACCCCCGACATCGCCGCCGTCGTCGACGCCCTCTACCGCCAAATCATCACCGCCGGCACCCACCCGGCCAGCAGCATCCGCGTCGCCGAAGCCGCCAAGGTCATCGAGAACACCCAGCGCGACCTCAACATCGCCCTAATGAACGAGCTCGCCCTCATCTTCGGCAAGCTCGGCATCGACACCCTGGAGGTGCTGGAAGCGGCCGGCAGCAAATGGAACTTCCTGCCCTTCCGCCCCGGCCTGGTCGGCGGCCACTGCATCGGCGTCGACCCCTATTATCTGACCCACAAAGCCGTCGCCAGCGGCTACCACCCCGAGGTCATCCTCGCCGGGCGACGCATCAACGACCGTATGGGCGCCCATGTCGCCGAGACCGTCGTCAAGCTCATGCTCAAGCGCGGCATCGGCGTCTGTACCAGCCGCATCCTGGTGCTCGGCCTCGCCTTCAAGGAAAACTGCCCGGACCTGCGCAACACCCGCGTCATCGACATCATCCAGGCGTTGCGCGACTACAACCTCACCGTCGACTGCTACGACCCCTGGATCGACCGTGACGAAGCGCAGCACGCATACGGCATCGACTGTCTGCCCGCACCCCCGGCACCCGGCACCTACGACGCCATCATCCTCGCCGTTGCCCATCGCGATTTCATCGCGACGGGTGCGACCGGGATTCGTCACTGGGCCAAACCCAAGTCGATCCTCTATGACGTGAAATCTGTGTTGCCGGTCGATGCCGTCGATGGTCGTCTCTGAGGGCAAAGGTCGGGTCGGACGATGCCCGCCGATTCACGGCCGGTGGTTTGCGCTTCCGTCCGAGCGACCCGACGGACCACCGAGAACGCCCGGGTCATGGCATCGGCCGCGAGTCGAACCTGCGGCGCGTCTCCGCGGCGGGTCCCTGCGCAGGCTCTCCGCAGGGGAGCAAGAAGACCTCCAACCGAGCGTTCCGATAAAGACCGACCACCCGATCTACCTCTTTCTCTCCGCCGGCGCCGAAGCCTTCCGGGTGCTCACCGGCGGTCGTGAATTGATCGGTCCCTACCGGTTCTGTTCCCTGACGATCAAAGGTCTGGAGCGGCGTTTGGACGGGATATTCGAGCCCGACGGGCACGATGGGCCGGTCTACGTGGTCGAATTCCAGGGTCAGCACTCGGAGAAGGCTTGGTACAACCTGCTCACCAAGATCGGTCTGTACGGCGAGGAGCATCCGCATCGGGACGTGATCGGCGTGGGGATCTTTCTGCGCGAGCAAGACCGTCCGCGCTTTCCGCGCTGGGCGAACCAGGCCGAAGCGCCGTTGCTGCAGGTTGCGCTGCGGTGCGTCTTGCCGGACTGGCTAGTGCGCGAGCCGGACAACCCCTATGTGGCGGTCTTCGCGCCGCTGCTGATCGACGACGATGATGACCTGCGTGCCCGTGCGCAGGGTTTGTGGCGTACCGTGCAGGATGGGTCGCTCGCCCCGGAGGTGCGCGAGATTCTGGGGCAGGTGTTGGAGTTTTGGTTTTTCGAGCGATTTCGCGGACTGACCGCGAAGGAGATCTGGGCGATGCTGAATTTAGTGACCCCGATTCAAGAGACGAAGGCGTATCAATCGATCTTTGCCGAGGGCGAGGCCAAGGGCGAGACGAAGGGCGAGACGAAGGGTGAGGCGAAGGGCAAGGCCGAAAGCCTCAAGCGTTTGCTCACGCGCCGTTTCGGCCCATTACCCGCATGGGCGGAGCAGCGGATCGATGCGGTGCCGGTCGCGCAATTAGACACCTGGCTCGACGGTATCTTCGATGCCGCCAGCCTTGAGGACCTGATCGGAGATAACGCGGGTTGAGCCCCAACAGCATGACCGGATTCGCGGCCAGAATGACACGGCGTGGTGTCAGCAAGGCCTGTCCGATTTGCCCATCGACAAAATCGCAGCCCGCGCGAACCAACTGTCGGCTGAGCTGGACTCGAAGCCAAGCGTCTGACCCACAAAGCCGTCGCCAGCGGCTACCACCCCGAGGTCATCCTCGCCGGGCGGCGCATCAACGACCGCATGGGCGCCCACGTCGCCGAGACCGTGGTCAAGCTGATGCTCAAGCGCGGCATCGGCGTCTGCCACAGCCGCATCCTGGTGCTCGGCCTCGCCTTCAAGGAAAACTGCCCGGATCTGCGCAACACCCGCGTCATCGACATCATCCAGGCCCTGCGTGACTACAACCTCACCGTCGACTGCTACGACCCCTGGATCGACCGTGACGAAGCCAAGCACGAATACGGCCTCGACTGCCTGCCCGAGCCCCCGGCGCCCAGCACCTACGACGCCATCATCCTCGCCGTTGCCCATCGCGAGTTCATCGCGACGGGCGCGACGGGGATTCGGCACTGGGCCAAGCCCACGTCGATCCTCTACGACGTGAAATCCGTGTTGCCGGTCGATGCCGTCGACGGCCGCCTGTAGCGCCGCAGATCGCGCGGTGCCCTCTCATCCGGCGCAGTACCGCCTTGATCAGCATTCCGGCCAGCCGAGGCACCGGCCGGCTGGAGTATAACGCTTCAGCCTTGGATCGCCTGGCCAAGGCTGAAGCCTTGGACTCCTGGGAGTTGTCGCGGCAAACAGCGACCCAGTCTCCCGCGCCGGGCGCCGCCGCCAGCCAAACGGCCAAACCACCTTGCCGCCGCGCCTCACCCGCGTTAGCATGGCCCCGTCGTTTAAGGACCGAACAAATAGTGCGAACCAATGACCTCGGCCATGCCCGCCACTGACTGGGTAGGGCGGTAGCGTGTCCGGACCCGTTCGAACGCCCCGCACCGGTCGCCTCAGGTCTCCGCTGCCCCGCCCCCCAGCGCCCGGTGCACCCCAACCAGAGGCCGACGCTTTAGCGGGCGGCGCCCCGCACCCAACTGAGGCCTCAACCTCCGGCTGGCCGTGCAGGTATCGCCTTCGGACGTGATAATCGGACGTAGGGGCGGGTTTCAAACCCGCCCCTACCCGAAGGTCTGTCTGGATATCAGGTGCGAACGCTAGACAACGTGATCCGGACCTCACCGAAGCCCCCAGGAGCCGCCCCCGCCGTGAGCGAAGACCGCCACTTCCACGCCCTGCGCCTGCTGCAAGCCAACCCCGCGCTCTCCCAGCGCGCCCTGGCGCGGGAATTGGGCGTCAGCGTCGGCGCCGCCAACTACTGCGTGCGTGCCCTGGTCGACAAAGGCTGGATCAAGATCCAGAACTTCCGCACCAGCAAAGACAAACGGGCCTACACCTACCTGCTCACCCCGCGAGGTATCGAGCAAAAGGCCCAGATCACCCTGCGCTTCCTCCAGCGCAAAGAAGCCGAATACCTGGCCCTGGAAGCCGAGATCGCCCGTCTGCGCCAGGACGTCCGCGCCCTGCACGCCGACCCGGCTGCGGACCTCGACCCGAACGCCTGACCCCGTCGTTCCGGCAGGCTGCCGGAACCCAGTGCCACGGATGGCACCACTCAGCCAGCCCGGTGCCCCAAGCACAAGCCAAGCACTGCCGCCGCGCCCCCGCCCTGCCGGGTCGCCGCGGATCTTGCAACCCGTCATTCCGGCAGGATGCCGGAATCCAGTGCCAGGCAGGGCCATCGTGCAACCTTGGGCGGTGTGCTGGTTGTGGGTTACCGTCCCTGGCACTGGGTCCCGGCCTCCAAGCCGGGACGACGCAGATCGCGGTTCACCGCTCGGTCCGTCGTTCCGGCAAGGATGCCGGAACCCAGTGCCAGGCAAGGCCATCGCGCAACCATGGGCGATGTGCTGGTTGCAAGATACCGTCCCTGGCCCTGTGTCCCGGCGGCCTCCAAGCCGGGACGAAGCAGCGCCCGGCAAACCGCTCGCTCCGCCATCCCGGCAGCCTGCCGGACCCCGAGGCCATGGCCGTGATCGCTCAGCCAGCCCCCACTGCAAGCGTCAGCAAACCGCTGTTAACCATCACCCGTAAAGCCCAATGGCCTATTCACTCAGAAAACGCATCCTCGTCACCGGCGGCGCCGGCTTCCTCGGCAGCCATCTCTGCGAGCGCCTGCTCGCTGAAGGCAACGACGTCATCTGTCTCGACAACTTCTTCACCGGCACCAAGGACAACATCGCCCATCTCCTCGACAACCCGTATTTCGAGCTGATGCGCCACGACGTCACCTTCCCGCTCTATGTCGAAGTCGACGAGACTATAACCTGGCCTGCCCGGCCTCGCCGATTCACTATCAGTACGACCCGGTGCAGACCACCAAGACCAGCGTGCACGGCGCCATCAACATGCTGGGCCTCGCCAAACGGGTGAAGGCCAAGATCTTCCAGGCATCCACCAGCGAGGTCTATGGCGACCCGGCCATCCACCCACAGCCGGAGCACTACTGGGGCCACGTCAACCCCATCGGGATTCGGTCCTGCTACGACGAAGGCAAGCGCTGTGCCGAGACGCTCTTCTTCGACTACCGTCGCCAGCACGGCATGCGCATCAAAGTCGCCCGCATCTTTAACACCTACGGGCCGCGCATGCACCCCAACGACGGGCGGGTGGTCTCGAACTTCATCGTCCAGGCGCTGCAGAACAAGCCCATTACCCTCTACGGCGACGGCACCCAGACACGCTCGTTCTGCTATGTCGACGATCTGATCGAGGGCTTCATCTGGCTCATGAACAGCCCCGATGACCTCGCCGGCCCGGTCAACCTCGGCAACCCCGGTGAGTTCACGATGATCGAGCTTGCCGCGGCCATCCGCGATCTCACCGGCTCAAGCGCCCCTCTGGTGCACGAACCCCTGCCGCAGGATGATCCCAAGCAGCGCCAGCCGGACATCGGGCTGGCCCGCAGCGCCTTGAGCTGGGAGCCGAAGGTGACGTTGCGCGAGGGCCTCCAGCCGACCATCGCCTACTTCGATGCCCTCTTGCGCCGCGGACAGTCACCGAGACGCTGACCGGGAGACCTGCTTCATGAACATTCTCGTCACCGGGGGTGCTGGATACATCGGCAGCCATGCCTGTAAAGCGTTGGCGCAAGAGGGGTACACCCCCGTCAGCTACGACAACCTGGTCTACGGCCATCGCTGGGCCGTGCGCTGGGGCCCGTTGGAAGAGGGCGACATTGCCGACCGCGTCCGCCTTGATGCCGTTATCCAACGCTATCGCCCCGCCGCCGTGATGCACTTCGCCGCCTACGCCTACGTCGGCGAATCCGTGCAGAACCCCGGCAAGTATTACCGCAACAACGTCGCCGGGAGCTTGACCCTGCTCGAAGCCTTGCGCGACCGCGGCATCGACAAGCTGATCTTCTCCAGCACCTGCGCCACCTACGGCGTTCCCGAGCAGACCCCGATCGACGATCAGCATCCGCAGCGTCCCATCAACCCCTACGGTGCCTCCAATCTGATGATCGAGCGCATGCTCGGCGACTTCGACACCGCCCACGGTCTCAAGTCGATCGTCCTGCGTTACTTCAATGCCGCTGGCGCCGACCCGGAGGCCGAGATCGGCGAGGCGCATGACCCGGAGACACACCTGATCCCGCTCGTGCTCGACGCCGCCGCCGGTCAACGTCCGGCCGTCACCGTCCACGGCGACGACTACGCGACGCCCGACGGTACCTGCATCCGCGACTATATCCACGTCACCGATTTGGCCCAGGCGCACGTTCTCGCACTCCAAGCCTTGGAGCAGGGCGCCGAGAGCACGGCCTACAATCTCGGGAATGGACAGGGATTTTCGGTGCACGAGGTCATCGAACAAGCCAAGAGCGTCACCGGTAAGCGCATCCCCGTCGAGATCGGACCACGCCGGCCCGGCGACCCAGCTCGTCTGGTCGGCGATGCTTCCCGAATCCGCCGTGCGCTCGGCTGGCAGCCGGAATATGCCGACCTCGCCAGCATCCTGGCGACGGCTTGGCGCTGGCACACCAGCAGCTGGGAAGCGAGAACATCGCCAGTATCGAACGGCTCGGCCGCCAGGCAGGCCGGGCCAACATGTTCTTGAGCCTGCTCGCCGTCAAGTTTTTCCCGAGTTCCCAGTTGGACCTCGGTGTTCGCTCCCACGCTCCGAGACTGTGCAAGTATTCCACCGCCCTTCACCAAAGGGGCGGGAGTGCTAAAATACGCCGCATCGCCGCCGAGATCCCGCCGCCGGAGTGACCGTGGACGCACCGATGCCGACGCCCTGCCCACCGCCGCATCTGCCGCCCGAGCAGCTCGCCTTCCTGCCGCCGGGCGAGGATGATGGCACGCCCGCACCGAAGCGTGCCGCCGCCGCGGTGGCCGATGTCCTGCGCGGGCGGCGTTACAAGCGCGGCTTTGAGCCGAGCCAGCCGATGTTGCTGCCGCCGAGCGTGGAGGATGACATCGCAGAGGACAACCCGGCACGGGCTATCGGCGTCTTGTGTCGACCTGATGGTCGATGTCGGTGAACCGGGGTTCAAGCACGGTGCCGGGGCAGGTGGTGCGGGCCAACCCGCCTATGATCCGGCCGACCTTCTCAAGCTCGATCTCTGCGGCGATCTGAACCGGGTGCACTCCAGCCGGCGGCTGGCCGGCGAGTGTCAACGCAACCTGGAGGTCATGTGGCTACCGAAGGGACTGCAGACGGGCGACCACACGATTGCGGATTTCTGCAAAGACAACGCCAAGGCGCTCAAGGCGATCAATCGCGAGTTCATGCTGCTGTGCCGTGAGCCGGGGCTGTACGGCGGCACCCGGGTCGGTCCGGACGGCAGCTTCTTCAACGGCAATGTCAGTGCGGGCAGCATCAAAACCAAACAGCAGCTCGAGCGCGAGCTGGCGGCACTGGAGCGCGACATCGAGCGCTACCACGAGGAGATCGACACCGCCGATGCCGGCGAGGCGTCCGGCCCGGCGCAGCCCACGCTCACTGCCGAGCAGCTCGCCGCGCTGCAGGAGCGTGCTCGGCGCCGGCGTGATCAGCTGAAGGTCCTCGCCGAGACCGGCGAGACGCAGCTCTCGCGCACCGATGCGGACGCCCGGCGGCTCACCAAAAACGGCAAGCAGGTCACCGGCGACAACGTGCAGGTCGTTGTCGACGATCGGCACGGCCTGATTCCGACCCACGAGGTCACCAACGCCGGCAACGACTACGGCCAGCTCACGGTGATGGCCGAGCAGTCCCGCCAGGTCCTCGCGGACAACGCCCCCGAGGGGGCGGAGGTTCCGTCTCCGGAGATCCTCGCCGACGGCGGCTATTTCACCGAGGCTGAGATCGCGGCCTGCGAGGCGCGCGGCATCACCGTTTACGTCCCGCTGCCCGAGAAAAAGGGCTCGGCCCACGCCGAGGGCCGCCTGCCCGGCAGCGCCTTCCACGACGACGCCGAGCTGGATGTCGACATCTGCCCGGCTGGCCAGCAGCTCGCGCCGAGCGGGCAGCCCGCGGCCAAGAACGGTGTCCTGCGCCAGCGTTACCGCAGCGACGAGCGCGACTGCCGGGCGTGCCCGCAGCGCGACGCCTGTCTGCCCGAGAAGACCCCGAGCCGGCAAATTTACCGCTCCGAGCATGCCGATGCCGTGGATCGCCACCGCACGCGGATGGCCGCCTCCCCCGAGGCGATGCGCCAACGCGCTGCGCTCTGCGAACATCCATTCGGGACGATGAAGCGCTGGCTGGGTTGGGATCACTTCCTGATGCGCGGCTTCGAAAAGGTGCGCGGTGAAATGGCCCTATTGGTTCACTGCTACAACTTCCGACGACTGCTGAGTCTCTTCGGCGTCGAGGACTTCATCGCCCTGTGCCGGGCGCACCGCGAGACGGGCGCTGACGGGGGTGGTCTCGGCGTGCGTTTTCGGGTGCTCGCCAGAGTGCTCAAGCGCCTCGGTGAGGCGATCGGCGGTCTTGTCGAGTGTTTTCGCCAGCCCGATCTTGCCGTCGGGTGAACGCGCCCTGCGCCTGCTGCGGCGCGCTGATGCGCGAAAACGCGCCGCCCGACAGCGCGAGCGAATACTTGCACAGTCTCGCCGAGTGGGAGTGTAGCCCAGACGCCGAGGCGCCCATGCCGCGCCGGACGACCGACACATCCCCGATACCGCGCATCACTTCGACGGCAGGGACACGGAGCGTCCCAACGCCACTCCCACGCGGAGCGGCAACTCGACTCAGAAGTCCGATCCCACCCACCAGTGTAGACGCGAATTGATTCGCCCACTGAGCGAAGCGAAGTGGTTGCGGGGCCAATACATTCGACCCGATCAGGCCCGTAGATCCTGTCCCGGGAATCATTTAGATACGCCGATCGCCAGCAGCAACAGCCCCTATGACGACCTACGACAACACCAAAGCCGCCCACCAAACCGCCCCGCGTATCTGGCTCATCACCGGTGTGGCCGGCTTCATCGGCTCCAACCTCCTGGAGACGCTGCTCGGGCTCGACCAAACCGTCATCGGTCTCGACAACTTCGCCACCGGCCACCGGCGCAATCTCGATGAGGTCCAACGCCTGGTCACACCAGCCCAGTGGGACCGCTTCACCTTCATCGAAGGCGACATCCGCAACCTCGCCGACTGCCGCCGAGCCTGCGCCGGTGCCGACTATGTCCTGCACCAAGCCGCCCTCGGCTCCGTGCCGCGCTCGCTCGATGACCCGATCACCACCAACGCCACCAACATCGACGGCTTCCTCAACATGCTCCTCGCCGCCCGCGATGCCGGCGTCAAGCGCATCGTCTACGCCGCCAGCAGCTCCACCTACGGCGATCATCCCGGCCTGCCCAAGCATGAAGACGTCATCGGCAAGCCGCTCTCGCCCTATGCCGTCACCAAGCTCGTCAACGAGCTGTACGCCGACGTCTTCGCGCGTGCCTACGGCCTGGACAGCATCGGTCTGCGGTACTTCAACGTCTTCGGCCGACGCCAAGACCCCAACGGCGCCTATGCCGCGGTCATCCCCAAATGGACCGCCGCGCTCATCGCCGGCCAAGCTGTCTTCATCAACGGCGATGGCGAGACCAGCCGCGACTTCTGCTACATCGACAACGCCGTGCAGGCCAACCTCCTGGCCGCCACCGCGACCACCCCGCAAGCCGCGAACCAGGTCTACAACGTCGCCGTCGGCGAGCGCACCACGCTCAACGATCTCTACGCCCTGATCCACCGCCACCTGCTGCCGCGCTATCCGCACCTGCAGGGCGCACAACCGAGCTACCGCGATTTTCGCCCCGGCGACGTCCGCCACAGCCTGGCCGACATCACAAAGGCCGCCACGCGTCTGGGATATGCGCCCACCCATCGACTCGGCGAGGGCCTGGAGATCGCCATTCCCTGGTACAGCCAGCACAGCGCCTAGGCCATTGACTTCTCGCTCCCACGCTCCGCGTGGGAGTGTAGCCCCGACGCTACGCGTCACGAGCCTAACAGCCCAAGCCTAAAGCCCCGACTGATCAGCGATCTGGAGGACAGCGTCATCAGCGCCAGATTGCTGGCGGCAGGCGAAACCGGTCTGCTGGAGCACGCGTTCCCCTCCAGTTGCCCCTACACTCTGGAACAACTGATCGATGAGCACTTTTTGCCCCAATCCACGACGGCCTGACATCGCGGCGACGGTGCTGCCAATCCGCGACGCGGCTTGCGTCGCGTCGGCGCGTGGCTTGCCGGGAGATTTTGCATGCGCCTGAACCCGACAGAAATCGCCGCGATCGAGCGGGCAGCCCGCGAGACCTTCGCCCCTCGCTCGACGGTCCGCCTATTCGGATCGCGCCTGGACGACAGCCGGCGCGGCGGGGATATCGATCTGCTGGTCGAACCGTCCGCCCCGCTCTCGCCGCAAGAACTGGTCGAGCAGCGTCACCGCTTCATCGCCCGGCTCTATCGCCTGCTGGGCGAGCGACGCATCGACGTCCTCATCGCCCCTGCCGGCGTGCCGGACGACCGGCCGATCATCCGTGTCGCTCGCCGCGACAGTCGAGTGCTGACCAGAGTCCCGGGATGACCGACCACAACCCGCTCGCCACAGCTCTTTGGGAAGCCGATCGACACCTCGCTACCCTGGAGTCCGCCTTGCAGGATTGGCACGCCGCGCCCCCCGCCAACCTGCTGGAGTTGGAGACGGACCCCGAGACCTTGAGGATTCTCGATCAACTGCTGTTCCGCTTCAGCAAGCTGCAGGATACCCTGGGTTTGCGCCTGGTTCCGGCAACCCTTGCCGCGCTGTCGGAGCCCTTCGAAGACTGGCCCATGATCGATCGCCTGAACCGGCTCGAAAAACTGGGCTTCATCGATGTCGACAACTGGCTGGGCTGGCGCGAGATCCGCAACCGTCTCGCCCATGAATATCCCGAGCAACCGGAAACGCGTTTTGCCGCAATCGAGTCCGCCATTGCGGCGGCGGCTGATCTGGCGGCGGCCTATCGCGCGTGGCGCGCCAAGTTAAAGCCATCGCCATGCAGCGACAAGTCGTCTGATGAATAGGGCGATTTCCGGGAATCAGCAACCCAACTGAGCGGGCCAGAGAGACGACCAGCCCCGAAGACCTCGCAGCGCACGTCACCGTCACTCGCTCCCACGCTCCGCGTGGGAGTGTAGCCCCCGACGCTCCGCGTCGCGCGCCCGAAGCCCAAACCCCCGAACCCGGACCCACAGCCAGCGCCCCGAGCACACATGGACAAACACCTCGCCCACCTGACGGATCCCGACACCCCCATCGCCATCATCGGCCTGGGATACGTCGGTCTGCCGCTCGCCGTGGAGTTCGCCAAACACCGCCCGGTGATCGGCTTCGACATCAACCCGACCCGCATCGCCGAGCTCGAGGCCGGTCGCGACAGCACCCGCGAGACCAGCCCCGAGGATCTCGCCGCCGCCCGCCACCTGAGCTATACCGGCGATTTGGACGCCCTGCGCCCCTGCCGCATCTTCATCGTCACCGTGCCCACCCCGGTCGATGACTACAAGCGTCCCGATCTCACGCCCCTGATCAAGGCCTCCGAGACCGTCGGCAAGGTGCTGAAACCCGGCGACCTGGTCATCTACGAATCCACCGTCTACCCCGGCTGCACCGAGGAAGACTGCGTCCCCGTGCTCGCCAGCGCCTCCGGTCTGATCTACCTCCACGCCGACCGCCGCACCACGGTTCCCGAGACACCCCTCAACCCCGACCGCCGAGCACCGACCCAGACAAATGCCGTAGGTCGGATGAGCGACAGCGTCATCCGACACTCCACCACCGAGGCCACGGACAAGCCACCAGCGCCACCCGACCGGAACGGCTTCTACTGCGGCTACTCCCCCGAGCGCATCAACCCCGGCGACCACGAACACCGCCTGACCACCATCAAAAAGGTCACCAGCGGCGCCACCCCCGCGATCGCCGCCATCGTCGATGCCCTCTACAACCAAATCATCACGGCCGGCACCCACCCGGCCAGCAGCATCCGTGTCGCCGAAGCCGCCAAGGTCATCGAGAACACCCAGCGCGATCTGAACATCGCCCTCATGAATGAGCTCGCCCTCATCTTCAACAAACTCGGCATCGACACCCTGGAGGTCCTCGAAGCGGCCGGAAGCAAATGGAACTTCCTCCCCTTCCGCCCCGGCCTAGTCGGCGGACACTGCATCGGTGTCGACCCCTACTATCTGACCCACAAAGCCGTCGCCATCGGCTACCACCCCGAGGTCATCCTCGCCGGGCGCCGTATCAACGACCGCATGGGCGCCCATGTCGCCGAAACCGTGGTCAAACTCATGCTCCGAACCGGCATCCCCGTGTGCAACAGCCGCATCCTGGTCCTCGGCTTCGCGTTCAAGGAAAACTGCCCGGACCTGCGCAATACCCGCGTGATCGACATCATCCTGGCCCTGCGCGACTACACCATCGCCGTGGACTGCTACGACCCCTGGGTCGACCGCGCCGAGGCCAAGCATGAATACGGACTCGACTGTCTGCCCGAGCCCCCGGCCGAAGGCACCTACGACGCCATCATCCTCGCCGTCGCCCACCGCGACTTCATCGAGACCGGCGCGACCGGGATCCGCCGCTGGGCCAAACCCAAGTCAATCCTCTACGACGTGAAGTCCGTTCTGCCGGTGCAGACCGTCGACGCTCGTCTTTGAGAGTAAAGGACGGGTCGAGCTTAAGTCCGAGGAACCATAGCAGCCTGTCGGACTTAGGCTCTGCATTCCGGCGGGGTAGGAGATACAGTCGTACTCCAAGAGGGCTGGCGAAGATGAGCAAATTCCATCTGATCGACCGCGACATCGACTTCCTCCTCCCCCGTCGGTCCAGGAGTGGCTGCGCGAGGGGCACCTGGCGCGCGACGTGGTCGAGGTGGTGGAAAGTCTGGATCTGAGCGACCTGGAACGGGCCTATGCCGGCAAGGGTAGTCCGACAGGCTGCTAGCGCCTGAGCGACGGCTTAGCGATCGCCATCCCCTGGTACATCGCCAAGGCATAACGGAACACGCCCATGGACTCAACCCACGTGCACCTCAGCGATCCAGACACTCCCATCGCCGTAATTGGCCTGGGCTACGTCGGCCTGCCGCTCGCGGTCGAATTCGGAAAACAGCGCCCAGTCATCGGCTTCGACATCCACCAAGCCCGCGTCGCCGAACTACAAGCCGGCCGCGACAGCACCCGCGAGACCACCCCGGTGGAACTTGGCCGCCGCCCGGCACCTCTGACCGTCACCAGCGGCCCGGAGGCCCTGCGCCCCTGCCCGACCGCACCCCAAGCACAAGGTCTACCCGTACCTGTTGCGGTGGGTCGCGGTAGTGCGCCCCAACCAGGTCTGGAGCACCGACATCACCGACATCCGTCTGGAGCATGGATGCGTGTATCTGGTGGCGGTGATCGACGGGTACACGCGGCGGGTGTTGTCCTGGCAACTCGCCAACACCTGGGAGGCGGGGTTCTGCGTGGACTGCCTGGAGGACGCCTTGCGGACCCACGGCACGCCCGCCATTTTCAAAATCGACCAGGGGTTGCCGTACACCAGCGATGCCTTCACGGGCGTCCTGCTGGACGCTGGGATTGCCATCAGCATGGACGGGCGCGGCCGCGCGCTGGACAACATCTTCGTCGAGCGCCTGTGGCGCAGCGTGAAATACGAGAACATCGACCTCAAGAACTACGCCGCCGTGCCCGAGCTGCTGCTGGGGTTGACCGAGTATTTCGCCTTCTACAACGGCGAGCGACCGCACCAGTGCCTGGGCAACCGCACGCCCGAGGCGGTGCCTTGCTCGGGGACAGGCGGCGGGGCCGAGATCGTGGACCGCTTCGCTCGGCGGCG